>JBCCIF010000043.1:0-27218 GCA_039028335.1 Bacteroidota bacterium
CCATTTAGAAATGCCTGAACGTTCATCTTACCTTTTCCTTGAGGGATCAATTCTAAAATAGATATCCATCCATCCTTGCACGCCACTTCAAATGTGCGTTTAGAAATGCGGATGCTACCAGGACGTTCTTCATGTCTCTCTTCAATAAATGTTGCACGCGCTATTTTGAGCAGACTGGCTTTTTCATCATCCAATTGTGTCCATGCGCTTGGAAAAGGAGAGAGGCCGCGAATGAAATTATGAATATCTAAACCCATACTGTCCCAATTGATTCGACAATCCTCTTTAAAGATCTTTGGGGCCTTTTTCATGTGCTCAGAATCATAAGCTTGTACATAGGATTCAGCTTCCTCCTTGGCTATTGCAGTGATGGTCTTGCACAAAAGCCGCGAACCAACAAGGGCCAACTCATCATGCAGTTCACCAGCTGTCATCTCTTCGAGAATACGAACGCGGTCTTGATGAATGATTTTACCCGTATCGATTTCCTTTTCAATAAAAAATGTCGTTACACCCGTTTCTTTTTCACCATTTATTATCGCCCAATTAATTGGAGCGGCACCGCGATAATTGGGTAGGAGAGATGCATGCAAATTAATGGTTCCCATAGGAGGCATTGCCCAAACAACTTCGGGTAACATGCGAAAGGCCACTACAACGAAAAGATCTACTTCGAGCTGCTTTAATTCATCAATAAAGTCAGGAGACTTCAAATTGGATGGTTGCAAAACCCTTAAGCCTTGTTCTAAGGCATATTCTTTTACCGGACTGGCTTTCAATTTTTTTCCCCTGCCAGCAGGTTTGTCCACAGCAGTGATCACAGCAACAATGTTGAGTTCTTCCTCTACCAATGTTTTTAAACACGTCACTGCAAAATGAGGTGTGCCCATGAAAACTATTTTCAAATCTTTTGACATGCGGCCAAGATATGCACTAATTTTATTTCGATTATTAAATCAAACACAAATTCTATTTAGCGAAGATGAAGGCAGCTAGCGCAGCAGAAATTAAGAAAGAACTCAAAGAAAAAAACCCGAACGAATTACTCGAATTGTGTTTGCGGCTTGCTCGATTCAAGAAAGAAAACAAGGAATTGATGACCTATTTGCTTTTCGAAGCAGAAGATGAACACAGTTATGTCATGGCCTTGAAAGAAGATGTAGCCGATCAAATGAAAGAGGTAAACCGCACGCAGTTTTACTATTGCAAAAAGAACTTGCGCAGGATTCTTCGCCAAATGGATCGATTTATTCGTTATTCTGGCAAGAAAGAAACGGAGATTGAAATGCGTGTATACTTCTGCAATGAGATGCTTCGTGAGAAAATCCCATTTAAACGAACAAAAGCACTTAGGAATCTATTCGAGGGGCAAATCAAAAAGGCAAAAAATGCCCTTAAGAGTCTGCACCCCGATTTGAAATACGACTTTTCAGTGGAAATCAAAGAACTCGAAGAACAAGCATTGGCTTGAAATACCGAGTTCTTATTACCAAAGACTTATAGCCATTCTTTGTTCTCTTCCTCTTTCTTCTTCCGAATTTCCCTTTGTTTCTCCAAAAGCAATTCATTTCTATCAATTACCGATGAGTGAATTTCAAATATTGAAGCGCCCTCAGTGCCTCCTCCGATGACGGTTTGAAAAGGATTGTCTCTTAGCGATCTCATCATTTTCTGTTCGCGTTGAAAGGCATATTTAAAATCTTTGGTATTGCATTTTACGGCTATGGTCTGATATTCAGGGCTAGGATAGGGAAACTCAAGCATTTGATTTTGAAATGAGCAATGAATAAAGCCTAGCGTCCTAAAGTGATCAAACGTATGCCTAGGGCATATACCATATAAATGCTCCAGCTTGAGATGATTTGCACAAACCATTTTATAACGCATGATCATTTCCTTGAGGCCAATGCGCCTAAAATTCTTGTGAATCCATAATCCGCATGATTCTCCATACTTATCTGGGGCTTCGTGATCAGAAATCCGCAAATACTGCGGGTTGATACTTGCTAAGACCAGTTCATAGGGGAAACGAAAATTGGCGTTAAATTGATGAATTCGAGCGCCCCCAACCAGATGATCATCTTCAAAACAACAAATCAGTTGTACAGAAGGATTGTCCAACCATTCTGCTGCTGCTGAATCCAATTTACGAATTCCTTTTTCTTTTAATACCTGGATATGTCCTTCAAAAAATCGCTGGCTCAGATCCTTGTTTGCTTTCGCCTCGATGATCTCAATGCGAAAGTACTTGTGCATTTTAGTCATGTTCTAATTAATGAGTGTTTAATAGGTTTGCGAAGCGATTTTTTAATGTTTTCATGGGTTAGGCAAAGGCGGAATAAAAAGGCGGGGAATTCACCTTCCGGCAGCCCAAATCCGATGCGAATTTTTTCATACTCTTTGAGGAGAACATGTTGTTCTTCTAAGGAAAATTCAAATTGCTCCTCAGCTCTCGCTCTTTTCATCATAAAAAGAGAAGCCGTTAAAGGTTGAAACCCAATGGAGAATTCTGTTGCAGAGAGCCATACTTCTTGAAGGAATTTACCGGCATTAAAGAATTGAAAGGCCGATTCAGTCGGAATACTGATCAGGCCAAGGGCAGAGGCACTGGCGATGGACTTTTCACTCAACTTGAGAAAACCCGATCCCTTTTTCATTTCTTTTAAGAAGGAGATCACATCCCAATTTTGAGAAATCTTTAGACCTGCATGTTCTGCAGGACTTAAGTAAAGGGTGTCAATATCTATGCCGTCTTTGCGTATGTTATTTTCCTTTTCGTTCCAGCGAATTTCATCCATCAATTCGCTATGAGCCTTTTGGTGCATTACCCTCAGCTTATCACAATTGCGAATGATCTTACCTATTTCATTTATGGGGCCAGCACCGGTCACCAATCTGATTTTTGCAAAAGGCTCTCGTTTTTCAATTGCTCTCAAACTTTCTATAAAGGCAAATGGAATGTCCCAGGTGCTTTGATTAATTCGCGAAGTATGCCGTTTACTGATCTGTTTAACCAAATGCTTGTTCTGTAAAGACAAGCTATCTTTTGCTTCTTTGAAAGCGAAAGAACTGTGAACGATGAAGCCATCAGTTTCGAAATCCAGTAGTTCCTGAAAGATCTGATAGCCCATATTAAAAGCCTTGATTTTCAGATTTTTACTAGCAGCACCGAAAGCAATCATTGAACCTGAAAAGGAGTGATCCAAAAGTGAACGATTGGCTTCTTTGTTTAAGACCAAATAGATCTTTTGCTCATGCGTAATCCATGTCCAGGGTTGATTATTGCCTCCAGACGGTGCCAAGTTGGCGGCTTCAATCAATTCATCTATTTCGTCTGATTCGAGAGGTGTATTGAACATGTGATTAGGCAAGTGAATGGCCTTGATGCAATCAATGACTTCATTAAGATCTAGAGCTTCCAGAGATCTGTCCTCTACAATGTCCTCTGGCTCCTTTTGATCTTTGATCAGCGCATTTAGATCGATGAAAAAACGCCCAGAATCCTTGATATGATCCAATAATATTCTTCTTGCCACATTACAAACCGTTGCACCACCTAGCGTGACATCTGAAGCCAATTGCGGCCAAGTGCTGATACTTTGTTCTATTTCAAACATTGAAGCACGCAGGCGCAAAGAGGACTCATCCATTTCTATCATCGGAAAGATGTAAGGGACTTTCTCTTCATTCGTCAATCCTTTTAATTTACTCGAGTCCAGGTCCTTTACCAATCCATGCATGATAGGGCGCTGAGGATCCAAATCGAAGCGTTCAATGTCTAACATGCCCCGGTCTGAAGTTTCCATGATTACAGGGATACCTCTCTTTCTGGCCTCTTCTCTGCATTTGATTTTGATATCGAGACTATCGCATTCATCAATGAGTAGATCAAGATTTCCACCTTCTGACAGAAAAGCTTCCATATTATCCTCAGTTATTCCCTCTTCGAATACAGTAACTTTGAGAAAGGGGTCGATCTCTGCAATTTCTCTGGCAACAATAGTTGTCTTCGGAAGGCCTATATTTTGGACACCTGTCCGAATCCGGTTCAAATTAGATAGGTCAAGACAATCGAAATCTGCAATGCGAAGTTCACCAAAACACCTTTCTTGAGCCAAAGTGAGGGCAACAGCATGTCCTACAGAGAGCCCAACGAGTCCGATTCTTTTTTGGGACATACGGTGATGCTCTGCGGGTTTGATCTTATAGAGATTTCGGTTTGTTCGAACCCTGACGAAATCTTTTTCGTCCAAAAGATGAATAAGTCTTCTGCTCCAGGAATAATAAACCCATACCCCTTGTTTGGCGTATTCTTCTCCAAATCGTCTTTGACGTTCAGCAGCCAATTCTTCAAAGGAGAATTTTCTCTTGGGATTTTGAATTTTAATGAGTTCATCCAATTGCTTTTCATAGCAATCGATGATTTCAATTTCAGGATGTTGCTCTAACAGTAATTGGTATTGTGTTTTTTCCTCTTCACAAGACAACCTGAAAAAAACAGGTTGAAATTGATTCATTTTTTAGGAAAATTTAAGCTGAACAAGTATAGGAGCTTATGAACAAAAAACCAAAGTTATTAACAATTAATATGTTAATAGCCTCTTGGTCATCGACTTATAACTGATCTTTTTTCTGAATAGCCCGAAGGACACTAGGGTGTTTTTCCCTGCCTGTTCTCTTTTGAGGAATATTGAGATCTGGACTAAATCCGATGACAAGAATATCGTCTACGCGTTCTTCAGAACCTTGCCAATCCAAGAGCATATCGACTAGCAACTCTCTCTGGTAAATAAAAGGCAAAGGATGATTTTCTAAGAAAAATTGCTTGAGTCTTTTGACCATGAACTTCTTAGATTGCTGACCACCAAACTGATCACAAATTCCGTCTGTAAACATGTAAAAAGGACATTTTTGGCTGTAGTCTATGGTATGTGTTGTAAAAACACTGCAATCTTCAGGGCGCTTTCCACCGATGGACCTGCGATCGCCCTTGACTTGAAAGAGCTGATTTTCCTCTATATAAATTAAGGATTGTTTTGCTCCAGCAAAATGAAGTGTATTGCTCGTATCTTCCAGGACGGCTATAGCCACATCCATTCCATCGTTGATTTGTTTACCTGAAGTACGCAATACACGACAAAGTTCCATATCTAAGCGAAAGAGGATTTCACCTGGATCTGAAATCCCTTTACCCATGACAATACGATCAAGCAGATTAGATCCTACCATACTTAACAGTGCTCCTGGAACGCCATGACCTGTGCAATCGGCCACAACCAATACCTTTTTATTGCCAATTTGATTGTACCAGTAAAAATCGCCACTAATCACATCTTTGGGTTCAAAGAAGATAAACAAATCCGGTATGGCATTCATCAATTCCCTCGGGCTAGGCATAATAGCAGTCTGTATACTTTGAGAATAGTTGATACTGTCTTGAATATGCTTATTCTTAGCCTGAATGATATCCTTTTGCTTTTGCGTAATGTCCAGGACCTCAGTCAATTTCTTGTTTTTAGTGCTGATGATTCTCTTCTGACTTTCGGTAAGCGATAAAGACTGTTGCAATGAATGCTCTGCACGGACATTAAGCCTTTGCAGATAAATGTAACCAAGAATTAATGAGGCATAGGTTACAATTGAATTGATTGCAATATTCACTGCGTTGTCTACAGCAGTGACATCAATATTTGGGAAGATCGGAATATGCGGATTCACCAAATCGAATGAAAGATAGGAGAGTAGCGCCCATGCTATTGAAATGATCAAATACTGTCTTTCTTTCAATTCAAATACAATCAATGGACAAACGATTGTTCCGAGAAGCATGAATTTATAGGCCATCAACTTATCACCAGAAATACTTGACCCAATTATGATGATGATGAAATTGGGAATAATACTGAAATAGAGTCGCGAGAAATTAAAAAATCCCAGGCGGTTAAAGACCAATACCATAGAATATAACGAGGCGGCAATAAGACATGCGACAACGTACTGATTCGAGGCGCTGAACATACCAATTTGTCCCACAGTCATGAGGGTTGCCGTCATGGCAATTTGATTGGTCAAAACTACTTTTCTCTTGAGTCGATCATCAATTTCAGGAAGAATACCGGCATTTGAAAAATAGCTCCAAATATGTTTTATAGTGCTCAGCAAGTGTAGATGTTTGTCGAGTTTTTCTACGCTGTGCTGTCTAGGGTGTTGGCTTAAAATTGAAATTGTCGATGAACTGAAATACTATTCATCTAAATTTTTGAAGACACAATATAATTTTCTAATTCATGTTTTTATTGCATCAAAACCATTCCACATGAAGTACAATTTTTTAATTTTCCTATTTGGTATTTTTCTGTTCTCCTGTGTCAAAGACGAGGCCTCCATGCCATGCGATAATCAAAATGATCCAACACCAGCACAATTTCCTTTTGGTGAAAATGCCTATTGGGTCTATGATCATTTCAAGGTCTCTGGTCTCGATACTACTTATTATGATCAAGATACCCTATTTGTCACCGGAACCATAGAGGCTGATGGAGAATCCTATACGACCTTTTCTACTTTGGTGCCATTTCCGAGCACACTAAGACAAGAAGGAGCTCAATTATATACTCCAAACAATCTTTGGGCAGATTTAACGCTAGGACAAATCATTCCGCTCTCAAATGATACCTTGTTCATTAATGAAGATCCTTTTGTAGAATCATTCGGATATATGTCGGATAGCTCTCAAGAGATTATCGTTCCAGCTGGAAGTTTTAATTGTTTTCACAGAATCGCGGAGTACACGGCATTTGATCCAGATTATCCACATGGTGTTCGAACCGATAATTACTTCATAGCTGACTCGATCGGAGTCGTTCAATTCAATTACTTCTATTATTCTTCTCCCGATAATTTTTTCTATCAATTGGTAGATTTTAGTTTGTAATCATTGAGAATTGATATCATTGTTCCAAGAATTCCAAAAAAGCCGATAACGCCTACTAGACCTAAATTCAAGGCGGAGGCTTGGAAGAACAATTAAAACAAAATTGGGAAAGGCACATTTAGAAATTGTAAAGCGGGCTTTAATTGAGCAAATTAAAGATTTAACAAGTGCGATAGATTCACTCAAAGGCGAATTGATGAATGAGTCAAAAAGCGCTTTGGGAGATAAGCACGAAACAGCGCGAGCGAAGATGCAATTGGAGATGGAAAGACTTGCCGCCTTAGTGGCCAATAAAGAACGAGAGTTGAACAAATTATCTGTGATTCGATTCAATGAGAAACAGTCTGCAGTGCAGAAAGGATCTTTAGTCAAGACAGACATAGGAACAATTCTTATTGCAATTGCTTTTGGCAAAATAGCTGATCATGGATTCATGGCTATTTCGGATCAAGCGCCAATGGCCAAGAAATTGATGGGTTTAGAGAAAGGAGAGCGGCTTGAAATGAATGGAAAATTCATTCTTATTCAGGAGATTGATTGATTCGCAATTGGTACTTAATAATTCTGCAAACGGTTCATTAAATAAGGAATGGCCGCTTATATTTGAAACAAAAAGTGATGAGCGATATTATAGACAACCTAAAAGAGGCACTCAATCATTCTCCTAATAATATTCCTTTGCTATTGCAAATTGCCAGAATGCAAATGCAAGCAGGAGAGTATGGAGAAGCCGAAAGATACTATAAGTCTGTATTGGAAAACGATCAAGAAAATTTTGAAGGAAAACTTGGATTGGCCAAGGCCTCATTCTTTCTGGATAAACATTCTGTAGCTATAGTTATTTTAGAGCAATTACAGGATTTGAATGAAGACAATACTGATCTTCTTGTTCTCTTGAGTAAAGCCTATTTAAAAGAAGGGTCTATAGAAAAGGCTATAAAAGTTTATCAAAAAGCACTGCAACTGGACAGTAAATGTGCAGATGACGATCTTGATACTGTTCTTAGACATGGCGTTCAAGATGCACCAGAAGAAGATTTCGTTGATGAGGATGCTATTCGAATTTTAGAGACTCCGAACATCAATTTCGAAGATGTAGGTGGCATGGAGGGCGTTAAGCGTGAGATTGAACTAAAAATTATTCAACCGCTAAAGCATCCTGAACTTTATGAAGCATATGGGAAGAAAATAGGAGGAGGCATTCTGCTTTATGGGCCTCCTGGTTGCGGAAAAACCTATTTGGCTCGCGCGACTGCTGGACAGATCAATGCCAAATTCATTAATGTTGGCATTAGTGATGTTTTGGACATGTGGATAGGTAATAGTGAAAAAAACTTGAAGGCCATTTTCGAAACCGCTCGAAGAAATAAACCCTGTGTTTTGTTTTTTGATGAAGTGGATGCACTAGGAGCGAGCCGCTCAGACATGCGCCAATCAGGTGGCCGGCATTTAATAAATCACTTCCTATCAGAGTTGGATGGTTTAGAGTCAGACAATGAAGGATTATTGATTTTAGCGGCAACCAACACGCCTTGGCACTTAGATCCTGCTTTTAGAAGACCGGGTCGATTTGATCGAATCATTTTTGTTCAACCACCTGACCAAATGGGACTGGAGGAAATTGTCAAATTGAAAACCAAAGGCAAACCCATCAAGGATATTGACTATAAGAAAGTAGCCAAGCATTGTGCAGAGTTTTCAGGAGCTGATGTAATGGCTGTTGTTGATATTGCAATTGAAGAGAAATTAGAACAGTCATTCAAGACGGGAATACCTGAGCCATTGAGTACAAAAGATTTGGTTAAGGCGGCTAAGCAACACAAAGCCTCAACAAGAGAATGGTTCAATTCTGCGAGAAATTATGCTTTGTATGCCAATGACAGTGGCTTGTATGATGACATTCTCTCTTATATGAACATTAAGAAATGAAAGAGGGCAGCTTTATTCGTGCACAATTGCTTTATGAGCAAAGTAGATACAGTGAGTGCCTGAGTCTGTGTAAAACAGAACTTCAAACAGATCCGAACAATATTGCTGCCTTAATTTTCATTGCAAAATGTCAGTTGCATTTAGATAATTTGGAAGAAGCCGATCGGGTATCCGCAGATTTAATTGGTCTGGCACCCGTGAACGAAGAGGTGATTTTTACACGAGCTCAAGTGCTTTTGCAAATGAAGAAAGCAACTGAAGCAATCAAGCTATTAGATGGAGGAATAGCATTTGACCCCAGTCGTTCTAACCTTTTTGGCTTAAAAGCCGAAGCGCTAATTCGTCTTAAAAAACCCAAACTGGCATTGGATGCCGCGAATGAGGGGCTCAGAATGGATCCGGAGAATTTATTGTGTTTAAATGTTCGAGCAGAAGCGCAAATGGATCTTGGCGAAGCTAGATCTGCGAAAGAAACACTAAAAGGGGCTTTAGAAGAAGACCCTGAGAATGATGCGACTCTTGCAAATTTTGGAATGCAATGTTTGAGGAGAGGTGAGCACAAAGAGGCCATGAACCTATTCAAGGAAGCTCTCAGCATTAATCCGCAAAATCCAATCGCTCAATTTGGGATGCAAGAGGCGTTAAAAGCGCGCTTTTTTCCTTATCGACTTTGGTTGAAATACGTTTTTTGGATCTCTAAATTGCAACAGGGTAGGCAGGCGCTCTTCATTTTTGGAGGATACTTGATCTATCGGTTTTTATTCAAAATTGCTCAAGACAATCCATGGATTGCACCTTTTATTTGGCCCGTTATTATTCTATATATACTTTTTGCAATTTCTTCTTGGTTGATTCAGCCCATTTCTAATTTGCTCTTATTTACTCATCCTTTTGGAAAATATTTATTGAGCAGGAACGAGCGCCTTGCCTCAATTTTTGTGGGAATATTAATTGGAATTGCTCTTATTTGCGGCTTGTTTTATATGATAAGCAGCAATGGAACACTTGCCTTTGTGGGTATTGCGAGTTTTCTTTATGCCATTCCTATTGGCTCTTCTTTGAGCTTGGATAAAAAAGAAGGCCGGAATAAAATTCTAATTTTTACGGGTTCTATTGGAGCTATGGGCCTATTGGCAATAGCTAATGAAATCTTAAGGGGAGGAATGATGAATATCTTTTCGACTCTATTTTTTCTAGGAATATTCGCCTATCAGTTCGTCTTCAATTTTCTGGTCATGAAGAAGAGCAATTATCATTAAGTCAAATCATCGATTCGGGCAATTTTTCCGTTGCGTTCTATCGATTTACATCCATTACTTGATCCACTGCCACTCTGATACATTTGACTTGTACCGATGATCAAACCATTTCTGGCTTTTAAATTAAAGTAATGCTTTCCGTTTCTCGTTTTGAGTTTTTCATATCGACTTGGAGTGCTGCAGTTTTTTCGAACCGATTCTATTCCATTCTTGCACGAAGCTTTACTATTGTACATTTGGCTGCTCAAAACGACCTCGCCATTTCTTCCCGTCAACACCCATTTAAATTTTCCGTTTCTAGATTTTTCAATAATGAACTTAGGATGAGGAGCCATACGCATGATTTATTCTTTCAAAGTGCAGAAAAAAAATGACGAATACAATTTCCGTCTATTAGACTTTTCAAGAAAAAAATCAAAAGATTTTAACGCGATGAGCTGTCGGGCTTGGAAGTGATTAGCGAATAATCACAACGCTTCCATAGTATTCTCTCAAATCCGGTTCGAAAACCGATTTGATTTGAACCTTATAGATATAAACATCTGATGAGGCATAATAGCTTTCATTGCTTGCACCAGAGCCGTCCCATCCTTGGTCGATATCTTCTGAAGAAAAGACTACTTGTCCCCATCTGTCAAAAATCTCCATTCGGTAGTCGTCAACTTCATACGCAAATCCAGTTGGCTTGAACACATCATTGAATCCATCTGCATTTGGGCTAAAGGAATTAGGCATGTAGAATGCAAATTGCTGAGGAGTAAAATGAGCGGTGATGGTATCATCATGGCTCAATTCAACCATGATTTCGGGGCTTCTATTGTCAGGAATAGCTTCGTTATAAATCAAATCCCAATGATCAAAATCATGATATTCAGCTTCGTTCGCCTTCAAATAAAGTGTAAGATTCGGAGAATAATACGTTTCTGTCAGAGGCACTTCCGGAACTGCTACATTGTTAACCGCAATATTTCCTCCCTCACGTGGTTCCACCAAATAAGTAACCGTGTAATTCTCAATTTCTTCATATACAGCAACAATAGTATCGTTGGACGTTAAGTTCAATGAAACTATTGAGCTAAATTCATCTGGAGTTAAAGCATGATTATTTACTTGCCAATGACTAAATAAGTGAAAGGGACCTGGAGTTTCTTCGAAATTATAAATCTCATTCGCTAGCAGCTGTTCTGTATAACTTTCAGTAACAAGGTTGGTTCCATTGAAATCAACAGTTCCCGCTGCCGGTGGATCAACCATAATGGTCAATGCGTAATTTTCCAATTCATTGAAGACAGCTGTCACGCAATCAACTGAATCAAACATCACCTCGGTGCTTGCATCTAGAATATCATCGAACTCAGCATTATTTTCTGCTTCCCAATGATCGAATACCCAGAAATTTCCTGCTGGAAAAGCTTCGATATTCAAGTCTACATTTTCAGCTTGTTCAGTAACGATTGGGAAGTTTTCATATAACACAGAAGATAATTCTATACTTCCTGCATCTTCGGGTTCTACTTTAAGTGTAACATCAGTCGTAGTTGTAACGAAATAGGCGATAATGGTATCTTGCATTTGGAAAGTAAAGCTTGCCGTGTCTGTGAAATAATCCGTTAAAACATGGTTGTTCAATTCCCAATGATCAAAGGCATTTGTCCCAAATGGGTTCGCTTCGAGTTCTATATCTAGGTTTCCGAAGTATTCACCAACCCATGGTGTATTGACAATGTCAATAGAATTGAATTTTACTTCACCTGCACCTGGAGGCTGAATCTCTACAGTAACACTGAAAGGTCCTTCAATCTCATAACAATCAACCATCGCATCATTCAATAGCTGACATCTTTCTAAGATAAAGTCCCTAAGTTCTTGGACATTGTCCTGCCATTCTGCATAACTATCACCTCCAGTATTCCATCGTGTAATTTGTCTCGGCATTTCAGGATCAATCATATCAACTAAACTGTCGAGATGCTGGATCATAAAATCACAACTGAAGTAGGAATTCGACATATCAGCATATCGCGAAATATAGTCTTGCCAAAAATCGTCATTGCCGAGCAGTGCATTTAAAATAGGAATATGTCCTTGTCCACCTGGATCACCAATAGACTCTGGATCACAAGGGTCTGCATCTGCTCCTGTATTAGGAATACCGGTATAATTTACATAATGCCCAAATGTAGCATCCATGTCCCAAAGTGTATACCTCCATTTCTTTTTGTCACCATCAGGATGCGTTCCTCTCCACCAAGCTGTATTCCAGTTTAACCAGTCCGCACTCACCACATAGGAGTTAAGAATCATGTAATCGATAAGACTACCTGTATTGAATACACTCTTTACATAATCGTAATTAGCTTGATCGGTCATGTCATTTGTAGTGATGAAATTCACCAAGTCATTCCATTCGTTCGCTGTTCCACTATCGTACTCGTACCATGTGCCCCCCCATGTTTTAATGTAATCTACAAATCCTTTAGGTTGGTCGTAGTAGTAATCGGTAAAGTCTGTATCATCAACTTTTTCTCGGATGTCATAAACACCCCAATAGTCACCGTTAATATATACAATACACGATTCGAAAGAACGTTCATCCATTCTTAAGTCCGCCACCTGTGAAAGGGAATGAACATAAGAGTCTCTTATATGTGCGCCTCCATTTTGAAAATTATAATTGTCATTGGCTGCAGCCTTCAATATTAATCGCTGGTATTCATCCCTGCTCTTATCACGGAATATTTCATGATATAGGGCATTCTTATTTCCATATTGATCTCTTGAGATATAATCAAAACCTCTTTGGTCATAGGCGTTTGAATCGTTTCCGTGTTCGTTGCTGTCACCAGTAGATTCGGTCAAGAATGCTCCTCCGGGAGCGAAAAGCTCAAAGTTAATAACGGGTTCTGGACCCGGCCCACCTGCTGGTCCAAGTAAATCGAAAATGTCGTCTCCAGAAATAGAAACGATATATACAGAATGTTGATCACCGTCAATGAAATAGGAATTGCATTCAACATGACTCGTCAACAAGTTTCCATTCGTGCTAAAAGCTGCCGCCTTAACAACGGTAGTTGCCGCAATATTTATAGGCCCAGTATACAAGGTACTTGTAGCCGTTGGTTCAAAACCATTTAGGGTATAACGAATTTCTGTATTTGGACTGGGACTTGTAATCGTTAAATTAATAGCTCCAGGATAATAACCTGCTTCTTGGTCAAAAGTAGGGGTAAGGGCATAACCAGCCATTCCTCCTGTATTTGCTGCATTCGGTGTAGGATTCGTGTAGACTTCCCATGTTGGACCACCATCCGAATTTCTTCCATAACTGTGATTTTCCTGATTGGGAATTTCTATCCAAAAGAGATCGACTATGTTCCCGGCATTGTCTGCTAAGACAACATATTCATTTCGTGTTTGCGTGATTTTAAAATCGGTGTGCGCTACACCTCCCGCTACTTCATCTCGTTTTGAACAATATACCATAGTATATCCTCCAGGAGGAACCATTAATGCGGCATTAACTTGCCATTTCATGGTTTCATTAATATCATCACTAAAGTGATAGCCATTTAAATCTACTGCTGTGCCACCAGCATTGTATATTTCTATCCAATCTTCGAACTCGCCATAGTTGTCCGTATGATCATCGTAATTTCCAGCAGAAAATTCATTGATAAACAACTGTCCGTTGTACTGAATAAATAAAAACAAGAAGATAGTGAGAAGACCTGGTTTCAATTGATGCTCTTTTTTCATTCTTACTTTTTGATAAGTCCCTTTTACTTTTCTACAATTTAGAAATGACTTACCCTAACTTTGATTATCAGATAATTAACTGGTAAATATAACCAAAATAAAGACGTCAGTCACCTCTTTTTCCATTGTGAATTAAAGAAATTAACAGATAACTTATGGCAACTAAATCGTTTAAATATCACATATCTTTCAATGCTAAAAAAGCCAATCACATTCAATTTTCATTTCAATTGGATGTCAGTGATGAAGAGGAAATTTGCCTGAGTTTACCCGTATGGAGACCAGGCAGGTATGAAATCGCAAACTATGCACAGTATATCAAACAATTTTCAGTGCGAGATAGGCAATCCAATGCAATCAAGTATGAGAAAATAGGTCATTCGGACTGGCTAGTTTCGTGCAAAAAGAATACAGTTATAGAAGTGTCTTATGCCTTTTATTCAAATCGTATCGATGCAGGATTTTCATATGCAGACGAAAATCAAATTTATTTGAATCCTGTCAATTGTTTTTTCTATGTGAAGAATGAAGATTGTAGCTATCAATTGAACTTTAAGAAGAAGAAATCCTTTGCCTTATTTAGCCCTTTAACTTCTACTGGGGAATTTCAGTTGCACAGTGATTCCTATGATGAACTCTTTGATTCTCCTACCATTTTCTCTTCAAGTGCACAGCGGCATTCTTTTAAAACTGGAAAATATAAAATCAATAATGTTTTTCAAGGAGTATGCGAGCCCAACCCAGAGATAATAGAAAGGGACTTCAAAAAATTCATCGATCTGCAAATCGAATCTTTTGGGGACTTGCCGGTAAAAGAATTTAGTTTCCTCAATCAAATCACTTCTCATCGTTTTTACCATGGCGTTGAGCATAAGAAGAATACGGTATTGGCATTTGGACCGGGATACCTCTTGGATGAAAAGGACGGATATGAAAATTTTCTCGGTTTGGCATGTCATGAATTCTATCATATATGGAATGTGAAACACATGCGTCCTGATTCCTTATTTCCTTATGACTTTAGTCAAGAAAACATTCATAAAATTGGTTGGATAATTGAAGGTGTCACGACCTATCAAGGAGATGTGAAATTATGGCAATCCGAGGTTTTTAATGATAAAACCTATTTCAAATTATTGGCGCATCAAATCAATCGTCATTTGCAAAATGATGGTCGGTACAATCAATCCGTGCGTGAATCCTCTGTCGATTTATGGCTGGATGGCTACGGGAAAGGCGCTCCTGGGAAGAAGGTGTCTATATATACGGAAGGTGCCCTTGTCTCTTTCATTTTTGATATTCTACTTCTTGAAAAAAGCAAAGGTGAAAAATCCCTCGACACGGTCATGAAAGCCATTTATCAAAACTTTACAAAGAAAGGCTTGCCCTATTCAGAAAAGGATTTTTTAAAAGAGATTAAAAATCAAGGTGGGAACTTTGTGAATAGAATTTTCAAGAACTATATCGACAAAGCCGATTCGTATGAAAAAGAGCTCAAGAAATGTTTAAATAAGGTGGGGCTTGTGCTTCTTGAAAAACCCATTTCAATTGAGCGATCCTACTTGGGTTTTCACAGCGCAGGAAGTAAATATCCAAGCATACATAATGTGAAAGAAAATTCACCCGCTCAAAATGCAGGATTGGTCGAAGGGATGCAGGTTCTAATGATAAACAATATAGAGATCAACAAGAATTTGGAAAATTGGCTGACCTATTTTTATGGAAGAGAAATCAACTTAACCTGCGTGCTTAATGGCAAGGTAAGTGAGCATAAAATAGAGTATTCTAAAGAGGTTTTAGAATTTAAAGTTAGTGTGCGGCCAAAAGCCAAAATGTCTAAAGAAGAGAAATTCCTTTTTACGAAATGGAGAAAGCACTAATTTTTAGTCAGAATTCAATCTCAATTTGAGATATTTTTTCTTTCTTTCAGCCATCAAACAATTATTCAAATGGCTAAAGAGCGATCTAGTTTTCTCAATATACTTACCATCTTAAGTTTTGTGGGTATTGGTATATTCTTAATCATAGGAATTTTTTCAATTGTTACCGGAACGGTTGCGCAAAAGACCTATTTTTCTTCAGAAGAGGCTTATGAGAAAGCACAGAAGGACATAGTCGAATTGTACGCGGGGCAGCCTGAATTGGGAATGGCTGCAATTGCTGAAATGGAGGCTACGAGGCATTTACGTTCAAATGGTTTCATGATTGTTTTTGGACAAATTTTTTGTCTTTTAGGAGTTCTTAAAATGAGAAAAGGCAATAAAGTGGGGTTTGCGCTGTACAGCATTGGAGAGTTGGGAGTACCTATCGCAAGCATAATTTTTATGGGTGGAATGGGGATTTTTGGAGTTATAATAGGGTTAGTCTTTGTTATTCTATACGGCACACGGCTAGAAGAAATGCGACTGCATAGAGCAGTTGTCGCATAGAAATAAATTTCTTTCTAATGGAACCTAAAACCAGACCAACATTTCTCAATGTATTATGCATTCTAAGTTTTACTTGGATAGGTCTAATGTTCTTTTATAATTTATTGAATTATGTAATGCTTCCATCTGAGGAAGAGTACTTGATGCAGCAGGAGATGATCGAGGAAATGATGGATGAGCAAACGACAGAGCTGCCTTCTTTTTTTGAAGGCATTATGGACAAAAGTTTTGAGGCTATGGAATTGATGCCGATGGTATTAGGAATAGCTTTAATCGGTCTATTAATACGGCTATTTGGAGTAATATTCATGTTCAAAATGAAACGTAAGGGATTTTATCCTTATGTAATTGGCATGTTAATTCACTATATCGGACCAATTGTTATTTTGGGTCCATTATTAGGAATTCAATATATATTCTTATTAATTGTAGGAATAGGATTTATTATCATGTATGGTTTGAATATCAAACACATGACTTAAGCTAAAATTTAAACCTTTTAAAATTATCGCTATGGAAGAAAATACAAATGTATCTACTGAAACGGGAGGAGGAGTAAAACCTAAGAATTGGTTGGTTGAATCAATTCTCGTTACAATTTTATGTTGCTTGCCATTTGGAATTGCAGGAATCGTAAATGCGTCAAAAGTGGATTCGGCTTGGGCACAAGGAAATTATGATGAGGCAAACCGGGCAGCTGAGCAAGCCGGTAAATGGACTAAAATTGGATTTTTCTTAGGACTTGCTGGAGTCGTTATTTACATATTGATATTTGTGGTGATGGGCGTAGGTGGAGCTATGGCCGGTGGGTTCTAAATACTTTAAATACGTATTAATTCTAGTAGGAGTAGTGTTTTTTCTCTATGTCTACAAAGAATTTAAACCTGAAGAGGGAAGCTTTTTTCCCTCTTGTCCCTTAAAAAAATATACAGGACTTGATTGCGCGGGTTGTGGTTCGCAGCGGGCGATTCATTATTTGCTTAATGGTGAATTATTGTCAGCATGGCAGATGAATCCCTTATTCCTAATTGCTCTTCCCTATATTGCTTTGGGTTTGACCTATAAAAGAATTTTTAAGGACCCCAAAATTTGTCTTTTTTTAAGAGATAAGATTTATGGATTGAAAGCCACCTATCTTTCTTTAATAGTGATTGTTATATTTTGGATAGGTCGAAACCTTGTTTAGTTCATCATAAAGTCCAAACTGCGTCTAATGAACTATTTGAGGTAAACCGTTGCTGAAATTTCCACATTGACATTTTTAGGTAATGTTTTTACAGCAACCGTCTCTCGAGCTGGAAAATTTTTGTCAAAATAGCTGCCATAAATTTCATTGACGATGGGAAAGAGATCCATGCTAGAAAGAAAAATACTCGTTTTCACTATTTGTCCTAAATGAGCATTAGCGGCAGCAAGTAGGTTTTGAATATTCTTCATGACTTGATGCGTTTCTTCTTCTATTGAGTTAATCACTAATTCACCGCTGTTAGGATCAATAGCAACTTGACCAGAGCAAAATAAAAAATCACCAGCTTGCACCGCTTGACTGTATGGACCTATAGGTGCTGGAGCGGTTTGTGTTTCTACGATTTTCTTTTCCATAATATTCTTTTCTTTGGCGCATCAATGAAAACATTAATTCTCGACAATTACGATTCATTCACCTACAATCTTGTTCATATTGTCGAGCAATTTACAGAAATGTTTGATGTTTTCAGAAATGATCAAATTCAACTGGATCAAGTTGAAAAATACGAACAAATAATCATCTCTCCTGGACCAGGGTTGCCATCAGATGCTGGTATTACTCTTCCGCTGCTAGAAAAATTCGCTCATCACAAGAAGATCTTAGGGGTTTGTTTAGGACATCAGGCTATTGCTGAGTTGTTTGGAGCTTCATTATTCAATTTAGAAGAAGTTCTGCACGGCATATCAAGTCTTTGTAAAATTTCAGATCACACGGGCCTATTCAAAGGATTGCCAAAAGAAATTGAAGTTGGCCACTACCATTCGTGGGCTGTTGATCCCAATAGATTAGCAGAGAATTTCGATATTACGGCAGTAAATGAAAGCGGATTGATTATGGCTATTGAGCATAAAAAATTGCCTATCACAGGAGTTCAGTTTCATCCTGAATCAGTGCTGACTCCATTGGGTAGGGATATCATTAAAAACTGGATCTATTCTTGACTAAGAGAATAAATATCGCAATTGATGGATTTTCTTCTTGCGGGAAGAGTACCCTTGCCAAGGATCTGGCGCAAAGCCTTTCCTATAAATACATAGACTCGGGTGCAATGTACCGCGCAATTACCTTATATGCCTGGGAGAATGATCTTATAATAGAAGAATTAGATGCTCAAAAGTTGATTGAATCATTGCAGCGCATTCAAATAGACTTTTTAGTTGATATGGATAAGGGAACCGATGAAATATTATTGAATAATAGAAGGGTCGAGGACGAAATCAGAAAACCACGTATTTCGAAATGGGTGTCGCATGTGGCCGCTTTACCTGAGATTAGAAAGAAACTGGTTTCCATTCAACAAGGTATAGGTAAAGAAAAAGGAGTAGTCATGGACGGACGCGACATTGGAACAGTTGTATTTCCAGAAGCAGAATTAAAAATATTCGTTCAGGCGGACTTAAGCATTCGTGCAGAAAGAAGATGGAATGAGCTAAATGAAAAAGGAATTGATATCTCATTATCAGAAGTAAAGAAGAGCCTGGCAAAAAGAGATGAAATTGACAGCAATCGCAAAACAAGCCCGCTGATTCAGGCGGAAGATGCAAAGGTGCTGAATACCACCTATTTAAGCCGACAAGAACAACTGGATAAGGCTTTTGGCTGGTACAAAGAACTAATCGGTAACTAAAGTGCTGATTTTGCGTTATTTAAAAATCAATTCAAGACTTTTTTAATAAAAGAATAAAGTCTACCTTTGCAGCCCGAAAATTTAAGCTCAAAATGTGACTTGGGCAATTTAAATTCTCTCTTTTGCGTCACAAATTTGAAAGAGATACAATTATTAAAGCCATTATGGCATTAAACGAAGAAAACGAATTAGATCAGCCACAGGCTGAAGAAAATCAGAACACAGAGCTTGAAGAAAATCAAGCTGAACAGGTAGAAGCTGCTGTTGAAGAAGGTGCAGAAGAGCCTGCAGAAAGTGCAGAACTTACTGAAGAAGTGAAGAGCGAAGCCCCAGAAGAACCCTACACCTTGAGAGTATTGGATACTCCTTCGGATGATTTCAATTGGGATGATTTTGAAGAAGGCTTAGGCACATACAGCACGCAGGAGGTTGAGGAGATGAGTAAGATGTATGACAATACATTGACGTTCATCAATGAAAAAGAAGTTATTGAAGGAACAATTGTTTCTATCAATAAAAAAGAAGTAGTCGTAAACATAGGCTATAAATCTGAAGGGGTTATTCCAGTGAATGAATTCAGATACAATCCCGATTTAAAAATCGGAGATAAAGTTGAAGTTTATGTAGACAGCACTGAAGACAAAAATGGCCAATTAGTTATTTCTCACAGAACAGCGCGTGTTTATGGTGCTTGGGATAGAGTGAATAAGGCTTTGAATACAGACGAGATCATTAAAGGATTTGTAAAATGCAGGACTAAAGGTGGACTTATTGTTGATGTATTTGGATTAGAGGCCTTCTTGCCAGGTTCTCAGATTGACGTTAAGCCAATTAGAGACTACGATGTATATGTTGGTAAAAACATGGAGTTGAAGGTTGTGAAAATCAATCAAGAATTCAAGAATGTCGTTGTTTCTCACAAAGCATTGATCGAAGCCGAATTAGAAGAACAGAAAAAGCAAATTATTTCTGGCCTCGAAAAAGGTCAGGTTCTCGAAGGAACTGTGAAGAACATCACTTCTTACGGAGTTTTCATCGATTTAGGTGGAGTAGATGGTTTGATTCATATCACAGACTTGTCATGGGGAAGAATAAATCACCCAGAGGAAGTAGTTACGCTTGATGAAAAAATCAATGTGGTAATTCTTGACTTTGATGATGACAAAAAGAGAATTGCTCTTGGATTAAAGCAATTAACGGATCATCCATGGGATAAATTGAGTGCTGACCTTAAAGAAGGAGATAAAGTCAAAGGTAAAGTCGTTGTGCTTGCCGATTACGGAGCATTCATAGAAATTCAGCCAGGTGTTGAAGGATTAATTCACGTTTCAGAAATGAGTTGGTCTCAGCACTTGCGATCAGCGCAAGATTTCTTGAAAGTTGGGGACGAAGTTGAAGCTGAAATTTTGACGATCGACAGAGAAGAGAGAAAGATGTCAATGGGTATGAAGCAATTGATTCAAGATCCTTGGCAAGATATCGACATTAAGTACGCTCCAGATTCTAAGCACAAAGGAACAGTGAGAAACTTCACACACTTTGGTGTATTTGTTGAGCTTGAAGAAGGAGTAGATGGTTTAATTCATATCTCTGATTTGTCTTGGCAGAAGAAAATTAAGCACCCTTCAGAATTTTGCACAGTAGGTGATGAAATTGAAGTGGTGATCTTAGAAGTAGATAAAGAAAACAGAAGATTAAGTTTAGGTCACAAGCAGTTAGAAGAAAACCCATGGGATGTATTCGAGACCGTATTTATTCCTGGATCAGTTCACCAAGGTACTATCATCAGCTTAGACGGTAACTCGTCTACGATTGCTCTTCCATATGGTGTTGAAGGTTTCTGTACCAAGAAACACTTGAGAAAAGAGGATGGAACTACAGCAAGACAAGATGAGACGCTAGACTTTAAAGTAGTTGATTTCAATAAGAATGGTAAGAAAATCGTTGTTTCTCATTTGAGAACGTTCGAAGAAGACGAACGATCAGTTAAAGAGAGAGAAGGTAAACGAAGAAAAGCGGAATCCGCTCAGGCTAATAGGGTAATGGATAACTTGAATAGAAATCAAGAAAAATCGACCCTAGGAGATTTAGGTGTGCTTTCGGATTTGAAATCGAAAATGGAACAAGCCGAGTCAGACGACACGGATGAAACCCAAGAATAAGTTTTAAGAAAGCCTCTCAATTTTGAGAGGCTTTTTTTTTAAATTTCGCCCCCATCAATGGAGCCGATTACTTTACTAAATAGCGCCCAATTCAACCTGACTTTAAATCGTTTGTGTCAAGAGATTATCGAACATTATGATACAGGTGAAGAATGCGTTATTATAGGTTTGCAGCCAAGAGGAATACAGCTTGGTAGAAGGATTGTCCAGCATCTTGAAAATATTGAATCCTCTTTGGCCATTAAGTATGGTGAAATAGACGTTTCCCTTTACAGAGATGATTTTAGAAGAAGAGAGGTAGTTACAATGAAGGAATCTAAAATGGATTTCATTATTGAAGATAAGCGTGTAATCCTCGTTGATGATGTGCTCTATACAGGAAGAACAATTCGAGCGGGCTTGGATGCCATATTGGACTATGGACGTCCAAAGGAAGTGCAATTATTGGTTTTGATAGATAGAAGATTTAGTCGACAACTTCCCATTGAAGCAAAATATATTGGTAAAAAAGTGGATTCGATTGCATCTCAAAAAGTTTCGGTCGAATGGAAAGATAGTGAAGGGGAAGATAAGGTCATGCTATTTACAGAGAAGGAATGAGTAATCTGAGTGTAAGAAATTTATTGGGGATCAATGAGTTGAATGTGAATGATATTGAACTCATTTTTTCAACTGCTGATAATTTTAAAGAGGTCATCAATAGACCAATAAAAAAGGTGCCTACTTTAAGAGATATTACCATTGCCAACTTATTTTTTGAAAATTCTACACGAACAAAACTTTCTTTTGAGCTTGCGGAAAAAAGACTCTCAGCTGATGTTGTCAACTTTTCTTCCTCTACATCTTCAGTAAAAAAAGGGGAGACTTTGGTCGACACGGTTAATAATATTTTGGCGATGAAAGTGGATATGGTTGTCATGCGCCATCCTTCACCGGGAGCTCCAGTATTTTTATCTAAACGCATCAATGCGCAAATTATCAATGCTGGCGATGGAACAAGAGAACACCCGACACAGGCCTTGTTAGATGCCTATTCGATGCGTGAGAAACTAGGTGACCTAAAAGGAAAGAATATTCTGATTGTTGGTGATATAAAACACTCTAGAGTGGCTATGTCAAATATCTTTTGTTTGCAGAAACTTGGCGCAAAAGTTAGGGTATGCGGCCCTCCGACTTTAATTCCAAAACATCTAGATAAACTAGGTGTTGAAGTGAGTTTTGATCTAATGGAATCATTGGAATGGTGTGATGTAGCCAACATGTTAAGGATTCAAATGGAAAGGCTTGAGGATCAGTATTTCCCAACACTGAGGGAATACAGCATGCTCTATGGCTTGGATTTGAATAAACTGCAAGAGTTGTCGAAGGATATTATTATTATGCATCCAGGTCCAATAAATCGAGGAGTTGAGATAAGCAGCGAAGTTGCGGATTCTTCACACTCTATTATTTTGGATCAAGTTGAAAATGGTGTGGCTATAAGAATGGCAGTCATCTATTTATTGGCAGGAAAATTGGAGAAGAGTTGAAAATTGCGTTGTTAATAAGCGTGAAATCTTAAAAAAATCAAGAATCTAATTAGTTATATTTGTATAAAGCACTAGGAAATGAAATTTACAATAGAAAATAAAGATAAACACACCTTAGTCGTGTCAGAAGTTGAAAAATTAGATGCTCAACACGCGCCTGATTTAAAGTCGGAATTGGTGATCATAAGCAAAAACGGTGTTAAGAACATTGTTTTAGACTTAGAAAAAAGCAGGTACTGTGATTCATCAGGATTGAGCGCAATTCTTGTTGGAAACAGACTGTGCAAAGAAAGCGGTGGCACTTTTGTCATTTGTAATTTACAGGACTCTGTAAGTAAACTCATCTCTATTTCTCAATTGAATAGCGTCTTGAATATTACCCCAACGGTAAGCGAGGCCGTAGATTTAATTATGATGGAAGAAGTAGGGAAAGACGTTGGTGGGGAGTAATACATTCAAACCCTATAATTTTACTATGAAAAAATTAATACTTGGCTTTGCTGTGCTTCTGATGAGTTTCAGCGCTTATTCTCAGTGTACTCCTAACCCTGCCTTTCAGGACAGTGCTTTTGGTGTCTGGCCGGATACAGCGACTGGATTTCCAGCTGCAGATTTGAATATGATGTATTTAACTCAGCTCGATGTAAAGGTTCCTAACGATGCTGGTGTTGTTGAACCAATTTATGCAGGAGTCCCAATAGATTCTGGAGCTGTAAGTGCAGTAAATGGTTTACCGGCAGGAATATTTTATGAATGCCTGTCTCATACGGATGCCTATTGTACTTTCTTAGGCGATAGTTCCGGATGTGCCGTTTTGACCGGGACACCCACAGAAGCAGGTGTGTTTCCCCTTAGTATTGAATTAACAGGCTACATCACAGTCTTTGGATTACCATTAGGAGTGCCTCTAACTTTTGAAGGTTACGAGCTTTTAGTTATTGATCCTCTTGGATTAAATAATCCAGCGGATTTCGAAGTGTCATTAGGACAGAACGTGCCTAATCCTTTCGAAGGTCAGACGAGAATCCCATTTTCCGTAAATGATGCAGGAACGGTTCAGATATCAATTTCTACATTGTTAGGACAAGAAGTATACAAGAGAGAGTTGAATGTGAACAGAGGGAATAATTTTATTGATGTAGACGGTTCGCAATTCGATACTGGAATTTACCTCTATACCATTACCTCTGGTTTGCGAAGTGAAACGCGAAAAATGATTCTAAGAAATTAATTATGTAAATCATACATTTGAAACCGTCATCTTTGTATGACGGTTTTTTTTTGGATGAAATTTCAAGTTCACATATTGGGCTGCGGTTCAGCTTTGCCTACTTTATTGAGAAATCAGAGCGGTCAAATAATCAATATTAATGAAAGTGAATACATGATTGATTGCGGAGAAGGTACGCAGTTAATGATGCGCAAGCTCAAAAAAAGATTTCAGAAAATAGCAACAATTTTTATCTCGCATTTGCATGGTGATCATTATTATGGCCTCATGGGTTATCTCTCCACTTTGCATCTGCTCGGAAGAGAAAAAGAGATGAAAATTTTTGCTCCTAAAGGTCTAAAGGAAATCATAGAGGTACATCAAAAACACAGTAATTCTTATTTCAGATTTCCATTAACCATAATCGAATTGGAATCACCTCGTTCAGAACTCATTTATGAGGATAAGAAGGTGAATGTCTATACAGTCCCTTTGAAACATAAGATTTACTGCAATGGATTTTTGTTTAAAGAGAAACAAAGAGATCGAAATATACTTCCTGAGAAAATCAAGGAATATTCTATTCCCCTAATTGAAATCAAGAACATCAAAAAGGGCGATGATTTCAAACTTCCAAATGGACAAATCATTAAAAATTCAGAATTGACTAAAGATGCTCCTTCGCCAAAATCCTATGCATATTGTTCGGATACTTCATTTAATCCAGATAATGCGAATCTCCTAAATGGTGTCAATGCGCTCTATCATGAAGCAACATTTTTAGAGAAAGATAAAGACAGAGCTGTTTATACGAAGCATTCAACTGCAAAAGAAGCAGGACAAATGGCTAAGCTTGTTAATGCCGAAAAGTTGATTATTGGGCATTTTTCTGCAAGATATACTGAATTTGATGCTTTGATAGATGAAGCCAAATCTGTGTTTCCATCTACAATAGCAGCAGAGGACGGGATTACAATTGAGCTTTGAAAAAATTGTTCAAAAAATAAAGGTCCGGTAAAATTTCCACACGTATATTTGCCTTATTTTTAATTATTCTAAATAAACACAAGGTGATTGATATTATTATAGCAGATAGTAATGATTTGAGTCGGATAGGTCTACGTGCATTGTTTAAGTCGAGTGCTAAAATTAACGTAATTGCAGAAGCATTAACAGTTGATGAGCTGGAAGAACAAGTGGAAATGAGCGCTTGTAAACTGGTGATAATAGATTTTACAGCCAATGGATTTAACATTCAGAATGTTTCACGTCTGAAAGCAAACCATAGAGGTTTGAAATTTCTTGCCTTGACCAATGAACAAACGGCCTTGACATTGATCAATGCAATAAAATCAGGAATCACTTCGTACGTAAAGAAAGATTGTAGCCAAGGAGAAATTGTAGATGCTGTAATTGAAACAGCAAGAGGCGGTAAGTTCTTTTGTGGTCAAATATTGGATGCTATTCAAAGAAATAGCATCAATACGGAGGAGCTAATTGTTGAAGGAGATCTTAGTTGTGATCCTATTATCCTTTCTAAAAGAGAGGAAGAAATATTGCGTTTTATTGCCGAGGGATATACCAATCCGGAGATTGCCGACAAACTCTTCCTTAGTTCTCATACTATAAATACCCATAGAAGGAATATTATGGGGAAATTAGGAGTGAAGAATACTGTTGGAATGGTAATGTATGCCGTACGGGAAGGTTTAGTTAACCCTAATAAGTTTTTATTCTCTCCAAATTAGGGCAAATAATAAATCAATTTGCCTTATTTTTTCGTTTAATGATCTGTGGCCAAAGACATTCTTGATCTTCCGGAAAAACCTGTGAAAAGTAGAAGAGCACTTTTTC
This sequence comes from Bacteroidota bacterium, assembly GCA_039028335.1. GTDB lineage: Bacteria > Bacteroidota > Bacteroidia > Flavobacteriales_D > JABDKJ01 > JABDKJ01. The sequence continues at coordinate 25,939 of JBCCIF010000043.1, forward strand.
TTCTATCTTCTTCGCTAATTTCTTACATCTTATTTTGGGTATTATCCTATTTAGGATGGCCTTATGCCCAGGTTTTTATTCTTATTTCTTCTGTATTTCTCATCGTTTATGCTTTAGAGAAATTCATCAATGATAAGGAAAAGACATTATTGGATTATTGGATTTTTCTCAATGTGCTCATTTTCATTTTAGCCCTTACCCTCAGATCGCTCAAACATCCAAAAGGAAATTTTGTCCTTTTTGTTTTTATACTAAGTGCTGGATTAATGTTTATATACTATTTTATCAGAAGGAGAACGGTCAAATCTAAATCTTCATCAGCTTCTGATAAAACAGACGATCCTTCATCAGAAAAACAATAGTATAGAGTCCGGGATTGAGATGAGATAAATCAAGCGATTGAGGAGTCCAACCATTTTCCAAAAGCCGTCCTTTGGCATCAAATAACTCATATTTAAAAGGAGCTTGAGTTTCAACTTGAATATTCAATTGTTCTTCGAAAGGATTGGGATATATCCGAAAAGGAATGTCGCTTAAGTCCTTATTATTAAGTGTGATAGAAGTGTTTAATGAAAGCAAGACTGGAAGATGGTCTGACATATAAAAAAGCGCTCTCAAAACAGAAATTGGAACATCGTTATCATTTAGGCAAGCTGTTATGCTGCTGTTATAGCAGGTGCCGTTGTTTCCCAATGCCTGATATGAATTCTCCTGAAAAGAAATATCTGAACCAGCGTTCATCAATGCTTCGGACAATAGCATGAAATCAAATCGATCGTCCATTCCTCCTCCAGCTCCATCTCCAATATTACTTGCTCGTGTCGACTGCGTCAAAATCTCTTTGTTTGGAAAAGAGAAATCCGTCCAATTTCCTGGCATATCAATAGGATCGAATAAGGTATTAGAAGTTGTTTGTAATAGTTCTTGATAAGCAGGCTCATCAGAAGTATATACATTGAAATCACCACCAGCAATAACGTAGCTATTCTCGGGTAAATTATCGATATGATCAATCATGACTTCCGCCATTTGAAGACGCAGCTGCTCGTTATTGAATCCCTGCGAAGATTTTAAATGGGTATTATAAACATACACAAATGTCGTATCTGCGCCTTCGTCAAGCAAGGCATCAAAAAGATAGAGCTTGAAATAATTGATATCTCTGTAATTGGTTTCAATTACCTCTTCATGAGCCAGCCTAAAAATAGCGTAGTTGTATAAAATGTTTTGTTGCAACCTCCAGTCATTGCTTGGATTAGAAATTTGAGGTACATAGGTGC
>JBCCIF010000044.1:0-26115 GCA_039028335.1 Bacteroidota bacterium
ATCAATTCTCAGAGACAATAGATAGAAGCCTTTGTGTTCAATGCTAAGTTCAATATATTCTGATTGAATTTGATTCGGAGAAAACGAAAAAGAAGATATGGACTTCCCACTTATATCGAAAAGTTGAATGTCTAAAATACGTCCAATATCTTGTCCTTTTAAAAATACTTGCCCTGAAGAAGGATTTGGAAAAACGTCTATTTGGTAAAGAGCTATTTCACCAATTCCAGTGGGCTCAAAAAGATAACACAGTGTGGTGTCTGAACAGGCACCCTCGCTGATAATCGCTGCATAGCTTCCACCAGTACTTGGAGTGAAAAAGGCTTCATCGGCTCCAGCGATTTGAACGAAATTATTGTTGCAGTCTAGCCATTGTATCTCCTCTGCATCTTCTACTTCTAATCCCTCTGGAGAAATGCTCACACTCAAATCCAAATCTATCACTTCGAGGTCTAGTGTGACGATAGAATCGCATCCATCATTGTTCAAATAGGATGCTGTGTATGTTCCCGTCTCTGAATACGTTTGATTTGTTTCTTCCCAAAAATAAGGCTCACAACTTTCAATATTAAGCGTTGCACCTTGCTCAACCTCAATAATCGTTAATTCAAGGGTGATGATTGAATCGCACCCATTTGCAGCTGGAAGAATTCCTGTATATGATCCGCTTGTGTCGTAGGTGGTGCCGTTTACATCCCAGGTGTATTCTTCACATTCTGTAACAGCCTGGCTTCCGCTTGCTGAGGGAATAATCGTCAATTCGATTTCCAAAATACTGTCGCAGCCCAAAACGGAAGAAATAGTGTCCAAATAAGTCCCAGATTGATTCACAATTGCGTTTCCGCTTGGAAGTTCAAATTCACCACATGAATTAATGCTGACTGAATTAGGAACGCTTGAACAAGAAGGTAAACCATAAACTCTTACTTCGCCAGCATTATTCCCGCCATCATCATTGGTTCTGGAGGCAATAATCATTCCGGTAGCATCGCTTGTTAAGGCAATTTTTTCACCTGAAAAGTCTCCTTCATCTTCCCCATAGATAGGTTCTCCAAATTCAATCCATTGAGAACCATCCCAACGATAGAATACAACAACTCCAATATTCGATAATGGAAAATCAAAATTTTCCGAGGAAATGGCAATCACATTTCCATCACTCGAAATTTTAACCTGTTCCCCAAAGCGATCTCCTGTGCTACCGGGATTTATATCCTGTCCTTTATTGAACCAAAACGATCCTAGCCATTCATAGACTCTCACCTGTCCACTGGCGCTACCTGCATCGTTATTTGAAGGAGAACTGATCACAACTGTATTGCCATCTGAGCTAATGTCCACAGAAGACCCAGAACGGTCATTGGCTTCTTCACCATAAATATTGTCTCCTCTTTGAACCCAATCGCTGCCATCCCAATCCCAAATTTGAGTCATTCCCGAACCATTCCCTTGGTCGTCATTTCCAGGTGCTCCAACGACCAATGTTATACCATCTGGTGTTATGGCTACTGATTCGCCCAACACATCAAATTCAAAAAATCCATTAATATTCAATCCTCTTTGCACCCAATTATTTCCATCAAAATCGAAAACACGTACACTTCCTGCAGCATCTAAAGCTGCATTTTCTGCATATTGTCCACCAACGATAAGGGTGTTGCCATTTGGAGTCATCTCCATATCTACTCCGAAGTTTGCACCAAATGTATCGCCATTAATGTCTTCTCCCACTTGATCCCAAAAGAATCCATTCCAGTCAAATACTTTAACTTCTCCTGCACCACTAAAATCATTGTCATTCCCACTAGCTGCGATTGCAATTCGATTCCCATCTTCGCTGCAGGTTACGGATTGTCCAAAATCATCGAATGTGATGATACCATCAATATCAAAGCCTTTTTGTTCCCAAAGACCATTTTCTAAAGTGAAAACGCGCACACTTCCTCCATTGTTTGCGCCACCATCATTGCTTTTTGCACTAATTATAATCGTGTTTCCGTCATCTGAAATGGCGACATCGCTTCCAAAAAAATCATCCGGGTCCTCACCCTGGATATCTTGCCCAATTTGCTGAGCAAATTGGGCTGCACTGTTATATGAGATCAATACAAACGAAAAAAATAATGCGAAGGGGAAAAGCGATTTCATAGATGATTTTTATCGCTCAAATATACGGCTTCTGCACATAATTCTAGAATAGCTGTGACTTCAATTTGTGCTATATACAGTGGTCTTTTTTGAAACTAGAGGGCCCTATTTCTTTATCAGTGTGAATACAAAATATTTGATCATTTTCTCCAATTCATCAAATTCATCTTTATTGTCTTTGATGTCGGTCAAACGAGGAAGATGTTCAGCGAAATAGATTTGATTATTGGCCATCTCGAAAACGTTACTGACCAGACTCTTTTTGTATTTGAATTTCGGATTGTACTCATTAATAAATCCCGCTACCTTTTCAACAAGTTCCTTATAACTCAAAAATAACCCGTCTTTATTCTCTTCATCTATGTCGTGAATATGATAGGATTTGGAGCCTTCTCTGATTATAATATTGATTAAGGTCTTTTGGTCAATGTAAGAGGTAAGTGCTTCTTCCTGGAGCGAATTGGCAATTAAATGAATGGCCATTTCTAATTTTTTCTTGGGATCAGTGAGATTCAGCGTTTTCCGATCAATCATGTAATGCGTCCATTCCCAATACCAATTGGTCAAATACAAGAGGAGGTGATGTTTATTTTCAAAATAACGATATACAGAGGCCTCGGCTGTATTTAATTTTTGAGCAACTTTTCGAAAAGTAAATTTTTCAAAGCCAATTTCATCGATAAGGCAGATGCTCTGTTTAAGGAGATTTCTTCCAAAATCAGTAGCCTGCGGGTTCTTAACGAACAATTTCTCATTCAGCTGTAATTCTACTTCAAAGCGCATAGCTCAAAATAATCAAGTCAAATTTAAACAATTTTGTATAGATAACGTTTATGATGTTGAAAATATTAAAAAAGATAGTAATACTATCATAGTAAAAAGTAATTCATATATTCGGCCACCCAAAATTGACAGAAGAAGAAAGATGGAACAAATTGCTACTTTAAGTATCAAACCTTTAACGCGTTTACGTAACATGCTAAAGGTTGATAAAAAGGACATTACACAGGTGTATGTTTATGCCTTATTCAACGGAATGGTGACCCTTTCTTTGCCATTGGGTATTCAGGCAATAGTAAATTTGATTCAAGGAGGAAGCATGAGTACGGCTTGGGTCATTCTCGTCTCTGTCGTTTTGTTGGGAGTGCTACTCACCGGAATATTTCAATTATTGCAATTGCGTATAGTGGAGAATCTTTCACAGAAGATATTTAGTCGTGCCGCTTTCGAATTTGCATATAGGATTCCGAGAATAAAGAGCTCTGCCTTACATAAGTATTATGCTCCTGAATTGACCAATCGATTTTTTGATACCATGACCATTCAAAAGGGCTTGCCAAAAATTCTTATTGATTTTTCATTGGCTCTTTTTCAAATTGTTGTTGGGCTATTTGTTTTAAGCTTTTATCACTCTTTTTTCGTGCTATACAGCATCATATTGATTGTTTTGATATACGTCATAATCGCATTCACGGGACCAAAGGGAGTGCGCACAAGTTTAAAGGAGTCATCAACGAAGTATAAAATTGCCTTTTGGCTAGAAGAGATAGCACGAACGAAACTCTCCTTCAAATTAATGGGAGACTCGGATCTGGATTTGAAAAAAAGTGATGAGAACGTGTCCGATTATCTGGAAGCCAGAGAAAGTCACTTCAAAGTACTGGTCAATCAATTCTCTTATCTCGTAGCCTTTAAAGTACTGATAGCGGCCGGTTTGCTGATCACGGGTGGGATTTTAGTCTTTGAGCAACAAATGAACATCGGGCAATTTGTAGCAGCTGAGATCATTATCATCCTCATTTTAGCCTCGGTAGAGAAACTGATCACCACTTTGGATTCGATTTACGATGTCTTAGCAGCGCTTGAGAAAATAGGATATGTAACCGATATGCCCCTGGATTATGGAGGACAAATGACCATAGATACTTCGGAGGGAATAGATATCAACGTTGAGAATCTTTGCTATAACTATCCAGATCGACAAGAACGCATCCTAAAGAATTTAAACTTTGATTTACCAAGAAATGAATCAGCTGTAATTACCGGGCCTTCTGGCTCTGGTAAATCTACTTTGATACAACTTCTGGCGGGAATTTCAGAGCCAAGTTCTGGTTTGGTGCGGTTTAATGATATGCCCTTGAAAACCATTAATAAGGACAATATGAATGCCTGTGTAGGATTTTCATTAAGTGATAACGATGTTTTTCAGGGAAGTATCCTTGACAATATTGTAATGGGTAGGGATTATGTCAGTTTAACAGATGTAAAGAATGCAATCAAAATTGCCGAGATTGACGGTTTCGTTCGATCGCAAGAAGAAGGTCTCTATACCATTATAGACCCTGAGGGAAGTCGAATTCCGAGAAGTGTCCGAAACAAACTGCTTTTAGCTAGAGCAATTGCCCCCAACCCCAAGCTTCTGATTCTAGAGGATCCTTTGGATCACTTAAATCGCAGAGATAAAGAAAGTGTGATTAAAAATTTAACCGCATCTGATAAACCCTGGCACATTATAGTCGCGACCGTGGATGAGATATGGAAACAGTATGTGCAAAAGCATATAGTATTAGATCAAGGAGAAATCATGGAAATAAAATTTAAGTGAAATGCTGAATATTAGCCCCGTTTCCATATCATCTAAGGTTTCTAAAGACAAGTATGAGGCGCTAAAAGCCCTTGAGTCCAAGAACATTTCCTCGGTCATGATTAAAGTTTTAGCCGGATTGGGACTCTTGCTTTTGGCTACTCTTTTTCTGCCATGGACGCAAAATATTCGTGCCAAAGGTGCTGTCACAACCTTAAATCCAGAGCAAAGACCTCAGGGTGTTCAATCTGTGATTGAAGGAAAAATTGACCATTGGTTTGTTCGAGAAGGAGACCGTGTCCAAGCCGGTGATACCATTCTTTCTTTGACTGAAGTAAAGGAAGAATACATGGATCCTCTATTAATTGGACGAACAGAGAATAGAATTAATGCCAAGGAGTCTTCGCGTGATGCCTATAATGAAAAGGCCTATAATTTAGAGAAACAGGTCACAGCCTTGAAGCAGGAGAAACAGATCAAGTTAGAGCAGAATACCTTAAAAGTTATTCAGACGAAAGCTAAATTGCGCGCAGATTCAGCCGATTACAATGCACAAAAAGTGCAATTGGGAATCGCTGATACGCGGCTGAATCGGACGAAAGACCTATTTGAGCAAGGAATTCGGTCTAGAAAAGATTTGGAGTCTTCACAAAAAGACTTTCAAAAAGAAAAGGCGACCCTGCAGAAAATTCAGGCCCAATTGACCGTGGCGGGAAATGAAATCAATGCACTTGTCGCAAATCGAACAGCAATCGAAAACGAATACGACTCAAAAATATACAAGACAAGAGCAGAAGAAAATACTGCTTTTTCCGCAGGTTTTACGCAGCAAGAAGAAATTGAAAAGCTTTCTTCTGAATTGTCAAAATTGAAAGTGAGAAGTTCCAATTACTATTTGACTTCACCAATAGATGGTCTAATTACGAAATCAGTAAAAGAAGGGATCGGAGAACTGGTAAAGCCAGGAGAGAATATTGTAACAATTGTACCTGAACAAATCAAATTGGCCTCTTCGGTATATGTGGATCCTCAAGATGTTCCGCTTCTCGAAATAGGGCAGCATGTTCAAATTCAATTTGATGGTTGGCCAGCGGTCGTATTTTCTGGCTGGCCCAATAATTCCTTTGGAACTTTTAAAGGCGAGATCTTTGCCATAGATCAATTTATCAGTGATAACGGTAAGTACCGCATACTCATTTCAGAGGTCCCTGAAGAAGAAAAATGGCCCGACTTGATTCGTGTTGGCGGAGGTGTAAACTCGATTATTCTTTTGAAAGAAGTGCCAGTATATTATGAGCTCTGGAGACAAATGAATGGCTTTCCAGCTGACTACTATAAGCAAAAAGAAAGCGAAACGAAAGCGCTAAAAAGTCCTCTAAAAAAGGTGAAATAGTTATGCGCTTGATTTTCTTAAATATTATTCTGCTCGTAACGATTATGAGCTGTGCACAAGAGGTTTTGCCTTTTGAAGAGTATTTGTCAACCGTTAAAGCGAACCATCCAAGCATGAAGCAAGCTAATAATCTCGAATTGCTTAGCCGGGCTCAAGATATTGCTTCTAGAGGACCTCTCGATCCTAGAATCCAAGGTGGTGTTTACCGAAAAGAATTCGATCAAAAGCTATACTACGATGAAAGAGAAGTCAAGCTGATCATTCCAACCAAATGGGGACTAGATATAGAAAGTTTATATCAGAACAATCAGGGTGAGTTCTTGGATAACAGTGCATTTTTACCAGAGAACGGATTATTGGCTGCAGGGATATCAATGCCTATTCTGCGTGGTTTGTTTTTTGATGAACGAAGAAGGAGCCTGAGAAATGCAGAGCTTTTGAGTGGCCTCAACAGCAACGAACAGCGTTTACAAATCAATAAGCTTATTGAAAATGCGTCCAAAGCTTATGTAGATTGGCAGACGAACTTTTTATTGCTTCAAATTGCCGATGAAGGAGTCCGCTTAGCTGAATTAACGAGGGACTTTACCGTTCAATCTTTTCAATTGGGCGACTTGGCTGCCGTTGATACGCTAGAGGCAAACTTGGCTATTCAAAATAGAACCCTTCAAAAGACGGATGCGGAGATCAAATATGTGATGAGCACCTTGCACTTGAACAATTTCTTGTGGTCTCCAGAAGGCGAACAATGGTTCATTGTTGATCAGTATGTTCCCGAAGATATGTCCCTGAGCTTTTTTAGAGACAGTATTGGGGCTCTGATCAATGACTCTTCAGTTATTCTTAATCATCCTAAATTGAAAAAGCTCAATATTAAGAAAGGTCAAACTGAATTGGATAAAAAATTAGCGAGTGAGTATTTAAAACCGGTGCTCAATTTCAAGTATCAACCTTTGTTCGAAACCATCGAATGGAATGAACTTGCTCCGGCCAGTCGCGATGCATATACTTTAGGGATTAATTTTGAATTGCCGATTTTGAATAGAAAGTACAGAGGGAAAAGAAAAGAATTGGAATTTAAAATTCTGAATTATTCTTTGGAGATAGATAATGAAAAAAGGGGATTAGAAGTACTTTTTAATCAATTTCAAAATATCGAAACGCTGCTAGGTAATCAACTTCAAAATGCGCGACAGGCTGCTTCGGGATATGAAGCCTTGACAAATGCAGAGCGAACAAAATTTGAAATTGGTGAAAGTTCCTTGTTCTTGGTTAATCGAAGAGAAGCGAAATTTCTTGAAATGCAATTCAAGGCAACAGAAGTTCACAATGAACTCCTAAAGAATAGGCTCTCCTTTTTCTATACGATGATCTTCTAAATTATGACAATTTTAGCATTGCCTTATTGTATTTTTTTTTGTTTAGGTCTAAGTGGATATAAATCCGTATTTTAGAAGAGATGCTGCGCTTAGTTTATTCTATTGTTTTCTTAAGCCTCTGCGTTCTTATGGAGGGGCAGTACAGAAACTTCATTACCACACCTTATCACTGGGATCATACTTTTGAAATGATTGAGGTTGAGGAAGGGAATGAAAATTTTAATGCTATAGCACTAAAAGAAGAAAATCGTTTTGTTGTCCATGGGCGAAAGGAGCAATTCATGAATCTTTATTTCGAGCAGCGCGGTATGATCAAATACCAAAATCAAGAGGGGATTTTTAAGCACAATGCTTTTCTTCTTCCACTTGCTTTAGATCCATTGCATGAACAACAGTATTTGGATATTGAGGACAAGGCTTATGCCCCATATTTTAATGTTGAGGTTTTATTTTTTGCCGGACGTATCCTGAAATCAAATGGAGATGTTGAGCAGGCCATTTTTCGCTATGCCTTTCCGGATAAATTGAGAATCATAAATGAGCAATTTGAGCGGGTGTTCATGTACTATGTTCAAGTTACGAATCTTGAACAAGGCGATGTATTGGAATACCATTTTAAATATGAAATTCCATATGATGTGAATTGGATGCATTTTAATTCAGGGAGGATTTTTCATCATGGGGAATTACACAAACAGAACTATTCTCTTCAAATTGAGCATCCAAGAAATTTGCGCTGTTCTTTTTATGGGGAATCACCGAATACAGTTTGGGAAGATGAGCGAATGTTAAAGCAACAATGGACAAAAAAGAACTTAAGCCCTTTGATCAAAGAACCTGGAAGCCGGCCTCACATGGAGATTGCTCATATCGAATACAAAATCAATCAGAACAATTTTAAATACGTGTATTCGCATCCGCGAACCAGTCAAATTTTAGCGACTAAGTTCTATAATTATGTTGCTCGACTCAGACAACAAGATGATTTCTGGTTCAGACGTGTTGCCCGAAGAAATTTTGTCTTAGATAAGCAAGGACAATTATTCCGTACGTGGATGGATAATTTGACCGAAGGAAAGGAGAATTCTTTAGAAAAGTTGAAGGCTGTGAACGCAGATATTGCGCGCAACTTTCAATTTTATGATGATAGAGCATATTATGCTTTATTGGATTTTGGTTTAGAGAGGATGGGCGAATTTACGCAGGGGAGAAGATTGAGAGATATTAGCCGCCATAATTTGTACACCAAGATTATGAACCGTGTGGGTTTTGATAATTACAAGGTACTTTACCTTCTCGATAAAAGAGTGGGACGGCTGGGAGCAGATTATCCGAGTAATCTCTATTTCAATGAACGGCTCTTTTATAGCAACGATTCACTGGAAGCATACCTCTTACCTAAGCGCACAAGGATGGGCTATGAAGTCAATGAACTGCCTTTTTATTTCCAGAATACGCAGGCTTTTGGCTATACGCTAGATCAAATGTTTGAAGACGGAATTAATGAATTTTTAATGGACAGTATTCGTGTTTTTTCTGAAAAGAATAACAGGAGATCGGATGTTATAGCCCATGTAAACATTCAAAAGAATCACATTGATTTTCAGGCAGATCTTTCTCTTCAAGGACAATGGTCAACATTAACACGAGGTGCTTATCTCTATAATCAAATAGATTCAACCATCAATCCAAATTACGCATTTCGCCTATTTGAGATTGAAGGGGATGTTCAATTAGAAAGGATTGAACAAATTAATTTTGTTCCAGAAGATGAGTTTAAAATGGATCTTAAAATTGAATATGGAAGCAAACGCGTGATGCGAAAGCAAGGGGATGTATATTCCATTCCTATAGAAGGAATGCTCAATTATGTTCTTTGGGATGATATGAACTTTGAACCGCGCTTCACAGATTTCTATGCTGACTTCTCTTTTGATGATGCATTTGAATATGTCTTTCAATTTAACGAAAAGGTCTTGCTTGAAGAACCTATAGAGCAGCTGATTGAAAATGAAAGCGGTGAATTTTATTTCAAGATTATTCAAAAAAGTGAGAACGCAATTCAATTGATTTCACATTGGAATTTGAAAGAGAATATTATTTCCAAAGAAGAGATAGTACAACTAGAAGAATTTTATTCTGCCATTGAAGACCTCAATTGGAAAGAAGTGAAATTTCGCATTCAAAACGACAAGTGATGTTATCCAATTTTCGCAAGATAGGTGGCTTACTTATTTGTTTTTGTGACATAATCACCCCAATCTGCAATGGATTGAATAAGGGGGGTCAAGGTTTTCCCAAATGATGTAAGCGCATATTCCACTTTTAAAGGGGGCTTTGACGTAAATACTTTTCTGCTCACCAAGCCATCTTCTTCAAGAGCTTTCAGCTGCAGACTAAGGGTACGTTCGGTTACAGTCGGCATTGACTTTCTCAATTCATTGTAACGCATTTTGTGCTGCATGAGATGAAATAAAATGACCGTTTTCCATTTTCCTCCAATGATTCCCATAGTTAAACTCGCGCAGCAAGGATATTCCTTTCCACGAAATACATGATGGCTTGTCTGATTTTTATTGCTCATTGTATACTATCCTTTTTGACCGTTATTGCAAAGATAATTTACTATACTTAGTTTTGCAACTATAAAATTTATAGTAAAATAATGAAAGCGCATATATTAAAGGAAACAGGAGGGGTTGATCGCCTCGAAAGAACAGAAGTTGAAAAGCCAAGGATCAAGAAGGATGAAGTCCTTATTGAATGTAAATCTCTGGGCATAAATCCTGTGGATTTTAAAGTTAGAGGGAATGAACAGGTATTGAATGCCATTTACGGAGAAACCAGACCTGCTATCTTAGGTTGGGATGTTGCAGGAATAGTCATAGAAAAAGGAGAAGATGTGCCTTCCTTAAATATTGGCGATCGTGTATTCGGAATGGTTAATTTTCCAGGGGAAGGAAATGCCTATGCCGAGTATGTCGCTGCACCAGAATCCCATTTGGCAAAGATTCCCAATGAAATCTCGTTCAAAGAGGCAGCAGCTAGCACCTTAGCCGCATTGACTGCTCTGCAGGTAGTACAAAATAGAGTAAATCGAAATGATCGCGTACTCATTCATGCAGGTTCCGGAGGAGTCGGACATTTTGCAATACAAATTGCAAAAGCCAAAGGAGCCCATGTCATCAGCACGAGCTCTGCTAAGAACAAAGACTTTGTTCTTTCGCTCGGAGCTGATGAACACATTGATTACCGAACGCAAGCTTTTGAAGATATTTTAACCGATATAGACTTCGTATTCGATATGTTCAATGGTCAAGTATTACTCAACTCTCTAAAGGTTGTCAAAAATGGTGGAACAGTCGTTTCAATTCCTTCACCAGAATTTTCAGATGAGGCCATAAATTTGGCGGAAGAAAAAGATGTCGATTTGGTTTTTCATATGGTCCAATCGAATTCAATGGATATGAATACCCTCGCTGATTTATTGAATGAAGGGCTCGTCAAGCCTCATATTTCATCTGAGTTTTCTTTTGATGAAATTGCAGCAGCACATTTGCAATTAGAAAGCGGAAGAACCATTGGTAAAGTGATCGTTAATTTATAAATGATTTGACATGAAGTATTATTCAGTATTAGATGTTACGCCAAATTCTGATGAATGGATTCCGGCCTATTTGCCCATCGCTAACAAATTGGTTGCAAGGCATGGGGGAAGATATTTGGCAAGAACAACCCAGCATGAACAAATAGAAGGAGAGGAAAAAAAGGCAGGATTGAGAATAATTTTAGAATGGCCTACAAAAGAATCGGCAATAAAATTCATGAATGACCCGGAATATGCCCCTCATTTCGAGGCACGGACCAAAGGTTCTCAAAGTCATCATTATCTTATTGAGGCGAATGATGAGTTTATTTAATGAGTAGGTGAATGGAAAAGACTGTTTTAATCACAGGAAGTACAGATGGAATTGGAAAACTAGCTGCTCTTCAAATGGCAAAGCAAGGACATGAGGTCATTCTCCATGGAAGAAATGAAGAAAAACTCAAAGCAAGCCTTAAAGAGATAAAAGAGCAAAGTTCGAATGAGAAAATTCGCGCTTATTTAGCGGATTTTTCTCGTTTGGTAGAGGTCAAGAAAATGGCCGTCCTAATTGCTTCTAAAGAGTCGAAAATAGACGTGCTGATTAACAATGCAGGAGTATTTAAGTCCAACAATCCGAGAACGGAAGATGGTTTAGATATACGCTTTGCCGTCAATTACTTTGCACCATTTATTCTTAGCCAGAAATTGCATGACTTGCTTAAAGCGTCAAAGTCATCAAGGATTATTAATATAAGTTCAGCTGCACAAAGCAGTGTGTCTTTACGTGCACTATTAGGCGAAGAAGAAATTTCAGCACAAGAAGCATATGCCCAAAGTAAATTGGCTATTGCAATGTGGTCTTTTCATCTTGCAAGCAATGGGATAAGCGAATCAGTAGCATTAAATCCTGGTTCACTTTTGAACACCAAAATGGTCCAAGAGGCTTATGGCCAGTACTGGTCTTCTGCAAGTAAAGGGGCCGAGATAATATGTGACCTTGCGCTCACCAAGAAGCATTATCCTATGAATTGTAAGTATTACGACAACGATGCCGGTTCATTTGGTCCTGCACATGAAGATGCATATGATGAAAAAAGGCTAAACGATTTACTCGAATCGTCCTTTACATATTTGAAGGAAAGGTCTCTTCTTGAATGAACAGTCTACATAAGATAGCGCGGAAAGGTGAACTTTCGATAGGTCTTGTATTTCCTATTGAATCCTATCAGGGATCAGTAGCTAAAATGGAAAGACAAGAGCTCTTGGCCAAGAAAGCAGAAGAGCTCGGATTTTCAGCACTTTGGTTTCGGGATGTACCTTTCAATGATTTGAGTTTTGGAGACGCTGGACAGCTTTATGATCCTTGGGTGTACATGGCCCATATAATGAACCAAACTGAAAAAATTGTGCTTGCTACGGGAAGTGCGATTTTAACACTGCGCCATCCCGTTCATACTGCAAAAGCACTTCAAAGTTTGCAGGTGCTTTCAAATGGAAGAATAGTGATGGGTGTAGCTTCAGGAGATCGGCCATCAGAATACCCCGCTTTCAATAGAAAACTAGAAGATAAGAGTGAATTATTCAGAGATAGCTTTTTCTACACCAAAGCGCTTTTAGGTGACTTTCCTAAATACCAGTCTGACTTTTTTGGCCATGTAAACGGTCATATTGACGTTTTGCCAAAGACACCGCACAAGACTCCTTTTCTCATCACAGGACACTCCGGTCAATCTTTGAATTGGATTGCCGAGCATGGTGATGGGTGGCTGTATTATCCTCGGAATTTTGAAATATTGCAAAAATCAATGAAGAGGTGGAAAACGGCATTAGAAGAAGTTGGTGCTGGCTGGAAGCCGTATATGCAATCTCTATACATCGACCTTGTGGAGGAAGAGAATGCTTCTCCGCGTCCCATCCACTTGGGGATAAAATCGGGAGTGAAATTCCTATTAGAATTCATTCAACAATTGGAAGAATTCGGAGTGAATCATGTGATCTTGAACCTTAAATATGGATCAAGACCAGTTGAGGAAGTCCTTGAGGAACTTGCTGAGCGGGTTTTGCCAAAATATAAGAGACCGAGTTAAGCCCTTTTTGAACCGTCCAAGCTGCCTTATTTTATATGGGTATATTTTGGATTCATGCTAATCGTGAAAATGAACTGCAGGCGAAATAAACAAATGGTTTCTGCGGTGATTTTTAAATTTATTTAAGGAAATTTAAATGCTTATCGTCTATTTATTGATTAGACGGTTTTAGGATTATGCTTATCTTCTTCCCTAAATAAAACAGAATGAAATTTAAGGAGATCTTTATAGCCATGTTCTTTTTGATATTTTCTCCGAGTGTCAATGCCCAGGATGCTGAAGTAAATGAAATTGCAAATATTACTGCCACTCTTACTGATTATATCGAGGGCTCTACAGGAGGACAACCTGATCGATTGAAGAGTGCTTTTCACCCCAATTTAAATCTCTATTATGTTAAAGAAGATCAAATTCGCGTTTGGGCAGGGGAGGACTATATTAAGGATACCAAGGAGGGTCAGCCGACTGGCGAAACAGGAAAGATAATTAGCATAGATTTCGAGAACGATATCGCTACAGCTAAAGTCCAAATATCTCATCCAAATTACGACTCACCTTATATTGACTATTTTATGCTCGCTAAGCAAAATGGAAAATGGTTGATTGTGCACAAGATGTTTACCCAAAGAGTGAATAAATAGATTTGATTCATATTTCCTTTTTCTTAACGCTAATCTCTAGAAGCTATGAAACACCTATTCTTTTCTATTGCTCTTTGCCTCTTTACACTTATTGCTTGTACACAGAACCAGAAGCATCAAGATATTGATCCTCGCTTAGAAGGACTCAAAGCAGAAATTGATAGTATGCTCAAAGAGCATTATGCAGCTGGATTAGCTGTGGCAATTATTGAGAGAGGTGAAATTCTGTATGCCCAAGGCCATGGATTTCGCGATTTCGAGAATAAACTGCCGGTCGATGAGCATACCGTTTTTGGCATAGGTTCATGCTCAAAGGCATTTACTGCAGCTGCTTTAGGAATTCTCGAAAGTCAGGGTCAATTGAGTTTTAGCGATAAGCCTTCGAGCTTTTTACCCGAATTAAAATTCAATACAGAGGGAATGAATGATTCCATTACTATTGCGCATTTACTGAAGCATAATACCGGACTCTCTGCGACCCCATCAGAATGTATTGCCGTTTTATTTGGAGGGTCAAATAAATACGAAGTACTTCCTAAAATTCAACATGTCGCTCCAAGCGCTCCAGTTGGAGAAGCATTCATTTATAATAATTTGTTGTATTCCGTTGCAGGAATGGTTTTGGAGAAGGCATCTGGAAAAAGTTTAGAGGATAATTGGCAGAGCTTGTTGTTTGATCCATTAGAAATGTCCAACACCTATACACATGTAAATGAAGCTGCGGAAGCCCAAAATTTTTCATTTGCTTATGCTGTCGATAGTATTCTTCCTGGAAGAGTAATGCCAGAGGATATGACTGTTCGCGGAGCCGGAGGAGGAATTTATAGTTCGGTTTCTGACATGGCGAAATGGATGCAAATGTGGATGGACGATGGGGTATACAAAGGTAATCAGGTTCTAGCTCAGTCATATATTGATGAGGCCAGGGATACGCTTGTTCTTTTGCCAAACAATCCAATTGACAGTATTCCCGTGCGTAGACATTATGGATACGGTTGGGGAAATTGGGATCACAAAGGCTATTTTAGATCGGAGCATTCTGGTGGAGCTTCGGGTTACGTTTCCAATGTGGTCATGTATCCCAATGAGAAAGTTGGCATTGTTGTCTTATCAAATCAGACTACTACTTCATTACCTTCTCGCGTTAACAATCGCATTGTTGAACGCTTGTATCCATCTCTAAAAGAGAGACCGCTTGATGTCAGATTTGGTAATGTTTTCAATATCGCTCCAATGGATACTCCAAGTATTCCAGATACCATTCCGGCTCCTGATTATGCCTTAGAAGATCTTATCGGAAAGTACAGTCATCCTGGATTTGGAGAAGTGGAGGTTTCCTATATAGGACAAACACTCTATGCCGATTTTCCCTTTACCAAATTCAGACTCGAGTATGTTGGTGGCGACATTTTTTATGATTATTTCACCGAAGAAGTCCCACAAGCTTATTGGAATTTCTTGGAGTTCCAATTCGAACGGAGTGAGCAAAATACAACAGAAGGGCTTTGGATCAATGTCGATACTGAACCGATTTTATTTAGAAAAAAGGAAACCAATTAGATTCTTGTTTAAAAGATAAATAGTTTCCAATGACATTGATACGAAGTAAATATTCAAATACCTAATGCCAAAGTTCTCGCCATACATCTTTTGTACGCTACTTCTAATTTTAATGGCTTGTGGAGATGGTGAGCCCTTGATCGTGAATCAAGAATTAAAAGAAAGACTGAATCATTTTCAAGATCAAACTTATGACAGCACAAAAGTGCTCAAGGGGAAAGACTTTTTGTCAGAGAGCGTATTGTTCTATCATGGAGATCAATTGGTTATGCAAAAATTCTATCCAAGATCAAAAGGGCGGTCAAAAATTGATTCCATCCTGACACACTTCGGCCCCGAGGGATATCGGCTTAGCTTTAGTTCATGGTCAACCGAAGTTGAATTCCTTGAAGAGAATAGCAATATAGTATTAACGGAAGTGTATAATCGAGATGGTCAATTGACGGAGAGATTTAAAAAACGAAAGCTGCCCAATGCATGTGGTCCTTCGCCTTTATTATGGAATAAAGGTTCCTTAGTTGAATACAGAGAAAGCTATAAAGGTGATAGTTTGGTGATGTATGAAGATTTTGAGAAAGCGCACAAGGTATTGGTCAAGTCAAGTGATACGATCAGGCTTCACAAAGATTTTTTTAGGGCCAAAGAAAAAGCCATAGAAAAATTAAAAGTACGCTTTACGGATACCTTTATTCAAGAAAGTCTTGTATTCAACATTAGTGCAAGTCATTACTATACCTATAGCGATGCAGAGCGTTTTTCACCCAGATGGTTTTTGCACAGTGATTCAGGAAGGGAATTGGATAACTATACAACATCTAAATCCAATGTAAGTCGTTTTGAATTCGCATTTGACCTTCGAATAGGAGCGCACATATTCAAAGGGCCTAAAGTTAAGGTAAGCCCAAACCCGAGCTTCACAGAGTCAAAAGAATCGTCCACTGATCAGCGAATTAGCAGGTTGATGTCGCCAAAAGAAGCATTAGAAATTGCTCAGGATTATGCGAAATGGCCGATGTATGATGAAGCCACAATAAACATTGATTGGCAAGGTAACGGTGGTCCATTAAAGCGTGGGCAATTTATTTATTATGTGAATTACGATTTTTATCACAGAGAAGATGGAATTTATTATGCGCGCCAAGTAAAACTCAATGCATTGGATGGAAGTTTTATAGAAGAAACTGAAATCTACACGTCTGGGAAGGCCAGTGTTGATGTTCGTAGAAAAGAAGAAAATGGAAAATTCGGATTCAAAAAAATTCCATTTTCTAAAGTGGATGTTCCTGTCGTCTATGAGGAGCTTCCCTATTTCTGTACTGATTTTATGATTGCAAAGAAAGACGGTAATTACGGTGCGATTAACTATAATAATGAGGTTGTAATACCATTTGAATACAACTATTTAGAATATGTAAAAACGAATTTTAAGCGTTATGACGAGTGGTTTTTGATTCTTGGCAAATCAGGTAAATATGGGATTTACAAACGCGGAGAAGGTCAAGTGATGGATGTGCAATACGATAAATTTAAAGTCACAAAAAAGGAACAAATCATAGCCTATTCGGCATCTGGAGATTCTCTTATTTACGATATGCGAACTGGTCTCATTTTGCCAAACACCAATTGAAAGCAGAAGGTTTTACTTCTGTTCTGCTCGATTAAATAGTTTTATATTGAAATTTGAAAAACGATTAATATGCAAAGAAAACAGTGCTTAATCATTGGTATTGCTTTAAGCATTTTTTCCTGCTCTCCGAATACGGTGCAAAAAACCTTAGAGGAAAAGGAAGTTTTTGAAAACGACTGTGGTTGTAATTTGACAGAGAAAGAAATGCTTAACAAATTACCTATTGCGGCCATGGGAGACAGCCTTGTGATTTGTAAGCTAGGAACAACAAAAATCATTGGAAGCGGATTAGGTTATATTACTTGGTTGGAAGCATTGCAAAGCAAATACAATGGAGGCGAAGGGCAGGTCTATAATTGCGTAACCAATGAAAATTTTAAAAGGAAGTTCCTCAAACGAAAATTGGAATACAAAGACAAGAGTCTCTTTATGTATTACCGTTTTCCTGTAAATGTTTATGATACCATCAATAAAGTTTGGGTAGATCTTGACATAGAAACGTATATGCAAAAGATTTATGCCAAGAAGGATTCCATCTTTTATTCAGACGTTAAGCTGGCATTCAAACCCCCTTTTCATACACAAGAAGCTTTCGATTCGGCTTTGGAAGAATATGAGTTAGAGAGCGGCAGGAAGAATCATTACCTAATTTCGCGAACGGTCAAGCGTTTATTTGTCAGTGCGATTAACGGAGACCAAAAGGCACGAGAGAAATTTTTAGAAATTCCCATTGAATTCAAGGACTATTATGATCATCACGAAGACGCTGCACAGCGATATGACGTTTATTCGCAGTTATTGACAGATTATGAACATTTTTTATCCGAAGGTGGGGAACGCGAGTATTACGATTTGACCATTTTCCCTTATTTCCTCGATCCAGAGAGGTATAAAGACTAGGGATTAGCATTGAAATGGTAATTAGTAAAGAAGACAATAATTTTCACCTTATTCGTTCTTATACCTGAACCTTTTCCAAATGTCATGATGAAAAAATGGGTCTTCATCCTTTTCTTTTTGTCTTTTTTCTCTAATGCAAATGCACAGGACGAAAGCGCAGTAGAAATTTCCTTTGATTTCGGCTTTACGGGATTGAATGGAGCAGAGAATATCGGCTTGCTTTTCAATTTGGAGCCCCGTTTGAAATTCACCAACAATACTGCTATGGGCTTGCGTTTTGGAGTAACAGCTAATTCACTTGCTTACAGGAATGCGGACACCTTGCAATTTCATATCAATGAGATTTCTGGCAATGGGGTGATTTCAATTATACCCACCTTTGAGTACTATTTCAATGAAAAGGATTTCCATCCTTTTGCTGGGCTTGGCCTAGGTCCATATTTATTGGCCAGTTTCTTGGATGTAACAGAATACTACACTCCGGAAAACCCAACTACTTTGCATGAAGTTCACGTCAAAGATCAATGGGGAGTACTTCTGAGAGGAGGCATGCAATCACAAAAGATTCGCTTGACTTTCGAATGCAATTGGGTTACTGCAGGCGATATTATTCTTCCCAATGGAAAGAAAGCTGGAAGCGTTCAGCCAAGCTATTATGCTTTAAGTGCTGGTTTTGCGATTCGAGGAAAGTAAGAATCAGGCGAAAACGCGATGTTTTGTATGAAGCCTTTGAGTGAAATTGATCTCCTAGATAGCTTAAAGTCCTCTTCACTATATTTAAATCTGAATTCAATTTCCGCTTTTATTTGCTATCTTTAAGTACTATGAAAGCTGACCATTTATCCAAGACTTCACTCATTTTGGCTCTGTTATTTATTCTCTTGTCCAATGCTAACTTTGCTCAAAATAAATGGGATTTTAATTTCTTAACCCCTTCGGCAAGAAATGCCGATGGACTGCATGTCGCGGATATCGATGGCGATGGAGATTTAGATGTTCTTACTTCGAAATATACTGATTTTGAATTGTCCAATTTGCCAGTATGGTGGGAAACGAGAGAAGAGACTATCGAATGGTACGAGAATTTAGGAGACAATACTTTCGAAACCCGATATCATGTTATGGATAGCCTATTTGGCAGTGGATACCTGTTCCTTTTTGATCATGATCAAGATGGAGACATGGACTTTGTTTGTGCTTCTGCTCCCGACTCCGCTGGTATATCTTTGTTTCTCAATGATGGTTTTGGACAATTTTCGAGTCCCACTGTATTGGCCTATGAGCCTGTTGGAGTCGACAAAATGGGCTTGAACGATTTAGATGGAGATGGCGACTTGGATATCTGGTGGGAGATCGATTATGTCGAGAAAGGACTTAAGTGGGCGGAAAAAGAAGGCGGAATCTTCTTGCCCCCACAATTGATTTTATCGGGCTTTACCGATGAAGAAGTCTTCTTTCCAATTGATGTGAATGATGACGACTTATTGGATTTCATTAATGTGACCGCAGATTCTGTTCGCCTCATAAGAAACGAAGGTCTAGGCCTATTTTCAGATCCACTATTTCTATTCGAAGGTGAATTTGGAATCGAAGAAGTCAGTGTGCTGGACATCAATGGTGATGCACGCTTGGATTTTGCTTTCGATGCAAATAATCAGCATGATTGGTTTTGGAAAGAAAATTTGGGGAATGAGCAATTTTCATCGGAACAGCCGCTGATTGAAAGTGCTTGGACCAAAACAGAAGCCATTATCGCTTTTGATATGGACCAGGATAATGATATGGACCTGATTAGTTCAGATGCAAGTTTCATGAAACGGTATATCAATGATGGAAACAATTCCTTTAGCTATGGAGGTCAATTTCAGGGAATTGTCAATTTCAATTCCATTCTCAGAATAGCTGATATGGATGCGGATGGGATCGAAGATATTCTAGTGCTAAATGGAAGTATGCCCAGAGGAGTTACCTGCTACAACGGATTGGGAGCCGGAGAATTCAGTTTTCCACTTGATGTTTCTTCTAATGCGAATGGTGCAAGTTGCACAGACATTGGAGACATCGATGGAGATGGAATAAATGATGTAGTGAGCACGACCATCTATGGCGAATTGCAGTGGTTTGAGGTGGATTCCGAAGGTGCATTTCAAGAAAAACACATCATAGAATACAATCTATACGATATCCAAACCGCTGACCTTGTTGATGTCGATAACGATGGAGATTTAGATCTAATTGTCGCAAAGAATGAATATCCCCATTGGGATGTATATCTCTACAAGAACAATGGTCAAGGTGACTTTGATGAGCCGATTTTTTTGGATTTAGGTTCCGGTGGCAACAATGCTCAAACTGCCTTTCGGATAAAATATGAAGATGTAAATAACGATGGGGATTTGGATTTGTTCATTCGAAAAAATGTGGACGAATTGGCTTGGTTTGAAAATAATGGAACGGGAAATTTTTCCATAGAGCACCTCATTTGTAATCCCTGCGAAATGGACTTAGGAGCGCTCATTAATAATTTCCAAATGGGAGATATCGATGGGGATGGAGATAAGGATATCGTTTACAGAACGAAATATCCTGGTAACAATATTTATTTCTATACGATTTTGAATGTGGGGAATGGAAGTTTTGAAGGAGTGCAAAACTTAGTCTTCGATGAGCCTTCAGGTTCCAACGATGGAGGTGGCTTTAATTTTCTCTTGCTTGACATGAATGATGATGAACATTTAGATATCGTATCAACAATTAATGGCGATTTGCATTGGTTATTGAATGATGGATCCGGTAATTTTCCCATAGTGAATTCCACCGGGGAAGAGGACTTAGGTTGTTTCGATATTAATGCCGCTGACTTTGATTTTGATGGTGACTTGGATATCATATTGTCCAATAAGTACTTTGCACATGGGGTGCGTTATTTTGAGAAATTAGATAGTGCAGCCTTTGCTCCTTCCTATGCAATCCACACGTGGGGGCTGGCGAGATACCTCAGTCTGGGTCACATGAATGATGATGATGCGATCGATTTAGTGACATGTACTCTGGGCCCGGGACATGTCTTTTCAGTTTTAAATCCATGTGGAATGCGTCCAGATGAACCAGAGATTTTCATGGAAGATGGAACCTACTATGTTGAGGAAGATTCGTTATTGACCTATCAATGGTATATGGATGGACTTCCTTTAATTGGAGATACCTTTTCAGTTTTGGTTCCCGATACTACTGGACAGTACTATGTTATTGTTAGGGATACCAATCGCTGTGCAAATACCTCTGAGATTATAGACGTTGAAATAGAAATAGAAGAACCCAATTCACTTGAGGAGAGTAATGGAATAGAACTTATTGATCTTTACCCTAATCCTGTGAAAGATATCCTCCAAGTTAAATGGCCAGCGCATCTCGATAGGCCAAATTGGACTATTCTCGATATAGCTGGAAAACAGGTGCAGATGAACACGAACACAATGAATTGGCCGAACATCGATGTGCGCGAATTGAGTCAAGGAGTGTATCTGTTGAATTATTATAATGACGGACTTTTAATCGGTCAAAGTAAATTCGTCAAAGAGTGACTTAGGCTTTTTTAAATCGGTTTGAATAAAAGAGAATTACATAGACGTGCCCAATTTCGAGTCAAGGAGATGCGTCAACTCTTTCGCACTTGGGACTTTTTACAAGGCCATGCAATCGAGGATTACGATTCCCTCATTAATAAACTCTTTCAATTGTTGAATAAAGGAACTGACGAAGAAAAATTAGCAGCGGTATTATCCACTGAATTTATCGTGACCTATGGCATCAGTGGATATGAAATTAATTTTGAGCACTATGCCGAAGACCTATTAGATTGGTGGGAAGAGAGAAATTTATAAATGATTGTTTATTTACCTAATAATGATTCCATCAGAAATTAGAAAAACTTGGAAAAGCTTATTGATTCCATTTAGTATTGGAATAATCCTATTTGTTTTTTCCCTAATACGGATACTAAGGTTTCCAAATGAGATTCAGTTTTTGGCCATTTTTATTGGTATATTTTCTCTTTTGTTAATGGGGTTTACCTTTCAAAAAATTTACGCATTTAGGAAGTATTTGAAGAAGAAAGATCAAGAAGGGGAAACATGAAGGTATCTCTTTCACATGCACTATTCTTTAGCATTTCGATTCTTTTATTAAGCTGTTCTTCTGACGCTTCGCTCATTGAAAAAGCTGAGGTGTATAAAGAGGAAAAACAAAAGGGCGCACACATTTTTGGTCATGATGATACGTTGAATGTGGCCTTTTGCGCAAAGAACAATTTTGATTGGATCACCCTCACCGATTGGGCCTATCAAAAGACCATTCATAGTGGTAGTATTGTGAATTACAGTGCTGATTCTTCTCGTATCGAGGAGAGCAATGCAGCATGGTTAGCGCGCGTCAATTGGATGCAATCGGAAGGATTTGACATCTTCATTAAACCCCATTTATGGATTTATAAAACCGAAAACAATCAATGGCGTTCGGAAATTTTTCCTAAAGATGAGGAAGCGTGGCAGATTTGGAAAGAGGATTATCGCAAGTACATTTTGCGCTATGCAAAAATCGCTGAAGAAAGCGGAGCAGAGATGTTTTGTATAGGTACTGAACTCACACGTCTCACACTCGAAAAACCTGACTATTGGAAAAAGTTAATTGAAGAGGTGCGCGATATCTATAGTGGTAAACTGACTTATGCCGCCAATTGGTACCGTGAGTTTGAAGAAATCACTTTTTGGGATCAACTCGATTACATAGGCGTTCAGGCTTATTTTCCATTAGCAGATAAAAACAATCCCTCCATTGAGGATCTGGAAAATGCCTGGGAACAATATACCCCAACATTAGGGCATTTGTCAGATAGTTTGAATAAGAAAGTCATTTTCACAGAATTAGGTTACCGAAGCGTTTCGCATACCGCATCCATGCCATGGGAATGGGTAGAAGAAAGAGAAGATGATTCGGTTTTTTCGGACGAAGCTCAGGCCAATTGTTATCAAGCATTTTTCACTCAGGTTTGGCCGCAGGATTGGTTTGCAGGTGTCCATATTTGGCAAGTAAAACAGATGCATCTGAACAAAGGAGAGAACCTTGATTTTTATTTGGATGGGAAGAAAGCGGAGCAAATCGTTTCGAAGGCTTTTGAGTGAATATTTTATGGTATACAGTTCAGTATTATAATAAACCTAACAAGCCTTTGCTGTTGAGCGCACGAAGTCGGCACATAAAGCTTATCAAGAATCCGCGATGATATTGAAATTTGTGATGTAATTAATTTTTATATGTGGACGAAATCATCGAGCTCTTTTGCGAATCAATGAAATATAAAGTATTAAGATGAAAAATACAGGCAAAGTAAACCAGTACTTTGAAAACGTAGGCTCCTTATGAAGAATCAAAATTTGATCGTTGCCCCAATGAACCATTCCTGCCCAAAAATAGGGTGACTTCAGATTCTCTGGTATCTCAGGGTCGCGCAAGTATGATTTTTTAGATTTTGTCAATGCCTGTGAAATGGATTGGTTTTCCAGATTTCTATAGAAACCAGTCATAATTCTTGCATTCGAAAGGTCGTTGACTTTCCAAAGACTTGAAACGACTGATGGTATTCCAGCGTAACTGAATGCTCTTGATAAACTCAAACTTCCTTCAGTTCCTTCAATACGTCCTAAGCTGGTTTCGCAAGCGCTTAAAGAAATGAGCGATGCTTTTGAATTCATGTTGTACAGTTCCCGAAGGTGGAGATTTTCTTTAGAGAAAGCAATAAATGAATTTGATAAACTAGAGTCCAAGAAGGCATGGGAAGAAATATGTATGACAGAAAATTCGTTTTGAATATTTAAAAAATTTTCGCGACTTGCTTCCTTTCCTTGATGCAGCACACTTGAATAAAGTTCAGCGATTGCACTACTTTCCCATTCAGCATTGACCAGTGCATCTTCTTGGATGAATTCAGGTCTGAAAACAGCAATACTTCCATTTCTATCTTTCGATACCTTTTGATCAATTCCTAGAGTTAATGCATGGTCATAGTGCATAGTTGTCTCTTCTATGAAATAGTTGTTCTTGCCATTAATGAGGCACTCAAAAGGTAGGTTAATTGTGTATTTATCCGGAATGATTAGGATGTTCTTTTCTTTAAAATTTAGATCCTCAGGAATAAGTATTCTATATAAAAACTGAGCACTATTTTTATCGAAAGCGTTACGATTGATGAAGTCAAAAGATGATTTAAAGTTGGCTTTTTGAGTAAAAAAATCTTCGTTTAACTCGATTGATTCAAAATAAAGCTCTTTTTCCAAATAACATAAGCGAAAGAGTTTGTACCCTGAATTAAAGTAGTAAATAAATCCATCAAGCAAAGGATCTTTATCTAATTTTTCCAACCACTCTTCTGGGTTCGATTCAATGTGATTTCGAACCACAATTTTATCATATGAATTCAATTCAATTTCTATCTTACGAAGTTCACTTTCAAGATCGGATGATCGTTCAGGGTTAAGATTTTTCTCTTGCATTAAATGAATTACATTCCTTTTTGCGTTTCTCAGGAATTTGAATCGTTTATAGGTTTTTTTGTCAAGTGATTCTTCCAATGCAATTGCTCTTTGTTCTTTCAAAACAATTGCTTGAGTTTCTTCCATGAACTTCAGTGCTTGTAGAATGTCTTCGGCCTTTCCAGATTCTTCAAAATTTTGATGAGAAATTTCAATTCCTATTTCGCTAAGTTGTTTCATAGCGGATGAAAGGATGTACTTCGATTTGTCACTGTGATAGATGTATCTTATTCCCGAGAATAATTCCAAGACATCTTCTATCTCTTCTATGATATGCTGAGATGATTGATAGGATTTTCGATTTAGAAATATTTGAGACCTTGACAATACATGTCGAAGTCTTGCATGCACATATTGCATATCAGTTTCTTCATAATTAAATAAATCAATGGCTTCATTGTAGTATTCAATGGCTCTTTCGAATGATTTTAAAGTATACCAATAATCACCAAATGCATTATATGCTTTAGCCAATTCGCGAGCATTGTTTTGGTATACTGCTTTAGAATAATCGATGTACTTTTGCAAAAGTAAATTGGTCTTTTCCAATTCTCCTTGAGCAAGATGTAAATCTGCCTGAGCAATGATGCCGTCTAAGCGAAGCTCGTCTTTTTTCAATCCCTCCTTTTCAATATGCTTGAAGGCCTCTTCGAATGCTGCGAGGCATTGAATCGCAAGATGGATTGAATCCTGTTTAATATATATTCGTGATTTTCCCAATTCTGCATTGGCAACATGTCTCCAAGAATCTTTGACAAAAGGGTAGAATTTTATCTGTTGAAAATAGTTCAGTCCTTCTTCCAAGTTATCATTTAAATAATAGTATTCCCCAATGTTATTGCAGGAAACATTCATTAAGCGGTGCTCTTTTTGTTCAATAAAATATTCAAGTGCCTCTTTGGAAAGCAATATGGCCGTTTCTTGATCATCCAGCTTTCCATAGGCAACTGATAAGGGAAGTAGGACTTTATTCGTATAGGCCATTGGATCTTTTTCTTTGTAGAAAAAGGCTTTTTCAAATGTGGGAATGGATTTATGATAGAGCCCTAATCGATTGTAAGTGTAACCTAGTCGAGACAGCCATTTGTAGTAATATGTACTATCACAGGTCGTTTGAGATTCTAGGCGAGCCACTTCTCGTTGGGCTATTTCTGATGACTTAAGGAAATTACCTGCTTTCCAAAACAAAATGAAATGATTACGTGTACATATATCCCAAAGGGAATCTTTTCCAGACTCAAAATAAAATCTAGATAGGGCTTGAAAAGTACTATCGGCTTTAATTGTATCTCCGCTTGTAATAAGTTCGTCAGCCAATAGCAACCCATCCTTCAAGCTATCCTGCGCAAAAAATGCGAATTGAAAAAAGACCAGGCTTAGGCCTAGTAAACATAGTTTCATGAATTGAAAATAGTGAGATTTTTCTCACTATTCTCGATTCACGCGGTTACAATTATTGAATAGGGTTGTTTAGTGAGTCCGGTTGATTTTGCAGGGAATCGTTCAGACATTCTTGTACAAATTCTTCATGAAAATGATTAGCAGGAGCTATGTCTTCATAGGATGATTTAGCTTTTAGCCAATAACTATCTCCCTCTTTAGACGCATTGATTTTAATATCAA
>JBCCIF010000045.1:0-25954 GCA_039028335.1 Bacteroidota bacterium
TCAGAGTGCTTTTTTGACGGTCTATGACATCAAAAGTACCAGCGCAGTAAACTTTGTCAAGCGAGATGAGAACATATTGCTTACTGATAGTGCATTGATGTACGATGAGCAAAGACAATTATTTCACATCAAGAATAACTGGAATAAGAAAGATGCGAAAAGTCCATTTTACATGAATTATCAATCGCCAGATAGCAATCACCACCGTATTATTTGTAATGGGTTTTATCAATTCAAAGGAGACTTAATCGTGCATTTCCATGAAAATCATTTACCTCAAGAGTTTAACAAGCAACTTCAATCAGATGTGCTTATAGTTTCAGATAACATCTGGATGAATTGGCAGGAGGTGAATAAGCATTATCATCCTAAAATTGTAGTCATTGATAGCTCAATTAAAAACTACATCGCAAAAAAATGGAGGCAAGAATTAAAGAAATTGGGCATAGCATTCTGGGACGTTGGTCAACTAGGTGCATATATTAAACAATACTGATTTAGCTTTTCCTAAATATAAAAAAAGGCCTCATTTCGAGGCCTTATCTTTTTGGTTTTAGCTGTATTCTATAAATCTTTCACTGTATTGATAATGTTAGCGGCCACTTTATAGGGGTCCGCATTAGAGGCAGGTCTTCTGTCTTCTAACCAACCCTTCCATTTGTTTTCTACCACAGCTACAGGAATGCGTATTGAAGCACCTCTATCAGAGACTCCATAGGAGAATTTCTTGATGGATTGTGTTTCGTGTAGTCCTGTTAAACGTTCGTCATTGTAGGCGCCATATGCCTCAATCGCTTGCTTAATGCGCGCTTTAGGTCTGAATTTTTCACAAATTTCTTCAAAGACTTTTTTCTTGCCTGAAGTTCTCAAGGCCGTATTTGAAAAGTTGGCATGCATTCCCGATCCATTCCAATCACCTTTTACGGGTTTAGGGTGTAGGTTAATTCGCACACCGTAACGTTCAGCAACACGCTCGAGAAGGTAACGTGCCGCCCAAACTTGATCTCCTGCTTCTTTTGCACCTTTGGCAAAAACTTGGTACTCCCATTGGCCTTTCATCACCTCAGCATTGATACCTTCAATATTGATACCTGCTTCAATGCAATAATCCATATGCTCTTCGATAATCTCTCTTCCAACTGCAAATTCTGCCCCTACAGAGCAGTAATACGGCCCTTGTGGTGGTGGGTAGTATCCATTTGCCGGAAAACCAAGCGGAGTATGATGCTCAATATCCCAAAGCACATATTCTTGCTCAAAACCAAACCAGAAATCGTTGTCATCATCATTAATGGTTGCTCGACCATTTGAATCATGAGGAGTGCCATCCGCATTCATCACTTCGCAAATCACGATATAACCATTGCTGCGAGAGGGGTCAGGAAATAATCTTACCGGTCTCAAAATGCAATCCGAGCTATTTCCTTCTGCCTGTTGGGTAGAGGAACCATCAAAAGACCAATCTGGACAGTCCTTAAGTTTTCCTTTGAATTTTGCACCATCGAGGATTTTTGTCTTGCTCCTCATGCTTTGGGTTGGTTTGTAACCGTCCAACCAAACGTACTCTAGCTTGAATTTTGCCATGATTTTAATTAAGTAATTATTCTTCTAAATTGTTTGTTAGATTTTATCATTTCAAGCGGACAAATATAATTACAAATGCTCTTGAGCTTTACTCAATGTGAATAAAATGGATGCTTTTTTTAATACTTTTTCGATGATTGATTATCGATTTTTTGAACCGACCCGATGAGTGATCCACTCCTCTACCGATGATACAAAAAGAGCACTAATTCTTGGATATCCTTTTGCGGACCGTTCCTTTTTCTGAATGTACTTCTAGAATGTAAATGCCTCGTGAAAATGGACTCATGTCAATTTGATTGACTTCCTTCTGTTTGATTAGAATTTCCTCTCCTAAAGAATTGAACAAGACACAATATTCTATATCCAATGCCGTCTGGATATAAATAAATTCTGAGGATGGATTTGGATATATCTTAACTTGTTTTTGTAAAGCAACTTGTTTATCGCTCGGCTCGTCACTGGGGCCGATGACACCATCGTCAAATTCTTCAAAATCAGCATCTACTGTTATTTCCATACAATCTGGAATGCCGTTACTATTCACATCAATAGTGTCATCTTCACCTGGGCATTGATCGTTTAGATTGCAAATGCCATCACCATCAGAGTCCAAAAATTGACCCACACAATTGCAGTTGGCATCTAATTCATCCCAATAGGTGCATGGATCATTGTCGTCACATGAATCACCCAATATGCAATCTCCATTTGTAAGATCTTGCGTGTCGCAAATCCCATCACCATCCGTGTCAAGAATGATTGTGTCAATACATTCGCATTGATTATCAAGAACACCTAATTCAGTACAGTCATTGAAAACGTTACAGGGATTTCCTTCTACACATTCAATCTCTTCTAACCAGCGGATTTCGTTATTTGATGTATTGATGAAAATGAGATCGGCATTGCCATCATTGTCAAGGTCGCCTATGTCTAATTGATGAACTGTATTGAATAGCTGAAATATAGTACCGTCAATATCTACTGGGTGGACGTTTAGGTTTGCGTCCTTTTCGAGCAATAATTTTGAATTCCAACTGCCTCCCTCTTCCCGAATGAGGAAATCTTCGTCTCCATCTAAATCAAAATCAATGAAACTTATACCCTTAAATGTGTTGTCCTGCAAAAGACTTGAGCCAGAAATAAAGTCACCGTTGTCCTGTCTAATATGATCTGCAAGCGAAAAGGCCAAAGTTTCAGTGTAAGGATAGTATCCATCATCATCGGGAATTAGAAAAGGATCCAAATTAATTTTATCAATATCCCCATCATTATCCAGATCCGTGTAAAAACTAAGTCCATTGTTATCCTGAAAATTTTCAAAAACCAAAACTCCGTTTTCATTGGTTTTAAACTCAAAATGATACTCATCTATCCAGGTGTACCAAGGGGTTCCATCCACATTGTACTTGTTACTGACTAAATCGATATCCCCATCTGAGTCGATATCGCTGAAATTTAAAGCGCCAATATGTGATGTGTAGTATTGAGTAGGAATAGTACTGAGAAAATCTTCAACGAACTGATTATTCAGATTCAAGCTTCCAGCACCATCATTTTCAAAATACCAAAACTCGTTAAATCCTGAATTGCTGGTGATCAGGACTTCATCATAACCATCTCCATTCATGTCGGCCATATGCAATTGAAAAGCAGGGTGTGGCAATTCTATATCTAAAAAAGGGTTAATTGAATCTGGTTTTTCGAGATACATTGGAAATTGAGACAAAGCAATTCCAGGAAAGAGCGCACACAAGTGACTGAACAGTATTTTATACCAAGGCTTGATGTATCCAATTTAACAAAAAAAGACATGTCTTTCCAGCGCTTTTTTAATGTTATCAGGGTAAACGCGCTTAAAACAAGAATCCTTCTCGACAATCTTGTTCAGAGTATTGGTTCTTCTGCCATTCTGTTTCTTGGGCAATGCTTCAGACTTCAGAATGAATCTTTAGAGTGAAGAAAAAGCTGGATAATTTAAAATTCTCGAAAGCAATCATCAAACCTTGTGCTTGAATTAAGCCAATTCGAACTGTAAAGTGCTGAGGTGCTTATAAACGCCTTGTTCATTTTGAATGAGTTCGCCATGTGTACCCCGCTCAACAATCTTTCCTGCTTCAAGAACCAGGATTTCGTCTGCATTCCGAATGGTTGAGAGTCTGTGCGCGATAACAATCGATGTGCGGCCTTCCATAAGGACGTCCAGTGCTTGTTGCACCAGGCTTTCCGATTCTGAATCGAGGGCTGAAGTTGCTTCGTCCAGGACGAGAATAGTCGGATTTTTAAGCACCGCTCTGGCAATGGCGATTCGTTGACGCTGGCCACCAGACAATTGTATTCCCCTTTCACCAACTACTGTGTCTAAACCATCTGGAAATTTTTCAATGAATTCCAAGGCATTGGCTTTTTTGGCTGCCGCAAGAATCTCTTCATCAGAAGCATTTGTTTTACCATAGGCAATATTTTCTCGAATGCTTCCTCCAAATAACAAAACCTCCTGTGGCACGAAGGCCATTTGATTGCGCAATCCCTGTAAGGTATACTCATCAGCATTTTTGCCATCAAAAAGAATGCTGCCCTCATTGGGTGGATATAATTGTAAAATCAATGAGGCGATGGTTGATTTTCCGGAACCAGAGCCGCCTACAAGGGCGATTGTTTTTCCAGCAGGAATGCTAAATTCAATGCCTTTCAAAACCGGAACATCGGATCGGGTGCTATAGGCAAAATGAATATTTTCGAATGCGAGATCTCCTTTTAAAGAGATACTCGGGATATTTTCATCCGTACTGACATCTTCTTCTTTAAGAGCCAATTTACCCAGTACATTTTCTATGGCGCCCAACCCTCGTTGAAAAGCAGCATATTGAATAGGCAATCCACCAATAGATCCTCCGATGAAAGTGGTGAGGATAATAAAGGTTAAGAAGTCATCTGTGTTCACTTGATTGTCTGCTTCAACTAAGGAAGCTCCTTTCCAAACAATAAATGTGATGGCGCCAAAAATGAAGAGAATGATGAAGGCAGCAAAGGCACCTCGCCAAATTGCTGCTTTCAAACCAATCGATTTGATTTGTTTGATGTCTTTCATATAGCGCAGAAATTCAAAGCCTTCATTGGCAAATGCTTTCACATTGATGATGCTCGTAAACGTTTCTTCGACCACCACGTTAGAATTCGAAACGGCATTTTGTGTGGCTTTGGAGAGTTTACGAATGTATCTTCCGAAAACAGCCGCGACTATGATGACCAAAGGTATGACCGCGAGCATGTACATGGCCAATTCCCAAGAGATGACGAAAAGCAAAGCAATTCCAAAAACCACAATAATACTCTGCCGCAATAATTCAGCAGTTGTTGTGGTAAAGGTTTCTTGAATTGAAGAAATGTCGGCCGAAATACGGCTATTCAAATCTCCTACACGTTGTGCATTGAACCATTCCATTGGCATGGAGATGATTTTCTTGAAGGTGTCCGCTCTGAGATGGATCATCATGTTTTCTGAAACCCAAGCAAAGATGTAAACCCGAAAAAAGGAAATCACCGATTGCACCAAAAGAATGATCCCCAAAATCAAGAGCAATTGATTCACGGAATCGAATTCTAGATTCAATCCACCCAATTCCATCACGATATCTGTTGTTTTTTTATCGATCAAGGAACCGGCCATTTCACCCATAAAAGTGGGAACGGCCAAAGCAATAAAACCCGTCAATGAAAGTAAAATCAGCCCAAATGCATATTGCCATTTATAGGGTCTGAGATAACTGTAGATTTTCTTGACCTGCTGCCAAGAGCTTTTATTGAGCTTCCTTTTAGGGGGTTGGTAATCACTTCCGTTTTTTCCTGCCATGAGAGAGCGAAATTAGGCATTCTATTAAAAGTATTGAACGCTGAAATTCGATTTTCAAAAAAAGGGCAAACTGATTCGGTGCATATCTTTATTCAATGGACCAATACTTTGCGTGATTCATGCAAAGCATCTTCATCTCTTAGTTCGATGAAATATAAACCGGGCGCTTCATTTATCTCAATTTGAAAAAAAGATGTGTTCTTTCTTTCTGAGGTTATAAGTTTTCCCATTTGGTCGTAAACATTGACGTTAATTTGTCCTTCCAATTGAGGCAAGACCACATTGAAAATTCCGATTGTCGGATTGGGGAATATAATTACTTCTGAATTTTCTGAATTCAATTCAGAAAGCGAACTGATATAGTTATTACTCAATTTAAGGATGACTCCGTCAAAATCTCCTGGCTCTGTGCTGTTGATAAATACAGAATTACCTGGTGCAAAATCAATTGAGCCCATATACCGAAAAGGTAAATATATGCCAGTTTCATCTATTGCAGCTAGGTCCAAATTAACACTTGATTCACTTGCCAAGGACTCTACCCACTGCAGATTTCCGCTGGATGATATTCCAAGAAGCAGGCCATCTCTGAGTGCTATGGTTGTATTATACTCCGTATTGTCCGGTAGAATATAAAAAGGTAATGGTCCGCCAAAGGTATTTCCAACAGCTATCAAATCATCGTTTTCATTTAAAACAAGGCGTTCAATCCTCTCTGAACCAAAACCTGTAACCTGCTTGTACCATTGCAATTCAAAATTTTGATTCCACTTCACGATAGCCGCATCAATCTGATCATCTAAAGGGCTCAAATTGAGTTCTTCTGTGCTGGGGTCAATATCTATTTCATCTATAAAATTAAAGGCAAAATAAATATCATCATTTGAATCTATAGCGAGCGCATCTGGCACATCATCATCATAAGAGCCTAAGCTTACAGCATTGATGAAGCCTCCATTTTGATTCAGTTTTAAAAGAAAAAGGTCTTGGGAAGATTGCGAACCAAATGGACCGTCTGTCATACTTTCAAGCTCATATTCCGAAAGCCCGGGATCAAAATCAACAATTCCTTTGAAACAACCAAGAGCGATAATTTCATTCTCTGAATTTACAGTCGCCCTTTTTATACTATTTTGATCACCAAAAAAATTACTTACCCATATTAAATTCCAATCAGAATTAAACTTTGCAACATATCCACTACCGACCTGACCTGCGTCCACAATAAACTCTCCAGCACCTGGATCGAAATCAGTTTGAAAGGAAGCTGATCCAGCAACAATATAATCTCCATTCTGATCTATTTGAATCGAATTGATCCCGAAACAGTCGTATTCTTTAACCCAGATGAACTCTCCTTCTAAATTCAACTTCAAAATAAACTTACTGCCAAATAGCTCAGATTCCATAATTTCTGATCCCGAATCAGGATCAAAGTCTACTTCGTCAGTATAGCTACCAGTTAAAATGATTGATTCGTCAGTCGAAATTGAGATTTTACTTACAGAATTATGAGAATCGACAGTAAGATTGTGTAAAAACTTTACCCAAATAACATCACCATTTTCACTCTGTTTAAGAATGAAGCTCTGTGTGTTCTCTGATTCAATGATATTGGTTGAAGATCCTAAAGAAAAATCGCATGATCCAAGAAAATATCCGGTCGTGTAAACATTTCCAGAGTCATCAATGCCAAAGTCCACTATCAATATGGATCCATCTCCTTCAAGGAATTTAACCCAGTCCAATGTGGGTGTTTGTCCAGAAACTGCAGCACTTAAAGTAATCATCAGCAATGCGATACTAACCTTTAATTTACTCATGAGCGTTTTTTGAGAATATGAATATCGAGTTTTTCCGTATCTATTCTACAATTTTGGCGTAGAATTGTCCAGTAAATATTCTTTACACAAAATTGTGTGGATAGAGAAAAAAGCATACTTTTGTCGTCCAATTTTTGAGAATAAGAAATAATGAAAAGAACTTTTCAACCTTCGAATAGAAAAAGAAGAAATAAGCATGGCTTCAGAGAGCGTATGGCTTCTGCTGAGGGGAGAAAAGTATTGGCGAGAAGAAGAGCCAAAGGTAGAAAGAAGGTTTCTGTTTCTTCAGAAAAGCTACACAAGCGTTAAGTCTCAATAATCTCCACGAGTTTATCCACGTATTTCTTTTTTAAAATGATATGCCCTGTTTTTATGGGGTAAATAATCTTTTTGGGTGCAAAGTGCTTCTCCCATTCCAGCGCCTTGCTTAATTTGATGATCTTGTCTTTTTTTCCGTAAATACCTTTTAAGTCAATCTGATGTTCGAGAACAGCCGCATTGAATTTATCCATATTGGGAAAAAGATATCTGCCAGACATCCATGTCTTGAAAATTTGCAAGCGTTTCATTTTGTCTTTTAAAGGAGCTACGGAAACAGCATAGATCTTTTCATTCATCAGTCCAGTTTTAAGCAATATTTTTCCGAGAGCCAAGGAAAACCAAGGGAAACGAATAATCGATTTGAAGGCCAAACGGCCAATGGGGTTGTTGACAGAAAAACCATTCCAAAATTTTTGTTCAATTCCATCCGCAGCAAAAAAGATCACTTCACGAATCCTTTCTGGAATTTCCTCTACCAAAGCCATGGCCATTTTGCCACCCATGCTATGAGCCATTAAACCAATTTTTTCAATCCCGCGATCATTGAGAAATTGAATGAATAAAGCAGCAAATTCCTTTTTGCTAATTTCATTTTTAGTGATCCGGTCAGCAGGATATTTGGATTGTGAATGGTGGAAGAACCAGTGAAAAGCAAAAATTTGCCATTCTTCTTTTTTGGCCGATTCAAAAATTTGATAGTCAAACCCATCTTGGCCAAAGCCATGAAAAGCGATAAAAGTGCGATTTCCCTGTCCAAAAGTGTCAAATGCTAAAGAAAAAGGGTGATATGTTAATAAATCGTGATGGATAAAGGCAAAGAAAACATTAATTTCGCATCCGATTATGACCAAAGGATCAATCAGTATAAATCAATCACCACGAAAACGTTGGTGATTTTTTTTGGACTATAATTAATGAAATATGCCGAAGGATACCAGTATTAAACACGTACTCATTATTGGAAGTGGCCCCATCGTAATCG
Organism: Bacteroidota bacterium; assembly: GCA_039028335.1. Taxonomy (GTDB): domain Bacteria; phylum Bacteroidota; class Bacteroidia; order Flavobacteriales_D; family JABDKJ01; genus JABDKJ01. Next base: position 8,567 of record JBCCIF010000045.1, read on the forward strand.
GACAGGCCTGCGAATTTGATTATTCAGGATCTCAAGCATCGCGTTCGTTGCGCGAAGAAGGGATAACCGTAACTTTAATCAACTCTAACCCTGCTACTATCATGACCGATCAGGTGGTTGCAGACAATATCTATCTCAAACCGCTTAATCCAGATTCCATCGCTGAAATCTGTGCTATGCACAAAGACATTGATGCTGTGTTGCCTACCATGGGAGGGCAAACGGCATTGAATCTCTGCATAGAATGTGATAAGCGAGGAATATGGGAAGACAACAATATTCGTCTTATTGGGGTGGATATTGACGCCATTGAAATTACAGAGGACAGAGAGAAATTCAGAAACTTGATGAATGATATCGGAATCGGTTCAGCCCCATCAAGTATCGCCAGATCATTTCTTGAAGGAAAAGAAATTGCCCAGGAATTAGGCTTTCCATTGGTGATTAGACCTTCTTTTACACTAGGTGGATCGGGAGCTTCTTTTGTACACAATCAGGAAGACTTCGATAAACTCTTAACAAGAGGTTTACATGCTTCACCGATTCACGAAGTGATGATTGATAAAGCCGTTTTGGGTTGGAAGGAATTCGAGTTGGAGTTATTGAGGGACAGCAATGACAATGTGGCGATCATTTGTTCGATAGAGAATATGGACCCAATGGGTATTCATACAGGAGATTCGATTACAGTTGCTCCGGCCATGACGCTTTCTGATTATACCTACCAGAAAATGCGGAGCATGGCGATCCAAATGATGCGAGCGATAGGTGATTTCGCTGGAGGTTGCAATGTGCAATTTGCAGTCAGTCCTGATGATAAAGAAGATATTATATCGATAGAGATTAATCCACGAGTATCGAGAAGCTCGGCATTGGCATCAAAGGCGACAGGATATCCTATTGCAAAGATTGCTGCCAAGTTAGCGATCGGCTATCACTTGGATGAATTGGACAATCAAATCACCAAGACAACATCAGCCTATTTCGAGCCTACCTTGGATTACGTAATCGTAAAAATACCGAGATGGAACTTCGATAAATTCCAAGACTCTGATCGTTCTCTTGGTCTACAAATGAAGTCAGTAGGAGAGGTGATGGGTATTGGTCGGTCATTCCAAGAAGCGCTTCAAAAAGCATGTCAATCTTTAGAAATTAAGCGAAATGGTTTAGGAGCAGATGGGCGTGAATTGACCAATCAAGACGAAATTCTGAAGAGTCTGGAGTTCCCAAGCTGGAACAGGTTGTTCCATATTTATGACGCGATCAAAATGGGTATCCCCTTAAAGACAGTTTTTGAAAAAACCAAGATTGATAATTGGTTCTTGAGACAAATTGAAGATTTGATCAGCGTAGAAAAGCGAATTCAAGGATTTACGCTAGAGTCTTTACCAAAAGATGTCTTGTATGAAGCCAAGCAAAAGGGGTATGCCGACAGACAAATTGCACATCTTTTACAATGCCTTGAGAGCGAAGTCTTCCATAAACGACACGATTTAGGAATCAAAAGAGTATATAAATTGGTAGATACTTGTGCGGCAGAATTTGAAGCACAAACCCCTTATTATTATTCGACTTTTGAAGATGAGAATGAATCGGTTCGAACCGATAAAAAGAAAATTGTTGTACTGGGATCAGGGCCAAACCGAATAGGTCAGGGCATCGAATTCGATTATTGTTGCGTTCACGGAGTCTTGGCTGCGAAGGAATGTGGCTATGAAACCATCATGATCAATTGCAATCCAGAAACGGTATCAACCGATTTCGATACGGCAGACAAATTGTATTTCGAGCCCGTATTCTGGGAGCACATTTACGATATTATATTGCACGAAAAGCCAGATGGTGTAATCGTTCAATTGGGTGGTCAAACAGCCTTGAAATTGGCAGAGAAATTGGAGCGCTACAACATTCCAATTATGGGTACTTCTTTTGAGGCTTTGGATAAGGCAGAAGATAGAGGGACTTTTTCAACACTGCTGAAAGAGTTGGAGATCCCATATCCACGATTTGGTGTTGTTGAAAGCGCAGATCAGGCTTTGGAACTTTCAAAAGAATTAGGCTTTCCTTTATTAGTGAGACCCTCTTATGTATTGGGAGGACAAAAGATGAAGATTGTCATTAATGAAGATGAATTGGAGAAGCATGTGGTGAACATCTTACAGAGTATGCCAGATAATAAGATTCTCCTCGACCATTTCTTAGATGGAGCGATAGAAGCTGAAGCAGATGCAATTTGTGATGGAGAAAATGTATATATCATTGGAATAATGCAGCATATCGAGCCAGCTGGAATTCACTCTGGAGATTCATATGCCGTGCTGCCTCCTTATAATTTGGGAGACCTTATTGTCAATCAAATTGAAGAACATACCAAAAAGATTGCCGTTGCTTTAGAGACGGTAGGTTTGATCAATATTCAATTTGCAATCAAGGACGACAAAGTTTATGTAATAGAAGCAAACCCAAGAGCCTCTCGAACAGTTCCTTTCATCGCAAAATCATATGGTGAGCCGTATGTGAATTATGCGACTAAGATCATGCTCGGAGAGAAGAAAGTAAGTGATTTTAATTTCAATCCTAATAAAGAGGGTTATGCAATCAAGATTCCGGTCTTCTCTTTCGATAAATTCCCGAATGTGAACAAGGAGTTAGGTCCGGAAATGAAATCAACTGGAGAGGCAATTCAGTTCATAGAGAACCTGAAAGATCCCTTCTTCCTGAAGGTCTATAGCGAACGAAACTTGTACTTAAGTAGATAAGTTAAAGGGCGCTGAAAGCGCCCTTTTTTTATGATGATAAAAGCGATACAAACATATTTTAATTCCTTTCGCGGCTTGTCGCGAGAAGTTTGGATTTTGGCTTTGGTCATCCTCATCAATCGCAGCGGCTTGATGGTGACTACCTTTTTGGGGGTCTACCTCAAAGAGCATCTGGATTATTCACTGGCTGAAACGGGATCAGTTTTAATGTTCTACGGAATAGGAAGTCTTGCAGGAGTTTTTATGGGCGGAGTTATCTCAGAAAAAGTAGGTTATTTAAGAGTGCAATTTATGGCTCTTGCGTTGAGCGGAGTATTTATCTTTGTAATGCAATACGCCTCCGAACTTTGGCACTTTTCTCTTCTTCTTTTCCTTGCAATATTCTTTGCTGATATGTACCGGCCAGCAAACATGGGAAGTTTAACTATGTACTCAAGATCCGATAACCGAACGAGATCTTTGGCATTGTTGAGACTTGCAATAAATCTTGGAATTTCCATTGGCCCGGTAGTCGGTGGATTTTTAATAGGGATTAAAGGATATACATTGTTGTTTTACGTAGATGGAATTACATGTGTGGTTGCAGGTTTTGTGCTTTTGATCTTTCTCGGCTTGAACGATAAGGAAAAAATCAAAGAAGCAAAAAAGACACCACTAAAATGGAGGGAGATTGATCTAAAGTCTTTTGCATGGCTCCTTTTTTCCAACTTGTTCTGGGCTTTTTCTTTTTTTCAGATAATCTATATGTATCCCATCTTCATGAAGTCTGAGTTGGGCTATGCCGAATTCATAGTAGGATTGACTTATTCATTGAGTGGTCTTATGATCCTTTTTATGGAAATGCCCATTGTCAAGATGTATGAAAAATTCAATAAACGGAAAATACTCTTTGGAGGCACGTTAATTTGTGCTTTTGCATATGTCTTCCTTTATTATTCAGAGAGCTTTAGTATTTTCAATCCGTATGTTTTTGCAATGCCTTTGCTTTACATGATTTTCATAACAATGGGAGAGATTTTTTATTTACCCTTTGCTGGATCGTTGGCTTTGAATATGGCTCCCAAAGGACATTCAGCGAAGTTTATGGCTGTTTATTCTATGATCTTTTCGGTAACACATATTTTGGCTCCCTTAATAGGTGCTTTTCTTGCAGATTACTTTGGTTTTAAGGTCATGTGGATGTGTATGGGTATTGCGATGATTATTGTTTTATTGGGTCTTTCGCTCATGAATGATGAACGCTTGCCACAGGAAATAAAGCACTAATTCAGTCATATAACCGTTTGTCCATTAATGCAGGTATTTCTTTAAATTCTCATTAAATTTGAAATATGTCTATTTTTCGAACTTTACTATATGTTGTCTTCGGATACATCATTTATAAATTTCTATCCAGACTTTTCAGTCCTGCAAAAAGACAATATGGTTATACATCAGAAACTCCTCGACAGGAAGGAGATGTTGTTATAGAGAAGAGAGCTCCTCAAAAAACAAAACAGAAGTCAACAGATAGCTCTGAATATGTTGACTTTGAAGAGATGGATTAAGGCTTTATTCGTCCTCATATTCATTTCGCAAAATTAAGAATTCAGAATATTCTCGTTCAAAGATTGAAAATCGAATAGATTTCTATCCATCAGGTGCGATGGTGAAACGTTTTTAATGGCGTTGAAAATCACTTCTTTTCTTCCCGGTTGCTGCTCTTCCCATTCAGCCAACATCTTTTTTATCCGTTGTCTTTGTAAACCATCTTGAGATCCGCATAAATTACAAGGGATGATAGGAAATTCTTTATGCTTAGCAAATTCAGCGATCTCCGGTTCTTTGCAATAGGCCAGTGGACGAAGTACAACGTGTTTGCCGTCATCTGTGCGGTATTTAGGAGGCATAGCTTCTAATTTTCCACTGAACATGAGATTGAGAAATAAGGTCTCAATAATGTCTTCTCGATGATGACCTAAAGCTAATTTATTGCATCCTAATTCTTCCGCGGCTGTATAGAGGGTTCCCCTTCTCAGGCGAGAACATAAACTGCACATAGTTTTGCCCACCGGTGTTTTGTCCATGACAATGGAATAGGTGTCGCGTTCAATGATTTTATAGTGAACTCCCAAGGATTCGAAATAATTCGGTAATACATCTTCCGGAAATCCCGGTTGTTTTTGATCCATGTTAACCGCAATGATTTCGAAATCGTAGATCTCTGTAGCCTGGACATGCAAAAGCATATCCAATAATGTATAGCTGTCCTTTCCTCCAGAAATGCAAACCATGATTCGGTCGCCTTTCTCGATCATGTCAAAGTCCTTGATGGCTGACCAAACGTTTTTTCTTAATTTTTTAAGTAAGCGTTCCAAAACGCTGCAAAGGTATTCTCTTTTATTCAAGAAATCTATTTTAGCTTTGTGCGATTTAAAGAAATTCTTGCTTAGAAAGATATACTACATATTGCCCCCAAAACTGCGTCTCTTGGCAAGGCGTGTCTATTATTTGCCGAACGAGATTTTTGGAAAGAGATCCGAATTGGAGCCTCCGAAAGGAAAAATATTTATTGGCTCAGGGGATTTCATTGCTCAAGGGAAACATCAAGTTGATCTCTTAAAAAGACATGCAGGCATAGCGAGTAATCATGCCCTTTTAGATATTGGATGCGGTATTGGCCGAACTGCAGTTGCTCTGGTAGATTATCTCGACAATGGTTCTTATGAAGGCTTCGATGTTATGAGCGAGAATATCAATTGGTGCCAAAAAAATATCAGTTCAAAATATCCTCATTTTCAATTCCAGTATACACCACTGAATAATGATCTGTACAATTCTGTAAAGAGCAAAGCAAGTGACTTCACCTTTCCCTATGCAGATGAACGTTTTAATCGCTCATTTCTCTTTTCCGTTTTCACACACATGCAAAAAGATGAGGTGCAGCACTATTTAAAAGAGATAGCAAGAACTTTGAAAGACAATGGGAAATGTTTATCGACATTCTTTATTTATTCCGATGATAATGAATCGATAATTGCTAACCCTAAACGCGCTTTTTCTTTTCCCTTTCAGATTGAAGATTATCGATTAATGGATGCGAAAACCAAAGCGGCAAATACCGCTTTTCATATTAAGAGTCTTCAAGAAATGGCAGAGAATGCTGGGTTAAAGGTAGAAAAAATGATCCCGGGATTTTGGACTGACAATAGCTTGAAAAATGAAGCAAATTCTTTTCAGGATATTATCGTATTTCAAAAAGGCTAAACTTTACCTTTCAAATACGTTCCCGTAATTGATTTCTTTTCAGAAGGAGCATCTTCAGGTTGTCCTTCAAAGATGATATGACCTCCTTCTTCACCACCAACTGGACCCATGTCGATCATCCAATCGGCACATTTGATGACGTCTAAATTGTGTTCTATGACAACTACCGAATGCCCAATTTCAATAAGGGCATAAAGGGATTTGAGGAGTTTGCGTACATCGTGAAAGTGCAAACCTGTTGTAGGTTCGTCAAAAATGAACAAGGTCTTTTCTTGCTTTTCCTTTTTTGATAAAAAGGAAGCCAATTTAATACGTTGAGCTTCACCACCAGAAAGCGTGCTTGAAGCTTGGCCCAATTGCACATATCCCAAGCCAACATCTTGCAAAGGCTTGAGCTTTGTGAGTATTTTTTTAGGCAGCGTACTGTCATCTTTTCCAAAAAATGAGATGGCCTCATCAACCGTCATTCGCAGAATATCGCTGATGTTCTTTTCTTGGAATTCAACCTCTAATACTTCTTCAGAAAAGCGCTTGCCTTTGCAGGTCTCGCATTCCAAAGTGATATCTGCCATGAATTGCATTTCAATTTTTACAGAACCTTCACCTTCGCATGTTTCGCATCTTCCTCCAGCAACATTAAAGGAGAAATGGGCAGCTTTGTATCCTCTGATTTGCGACAATTGTTGCTTAGCAAAGAGCGTTCGAATTTCATCAAAGGCTTTAACATAAGTGACAGGATTTGAGCGCGAAGATTTTCCGATAGGATTTTGATCAACAAACTCGACAGCTCCAATTCGTGAGAAATTTCCTTTAATATCACTGTACTCGCCAACCCGTTCTGCATAATTGCCTAAATGGCGTTGGACGGCAGGATAGAGGATGTCCTTAATCAATGATGTTTTTCCGGATCCACTTACTCCGGTTACCACCGTTAGAATGCCCAATGGGATCTTTACATCAACATTTTTCAGGTTGTTTTCCCTTGCTCCACAAATTTCAATTGCTTCTCGCCAGGTTCGTTTTTTCTTTGGTACAGGAATCTCTTCTCTGCCCGTCAAATATTTTGCGGTAAGACTGTCTTTTTGATCAATTAATTCTGCGTGCACCCCTTCAAAAACGACTTCGCCACCATGATGACCGGCACCGGGTCCCATATCTATTATCTTGTCTGCAGCTTGCATCATTTCTTCATCATGCTCTACAACGACCACCGTATTTCCAAGGTTGCGTAAGGACTGAATCACTGAAATCAATCTTGTGGTATCATGGGCATGCAGACCGATACTGGGTTCGTCCAAAATGTACATTGAGCCTACCAAGTTCGATCCTAAAGAAGTTGCGAGATTGATACGCTGCGATTCTCCTCCGGATAAAGTATTTGATTTTCTGTTCAGGGTTAAATAGCCTAGACCGACATCATTTAAATAGGAAAGCCTGTTCTTAATTTCAATAAGAATGCGCGAAGCAATAGCTGAATCGTGCTTATTGAGTTCAAGTGAATTAAAAAATACTGCACATTTCGCCACGGAGATCTCAGTCAGTTCTTTTATCGAGGCTCCTCCGACCTTCACAAAATTTGTGTCTGATCGCAATCGGCTTCCTTCACATTCGGGACAGGTTGTTTTTCCTCTATAGCGCGAAAGCATCACACGATACTGAATTTTATAGGATTTACTTTCTACGTATTCGAAAAATGCATCGAGACCATCGAAATGCTCATTTCCTGCCCAAAGCAATTTATACTCTTCTTCGCTTAATTCGTGAATAGGACGGTGAATTGGAAAATTGAATTTGTCCGCATTCATCACGAGTTGATCTTTCCACATCCCCATTTTTTCCCCTTTCCAACAAACAATGGCTCCGTCATAAACTGAAAGTGTTTTGTTGGGAATCACTAAATCGGGATCGATGCCGATAACAGACCCAAACCCTTCGCAAGTTTTACAAGCCCCCAAGGGATTGTTGAAGCTGAAGAAATGCACGCTGGGTTCAGTAAAGGTCATTCCGTCCAATTCAAAACGGTTATTGTAATTCTTTTCGATGTGCTTTTCATCGAGATCATATAACAAGGTTAACTCACCTCTTCCTTCGAAAAAAGCTGTCTCTAAAGAATCTGCAATTCGTCCGAGGTTTTCTTCACTTTGTTCTGCTGTGAATCGGTCTACAACCAATTGTACTTCACCTTGAGGTTCTTTTTCTATTGAAGAAATTTTCTCAATCTTTCCCTTAACCATCAATCTTGCATAGCCCTGAAGTTCAAGAACCTTTATTTGTTCCATTAAACTTCGTTCGATGGTATAAATTGGAGCGGTTAAGACAATCCGCGTGCTTTCAGGCAGTTTCTCTATATCCGAAATGACATCTTCTACACGATCTCTTTTTACTTCTTTGCCTGATTTTGGCGAAATGGTCTTGCCAATTCGCGCAAAGAGCAATTTCATGTAGTCGTAAATCTCCGTTGCTGTTCCAACTGTCGAACGAGAATTTCTGCTTACTACTTTTTGTTCAATGGCTATGGCTGGAGAAATGTTTTCGATCAAATCCACATCGGGCTTATCTAATCTCCCAAGAAATTGACGCGCATAGGAAGAAAGCGATTCGACATATCTTCTTTGGCCTTCTGCATAGAGGGTGTCAAAAGCCAGAGAAGACTTGCCTGAACCGGACAAACCCGTTATAACCACTAGTTTGTTTCGAGGTATCCGAACGGTGATGTTCTTCAAATTGTGTACGCGAGCTCCTTTTATTGTGATTTCAGTTATTTTTTTGGTGCTTTTGCTCGCGGTTTTCGGCATAGTTATTGTTGCTATTTAACAGGAATTAACGCTCAAAAGTAGACCTTTCTGTTGACAAATAGGGTAAAAGAGTCTAAGTTTGTATAAGAATTACAACAGCAACAAAAAATATTTGTTGAATGGTGTAATAAAAATGAAAAAACTGCGTTAAAAGAAATAGCGCAAGCTAATTGTCTAATTAAAACAGAAGAAATTATTGCATAAAGCTCTACTTTAAAAAGAAAGATTTTACGAATTAATTAAAGGGAGGAATTATTATGCAATGTTCTGGTTTATCTGATCAGATTCTGATCAAAAAGTACATCAACGGAAACGAAAAAGCATTTGAGCAATTATTAAATCGCCATCGAAATAAGGTGTATACACACGTTTATTTGATGGTAAGAGATAATGATCTAGCCGATGACATCTTTCAAGATGCATTTATTAAGGTCATCAATACGCTCAAGTCGGGGAAATACAATGAAGAGGGGAAATTTCTTCCATGGGTAATTCGGATTGCTCATAATTTAGTTATTGATCATTTCAGAAAATCAAAGAAGATGCCTAAGGTAAGGGAGGATGAAGAGTACAGCCCCTTTGCGACAATTGAGAATGAAGATCAAAATGTGCAGGAAGAAATGATCACAGATCAGATTCATTCAGATCTTAAGCATTTAGTTGAAATGTTGCCGGATGAACAAAAAGAAATTATCATGTTAAGGCATTATATGGGTATGAGTTTTAAGGACATTGCAGAACGCACAAATGTGAGCATCAATACCGCTCTTGGCCGTATGCGCTATGCTTTAATAAATCTTCGAAAAATGGTCGAAGAAAAAGAAATCATTCTTACCCAATCCTGATTCAATCTAGCGATTGAATCGCAATAATTTGGTTAGTTTTGGTTAGTTCGGAAGGAGGCCGTCTGTAAAGGACGGCCTTTTTTGTTTATTGCTGTGCAATAATCAAAATGTCAATTTAAATAGGAAACAAAAAATGAGAATGTTTGCACTTCTCTAGACCCCATGCTGTGATAGAATTTGATTGAACGATATTCAGATTTATTGACTCAAGAACCTAAGGCCTTAAGAATCCATACTCACAACAGATTGAACCCTTGGTTTGTAGTTGGCAGCCACCTCAGCCATCTCTTGAATATGCTCTGGAGTAGTACCGCAACAACCGCCAAGAATGTTGACCAAACCATCTTTTAGGTATTCTTCGACCTGATTGCGCATGTCTTCAGGGCTTTGATCGTATTCGCCCATTTCATTCGGTAGGCCGGCATTGGGGTAAGCCGAAACATAGAAATCAGATTTTCTGGCTAAGACTTTTATGTAGGGCGTTAATTGATCAGCTCCCAAAGCACAATTGAATCCAATGCTCAAGAGGTCAAGATGAGACAAAGAAATTAAAAAGGCCTCAGCAGTTTGACCGCTCAATGTCCGCCCGCTGGCATCCGTTATTGTTCCTGAAGCCATCAAAGGCAGTTCAATATTTTTCTCTCTGAATACTTGCTTTATGGCAAAGAAGGCGGCCTTTGCATTAAGCGTGTCGAAAATTGTTTCAACCAATAAGAGGTCGGCACCTCCATCAATTAATCCTCTTGTTTGTTCAGCATAGGCTTCGACCAATTCATTAAAAGTAATTGCTCGATAGCCGGGGTCATTGACATCAGGTGATAATGAAGCCGTTTTGTTTGTGGGGCCCAATGCGCCAGCAACCCATCTGGGTTTTTCAGGACTGGATTTTTTTTCAGCCGCTCTTTTTGCGATTTCTGCCGCTTTTTTGTTGAGCTCGTATACGATTTCTTCCATCGCGTAATCTGCCTGAGCTACGCTAGTTCCACTGAAGGTATTCGTCTCAATAATATCTGCACCCGCTTCCAAAAATTTTAGATGAATTTCTTCAATGATCTCCGGTTTGGTAATGCATAAAATGTCATTGTTCCCTTTAAGCGGATGGCTATGATCTTGAAATCGATCTCCACGGAAGTCTTCTTCACTCAAAGAATGTTCTTGAATCATAGTGCCCATCGCACCATCCAAAATGAGAATGCGTTTTTCTAATGCTTCTTTAATAGTGTTCATTGCGTTCTGCTTGTCGTACTTTGTACATATTGTAAAATATGATCCCTAATAATACGTAGGGAATAACCATCAGGATATAAATTCCTTTGTTTATTCCTTGACCCATAATTACTTTATTGTCAGTATCCATCCCCGATTCGACAACCGCCTTGCACATTGCACATTGGGCATCAATATCGAGTGATGTAAGCATAAAAACGAATAGTATAATAAAGACTTTGAATCTCATATTAATGGAACAAAAATAGGGCTTTTAAGTTTGATAAAAGTGCATTAATTTGACTAAAAAAGCGAGATCAAAACTGATCTCGCTTCGCAATCTTAAGGAGGCGTGCTTAACATGCCTTTCAATTGACCGAAAAGGCTGCCTTTGCCATCTACAGTGATTTCACCCACCTTGTCGGCCACTTTTTCAACGAATTCCATTTCCTTTAATTTATAGAGCATTTTATTCGTCTCCATCAATTTAGCTGTGTTCAACATACTTCTAGTCGAAGCAGTTTCTTCTCTTCTCATGATCATGCTTGCTGCCGCCTTTTTCTCAGCAACCAATACTTGATTCATGATGTCTTTAATATCTCCTGGTAAAATGATATCCTTAATACCACAGGAGATTAAATCAATGCCTAATTCAATACATTGTCTTTTGCATTCTGATTTGACAAAATTGCCTGCCTCTGATTTAAGAGCGAGAATTTCATCAAAAGACAACTGACCTACATAGGCTCTCAAGGCCATTTGCAAAATGGTGTAGAGTTGCTTTCTGAAATCTATGTTTTTCAATAAGGCAACAACAGGGTCATTGACTTTAAACGTACATTCAAAGTTGATTCTCAAGTTTGCTTTATCTTTTGTTAAGATTTCTTGACCGCTTAACTCCATGTTTTGCTGTCTCAAATCAACTACTTCGATTTGCACATTCGCCAATTGTTTGAAGAAGTAATATGAGCCGGCTTTTAAAACTTCGACTAATTCACCATCTTTGGTTACTAAAGCCATCTCGAAGTTTCTGACTTCCGCTTTTTTGACAATATTTTGATAGCACAAATACTCCAAAACTTTCTTTGATAATTCTTCTTCTACCTTCAATTTATTCATGTCCAAAATTTTGAATGTATATAAAGAATGATCCTTCCAATAAGCATATGTGCCCTCGGTGAGAACAGACTGAAATACGTTGTTTTTAAACAACAATGCAATCTGTTCATCTGACACTTCAACGATATACAATTGCTCATAAAGTTCTTGATTCTTTAAGAGTAAGGAAATATCTATTGGAGCCTCAAAGCGCTCTAAAGCACTATAAATCTTGACTCTTTTGTTTCCTTTGATCCAATACGTGCCGCTGTTCAATACTTTGATGAGATCTTGACCTTTAAATAAGAGGCCTTTTTCATACGTTTTAACTTTTACTCTAAACATGATATATCGATTTAATTATTCATACAAAAACAAAAAGAAAATCTCCGGATCTTTCCGACTGGAATCTGCGGAGCAGACTCGAAAATGGATAGTTTTTAAAGCAATTTGAGATGAAGGAAGGGAAAGAGATCCTGACAGTCGTTTCGTCTGAGAGAAATGAAAATCATTCAAAATTTCTGTTCCTAAAGCTCTGGCATCATCCAGTTTTTTCTCGGATCACATTTAGTGATTCTCGAAAAGGAAAGATCCAGGATTTTCTAGAATATAAAGGGAGGTGTAACTGAGCTACCTTACCTCAAAGGGGTGGATTCGAACCACCGACCCACGTGTTTTAACACGTTGCTCTATCCGCTTATGTTGCTAGATTAACTGTCTAGTGCGTTTTCCAATTACGCCACAGGTGCATTATACCTGACGGGACTCGAACCCGCATAACATGGGGATTTAGGTTCAGTAAATCCTGGTGCTGGCTTTCGCATAAATACAATCCTGAAATGCCTTTCGGCATCCAATTGCAACATGATGTTGAAATACATCAAACACCTCAACCAGTTTTTTCAATTTTTTAAAAGAACGTTTTCATTTTCTTAATAGAACCCCAGCACCAATTGCGCTGGGGTGTCAATGAACAAGACAAATATTTACAATTAACTACGCAATCTATTTGCGTACTAAAAATTTTGTAGGAATAGCAAGATTCGAACTCGCATCTTCGGGGCCGTAGCCCAACGTTTTATCCTTTAAACTATATTCCTATTTTCTGCGGAACAGAAAGGACTCGAACCTCTATCTCCTCATTTTCAGTGAGGCGTATTGACCATCTCTACTACTATTCCAATGGGGTGTCTTCGAGGCTCGAACTCTGTTCTCTTCAGTCACAATGAAGCGTTTTACCACATAAACTAAAGACACCATATGTACCCCGCCCAAGATTCGAACTTGGACCGTAAGGATTTTAAATCCTATGCCTCTGCCAATTGGGCTAGCGGGGCATTCTTGTACTACGTAAGGGAATCGAACCCTTGTCTATCGGGGGAAAGCCGATTGCACTCACCACTATGCTAACGGAGCATGTGTACAGAAGGAGAGGGTCGAACTCTCAATCCCTTTCGGAAACCAGATTCTAAATCTGGCGCGTTTACCGTTTTCGCCACTTCTGCATTTGTCACTCTGCCAGGAATCCCTGCTTGCTGGCAGGCAAGGAACCTCAAATGCAAGAGTCAAATTCTTGCGTGTTGTCATTGCACTACAGAGCTCTATGTCTGAGAGATAGGGTTCGAACCTATGACCTCCCGCGTCCAAGGCGGGTAAACAACCACCGTTATCCTCTCAGTTGTAGGTGCTTTTCCAATTCTAACCTTGAGAGACAGTCGAAGGCTTGAAATGATAAAGCACCTTGTGGAAGTGGTAGGACTTGAACCTACATGCTCCGAAGAGACCCGATTTACAGTCGGGCGAGCCAACCAATTGCTCAACACTTCCAAAAAGAGACAAGAATGAGAGTCGAACCCATAATCTCGGTTTTGCAGACCGATGCCTTAACCATTTGGCTATCTTGTCTTTTGCGGAGAATGAAGGAATCGAACCTTCACCGCGTTTCCACGGTTCCACTTAGCAGGTGGATGCAACGAACCAATATTTACCTATTCTCCATTTGCGGAAAGAGTGGGAGTCGAACCCACACGAGTCATTAACTCCGAACGGTTTTCAAGACCGTGGCCACCGCCTATTGGCTTGTCTTTCCACTGGTACACAAAAAAAAAGCACCTCACAAGGAGGTGCTTTCAATCTTTTATTTTTTAATTCATTTAAGACAATAGCTTCTCCTTTTTGACCAAGAGTAATTCTGAATACAGAAATTCCATCGGCCGAACGATTTGAACTAAACACGCCCAACTCGCGCTATTATTTATGCTATGTCTTTTTAAATTTTTCATTTCGTTTATCTGGGTGCAAATCTTAGATTAAATACGGAATTATCCAAGAAAAAGTTATTTTAAAATATTGATTATCAACATGTTAAGATAAATTTTAGGGCAGAATTTACCCACCTCGCTTTTGGCGAGTTTTTGTGATTTTGCAATTGTCTGTCTCCCAATTGATTGTCATTCTTACTGTTTTATTTTAATTCTATTTCAATTCATGTTTCATTCAAAATATATTTTTATCATTTTCATTATTTCTTTTTGTTCTTCCCTTTTTTCTTCTTCTTTTTTGATTTGTGAAGCTTCCCTTTCACTCTTTTAATTTGGTCTTTAGTGTCATTTAAGAAATAAGTGTTAAATGCATTTTTCTTGGCTTCTTTGAAACTAGAAATTGCTTTTTCATATTCTTCCATTGATTCAAAGCAAAAACCTTGAAGCCAATAAACCCATCCTTTATTGCTACTCGATAATGTCAAAGCATAGTTTATGGTCTTTAGTGCCTCTTCGAATTTTCCTATTTCTATTTGAGCGCTTATCAAGTAAGGATAGAATTGTGACTGACTTATGTCACAAGCAATTGCTCTTTGGAAGTAATGCTCTGCATTGATCCTATCTTTGATTTGCTCAGCATAAATTCTTCCCATTAAAAAGTGAGCATAAGCATTGTCTTCATTGTGCGACAATGCATAATTCAATGACTCCAACGTTTCTGTCAGATTTCTCGGATAATGATCCAAAGCCTTAATAAAGTATTGATCACTTAAACTTTCCATTTTAATTTTTCTCTTTTAAGGAGGAACCAACAAAGCTTTTTATCGGATTTCCTCTTTTTAATTTATTGTGTATTTGCCAATTCAATGTTTCATTCTTCTTGGCCTTCTGCATTTCTCCCATTTGAATAATTTCTAGCAATTTCTCTTTTGCCTTTTTCATATTCATGTATTGAGACCTTTCATCCGAGCACGTTACAGACACTCCACTTTTCTCATGCCTCACTCTCACGGCAGTTTCCACTTTGTTGACATTTTGTCCACCAGCTCCGCCAGACTTGAAGACTTCATAGGCGAGATCTCTTTCATTGATCGCCCCATTTTTTTCAATTCTGTTGGCTATCTGAATATTGATGAACCAATTCTTTCTTTTATGATCAGGGCGAAAAGGGCTCTGGCCAATCCAAAGGATGGTACCTAACCAAGCCTTCAGATAAACACTAAGATCTTGTCCGATCAATCTTATTCTAATAGAAGAAGAAGTGTTTGCCTTGGGCCCTTTCACTTGATGAATGATGCTGGTCTTGATCTTCTTTTGATCAGCGTCTTTCACAAATTTCTCATAGACTTGTTCAACCACCCAAGCGCACTCCGCTGGTCCTCTTCCTGAACTGATTATGATGTCTATTTCTTTCATTACTTATCCATTCTGACAATTTTTGGAGTGAAGGTTCCCAGTACTTCAACCAATTCTTCTTGATTCGCCATGACCTTTTTTATGTTTTTGTAGGCCATAGGTGCTTCGTCAATTCCTCCTCCAATGAGTGTCACTCTATTTTTATTTAAAGCATGTTTAATGTCTGAACGCGTGAACTTGGCTTTACAAGCTCTTCTCGAATGCAATCTTCCAGCACCATGTGATGCTGAATTTAAACTCGCAACATTTCCTTTTCCAGAAACAATGAATCCTGGTGCAGTCATTGAACCTGGTATAATACCGAGTTCATTTTTTGCCGCTGGAGTCGCACCTTTTCGATGCACAATTACCTCTTCTCCATTCAATTGTTCTTTCCAGGCAAAATTGTGGTGGTTTTCAATATTCACGAGAGCTTTTGCGCCCAATAGTTTACTCATCCTTTTATGTATATTGTCATGACAAGCTTTGGCATAGTCTCCGGCCAAATTCATTGCTGCCCAATATTCCAATCCATCATGCGAGTCCATTTTCAACCAGGCCAAGTGTTTGACCTGTCTGGGTAATGGACATTGCTTGGTCGCTAGATAGGTATAGTGTTTGGCAATATTTGCGCCTAAACCTCGAGAACCACTATGTGTGAGAAGTGCCATATATGTTCCTTTAGGAATGCCCAATGATGAATGCTCCTCTTCGAAATTGGCAATGCCAAATTCAACGAAGTGATTTCCGCTGCCGGATGTACCCAGCTGTTTATATGCCTTATCTCTCAATTTTTTGATCAGGGGAATTTCTTTGAATTCCGCGCGCTCAAAAATTTCATGATCGTGTTTTATCTTGTGCGTTTCGTACATTCCAAATTTGCTGTGTTCTTTCAGCATGTTTTCTAGAGCGTATTTTTTGCCTTCGATATAGCTGGCCTTAATAGGAAACACAGAAAGGCTCATCCTGCATCCAATATCCACACCAACACCATATGGGATGACTGCATTTTCAGTAGCAAGTACTCCACCAATGGGCAATCCATAGCCTGTATGGGCATCTGGCATCAATGCTCCGGCCTTTGCTACAGGAAGTTTCAATGCATCATACAACTGACGCTTGGCTTGATCGTCAATTTCATTTTCACCAAAAATGCTAAATGGCGCTCTGCTATTCATCAATTGTTGCATTTTGACTTCCACTGGCTTTTGCATTCCTTCAACCACTTTTCCCCAAATTGCATGACCGACATAGCTATCTGGATTTTGCAAAACGTTTTTTGCCTCCTCAAGTATGCGTTCTTTTTTTTCGCGCTTTCGGTATCTTGAAATCTGACCTAGCGCAATGTTAATTGTATTGTTTTGTGGGAAGCCTAAGCGTATAAGGTCTTTCCCTTTAAGTTTCTTTCCCATGGGAATAATTTCAAATTATTAGTTCTTTGATTTATTTTCTCATTGGGCTATTGCCGTTTTACGGCAATAAAAAACCCGAGAGCTGGAGGCTTCGGGTTATCTATTTTACTGAAAAATATTTTCTATGAATGTGATAAAGCCCAAAGCCGTTCGTAACTGAAACGCGGTTCAGTTGAACAAGAATTTGTTATGTCTAGTAAATCGAACATTATTTCTTTGGTTTTTATAGTGTTTTCTACTTTATCTTATCTGCGACAAAATTATCTTTTAGATTTTCAATCGCGAAACAAAGACGAAGAAAATTTGGAAGGGTTGCCTCGAACAATTTAAATTTTATTTCTATTGCATATTAGGCGCTAAACCTTTTTGAA
>JBCCIF010000046.1:0-25318 GCA_039028335.1 Bacteroidota bacterium
GAAGAATTCAAAGCGATCTTTACCTAAGATCATCTTATTGATAGGGCTTACATTTTCCTTTCTGGTAGGAAATGCCCAAAATGTTATTTCTGGCAAAATTAGCGATGCAAATGACGGTTCACCTTTGATTGGGGCAAGTGTTTTTGTCAAAGAATTGAATACTGGAACAGTGGCCGACTTTAATGGAAATTATTCATTAAACGTAAAAGATGGTACATACTCCATCTATGTTTCCTTTATTGGATACGATGGTCAGAATATAGAAATAACAGTAACAAGTGGAAACTCAATAACTCAAGATTTTAAACTTTCTGCGGGAATTGGAATGAATGAAGTGGTGATTACTGCTTCAAGTACATTCAGGTCGCAAAAAGAAGCACCTCTTTCAATGAGTACACTGCGAATGGCCGAAATCACGCGATTAAATGCAAATAGCCAGGCGGATATCTTAAGGAGTATTCCAGGAATCACTGCAGAAGGCGGAGGTGGTGAAACGGCTACCAATTTATTTGTGAGAGGCTTGCCTTCTGGGGGACAATATACATTTAATCCCCTGCAATACGATGGTGCTCCATTAATGACTAGCTTTGGTTTAAATTCATCAGCGCATGACGTATACGCGAGACCAGATATCGGATTCAAAGGGGTCGAATTTGTTAGAGGTGGAGCTGCGGTTCTGTACGGTGCAGGTTCACCAGCAGGGATAATAAATTATGTGAGTAAAACTGGCGACTCGAACCCTGGGAATGTATTCAATTTAGAAACTGCGGATCAGGGAAGAGTGAGAGCAGATTTTTACAGCGGAGGTCGATTAGGTAGTGAGGATTCAAAGACATTTTATGCCATTACAGGTTTTATGCGATACGATAATGGTCCATATGAAACTGGGGTTCCAACAAGAGGAGGGCAATTAAGAGCAAATTTGAAAAAGAACTTTGAGAGAGGATCATTCACTGTACATACTCAGTTTATTAATGATAGAGCCCAATTCTTAATGCCTCTTCCTCTAGAAGGTGGAAGCAGAGAAAGAATTGATGGTAATGATGGTGAGCCGGTTTCTCAATTAATGTCTGGAGAATTAAGCAATACCTCTTTTTTGACAGCGGGCGGAGTTTATAATAGCCCATATGGAGATGGAGTTTACACCAAAGGAGGCTACGCAATGGGAGATTTTGAGTATGATTTAGCTAGCGACCTTAAATTTAACGCTAAGGCCAAATTGGCCAATTATCAGCATAGTTTCGCATTGCATGTAGGAGGAAATGGTGCAAATGGTGGAAATCCAATTACGATGGATAGATACATGGAAACCGTTGCCCCTGGTCACATGAGTTATTCAGCTAATTATTTAGGGCTGGATACCCAGGTAAGTGGTTCAGATTTAGTGGTAGACAACTTACATGTAGATAGAATTCGTCCTATGTCTGATTTTTCTGGGGAAGCATCTTTGACTAAAAATATTACAACAGCAAGCGGAAGCCATAACATAACAGTTGGTACCTTTTTAGGACGATCTGAAGCCGAAGACATTAATTTTCAATACAGAGCAGTCTCCGAATGGAATAATAATCCGCGTTTAGTGAATATTAGTTATGTCGATTCTTTAGGGCAAAATGTTGTCTATTCTCAAGGAGGTTTGTCAAATAGAATTGGACAGACCAGTAATAGATTTTTAAGTCAAAATAGGACGGCATTTTATTTAACTGATGAGATTATAGCCGATAAATGGAGATTAGACGTTGGTGTCCGTTATGAAAGAACAGAAGGACAATTTAGCAATGGGAATATTGTTTCTTCTGCAGTCTATACAGATCCTGAGTTAACTCCAGAATTGGCCAATGTGAATTTTGCTGATGGTAGTTTTGTTCGCGCTGGTGTAGAAGCCGATGGCTTGGCAATTTCGATTGCTGGTCTCTATGAGATGAGTAAATCAACCAATTTATATGCTAATTTCTCTCGAGGATATTTCTTTCCACAATTAAGAGGGTTTGCGCCAATTGCAACTGGCGTTACCGGAACGGAATATAATCCTGAAACGATTATTCAAGGAGAAGGTGGAGTTAAATACGGTAGTAAAAAATTGAGCGGTTCTGCTGCCATTTATTATGTAGCACTTCAAGACAGAATTTCAATTCAAAATTCTTTTGTAGGTGGCGTGTTGGAGCAAGTCAACCGAAATGAGCAAAATACAGCGACAATCGGTCTGGAAGCTGCTTGGGATTACCTTTTTGCCGAAGGATTTAAATTAAGAGGTTCATTGACTTTCCAGAGTCATGAAATAACCAAGAATATCAGAGAGGATTTGATCAATGGTACTTCCGAAACTATAAATGAAGGTAATGAGCTAGCTAGACAGCCAAAGCTTCTTGGTTTCCTAGGGTTGTATTATGATAAGAATAATTTTGATGTATTCGCATCATTAAACCACACGGGTGCTAAGTTTACCAGCGATGATAATACGATCGAATTGGATCCAATAAATATCATCCGACTAGGAGCTGGGTATTCATTTGATTTGAATGATGGAAGTGAAGTTTTTAGAGTTGGATTCTCTATTTTCAATTTGACAGATTCACAAGGAATTACAGAAGGTAACCCAAGAGCAATTGTAGAGGGAGAAGGAGAGTTCTTTTTTGGAAGACCAATTTTGCCACGTAGAACTTTTGTAACAGCTACGCTAAATTTTTAAGTCATATATAGATGTATTTTTGGTGTTGGCGGTTTATATGACCGCCAACACTTTTTTTGACAAGTTCATGATTTAAAAAACATTCGTTTTTTTAAAGTCACTATATGGATGATTTAGTTTCGAGAGCCAAACATATTCTTAAGAGCAATTGGAGAAATGGTTTTACAATTCCAACAGAAAAACTTTATCCTTTTCAATGGAATTGGGACTCTGGATTCACAGCAATAGGCTTTGCAAATTATGATTTGGAATCAGCCATTCAAGAACTTGCCTCTCTGTTTTCTGGACAATGGGTAAATGGAATGGTGCCGCATATTATTTTCCATAGTGAAAGTGAGAAATCGTATTTTCCAAATTTCGATTTCTGGAATGCGGCAGTAAATAGCGGGGCCCCCTCAAAACCAAAAACATCGGGAATTACGCAACCACCTGTGCATGGTTTTGTTTTAGAAAACTTGCTAATCAAACATCGTGAAAACGATCAGCTCAACTCTTTTGTCAAATATTTATATCCAAAAATTGTAAAGAGCCATAGATGGTTTTATACCTGCAGAGATCCAGAAAGAGAAGGCTTGACCTATATTTTTCATCCCTGGGAATCAGGAAGGGATAATTCACCGCTTTGGGACAAATCATTGGACAGGATAGATCTTGAAGAATCTGATTTGCCAGATTATGTTCGAAGAGATACAAGCATAGCTCCTCATGATGAACGTCCGACTCGGGAGCAGTATGATCGGTACGTTTATCTTCTTGAATTAGGCAAAAAGTACAGATATGAGGACAATGCAATATACAAAGAGAGTCCCTTTCTAATTCAGGATACTTTGATGAATGCCATGCTTATCAAGTCGAATGATAGCTTAATAAAGATTGGTCGCAAATTTGGATTTGATGTCGGTGAAATAGAAGAATGGCAACAACAATCAAAACCCAAGTTTTCAGAGAAACTTTGGAACGAAGAACTGTCCACTTTTGTGGTATTTGATCAAAGAGGAAATCAACAGATTAAAGAAAAGGAAATCGGTGGGCTTTCGGCTTTATATGCAAATATTCCAAATGCACAAAGAGCTCAAAAGTTGAACGATTATTTGAAAAATCTCCATAATCGGGGATTCTATATCTGCCCTAGTTTTGACGTAGACAGTCCTTTGTTCGATTCTAAAAGGTATTGGAGGGGGCCAATATGGCCTCAAATGAATTGGATGTTATACAATGGACTAAGGAATTATAATTTCACAGATACGGCAAATATCATAAGAGCGGATTTTATTCATCTCGTTAGAGCGCTGGGGTTCTATGAGTACTTTGAATCCGAGAAGACCAAGGTCGAAAATCTGTCATCTGGATATGGAGGAGAACGATTCAGTTGGACGGCTTCTTGTGCATTGGATTTATTGCTCAATGATGAAAATTGATGTTCGATTTTTCAAAGGAGTACGCATTAGAAAATGATAGGGTTAGACTTTTACCGCTAAGGTTTGAGCATGTCAACGCTTTAAGCGATGAGTTTATTGACGAAAGAATTTGGATCTATTTTACGGATAAAGTGAAGGACAAATACAGTTTGATTCATTATGTTAAAACTGCTTTGATGGAACGAGAGAATGAGCGTGAATATCCATTTGTCATAATGGACAAAAGAACATCAAAAATTGCAGGAATGACCAGGATTTATGAAATCAATAAGACCTTGAAAACGATCAAAATAGGACATACTTGTTTGGCATTTAACTACTGGGGTAAAGGAGTTAATCAATTTGCGAAGTATCTTCTTTTTCAGTTTGCCTTTGAGCACTTGAATATGCTAAGAATCGGATTCGGAATTCACGGTGAGAATGAAAGAAGTAAGAAGGCAATTATAAATTTGGGCTGCCAGATGGAAGGGGTAATTAGAGACTATTTTGAATCCATTCATGAAAAGGTTAGAGCAGATTTGATGCTCTTTGGAATTCTATTAAACGAATGGCAAGAATTATCTAAGAAAATAGACCGAAGCAAATATTTCAATCGCACAAAATTAGTTTGAGATGAATTATATAGACTACCTCGTTATTCTTTCCTACATAGTTGGTTTTCTCTTTTTAGGGAAACTATTCAAAGACAATAAAAATAGTCAAGAATATTTTTTGGGAGGAAAAAGCTTTGGTTGGCTTCCATTATCATTGAGCACTATAGCAACTCAACTTTCCGCAATAAGCTTCATTTCTGCACCAGCATTTGTCGGGTTAAAAGATGGCGGTGGTATGATGTGGCTGACTTATGAATTTGCAGTGCCTCTTGCGATGCTATTTCTATTGATTTTCCTTATACCTCCTATGTATAGAGCAGGAATAGTAAGTGTTTATTCATTTTTAGAAAAACGCTTCGGATCATCTACCCGAATCATTGTAAGTGCAGTTTTTCAGATTAGCCGGGCTTTTGGAACAAGTGTAATGATTTATACGGTAGCCTTGATCCTGACTAGTGTAATGGATGTTCCTATGTGGGTGACTATTGTTATAATTGGAATCGTCACTTTAATCTATTCTTATCAGGGCGGGATGAAGGCCGTAGTTTATGGAGATTCAATTCAAATGGTCATCCTCTTTGTAGGCATTTTAATTTGTCTTTTCGTTGGAATATCTAATATTGGCGGTTGGTCTGAATTTTTAAGTAATATTGACCGTACTCGTTTAGATGCCGTGCATTTCGATTCAATGGGCTTCCAAAAAGGTGAAGAATTTGGTTTTTGGCCAATGTTAATCGGTGGGTTTTTTCTCTATGTATCATACTATGGTACGGATCAGAGCCAGGTTCAGCGTTTGTTTTCTGCCAAGGACTTAAACACCGTCAAGAAAACGCTCATGTTCAATGGTCTTTTAAGGTTTCCTGTAACATTTGTTTACTGTTTAATGGGCTTGGTTATTGGAACTTTAGCGTTGACGCAAAGTTCTTTTCTTGGCTCCATTCCATTGGAAAAACCAGATCTCATGATCCCTATTTTTATTAGAGACTATCTTCCTCATGGGGTAATCGGAATACTGATGGTAGCGATCTTTTCCGCTGCAATGTCCTCATTAAGTTCTGCCATAAACTCTCTCAGTGCAGCGACAGTAGAAGACTTTTTCAATAGAGATAAGGGCTTATCGGATAAAAAATATATGTCCTATTCGAAAAGGTCTGCCCTTTTCTGGGGGCTTGTCTGTATTGTATTGGCCTTTTTTACAGGAGATATAGCTAAAACAGTTATCGAGGCAATCAACAAAGTAGGATCGGTGTTTTATGGTCCTATAGTGGCAACATTTATATTGGCAATTGCATTTAAAAAAGTCAGTTCTGTTGGAGCGAATGTTGGGATATTAGCCGGTGTTCTCATTAATGTTTACTTATGGCTATTTGTCCCTGAAGTCTTTTGGTTTTGGTGGAACGCAATTGGCGCCTTGGTCACTTTATTTATTGCATTTTTAGTGAGTTTCTTATTTAGGAAAAAAGAAGATCATGATAGCCAAGCTACGTTTGAAAAATTGGAATACGACTGGCCTAAAACGATCATTTTGGTTGTCTTTTTTATCGCAATCGTTATTATTAGCGTGAATGTCCCGCAGCTTTTTTGACATGAAAATCTTAATTGCTCCTGATAAGTTCAAGAATTCTATTTCCGCAACGGAATTGGCCCGTATCATAAGAGAGACCATTTCGAAATTTGATGCCACAATAAGAACAGAAGTTCATGTGCTTGCAGATGGAGGCGAAGGTTCCCTTTCTGTATTAAAATCCTCTATTCCCTTGAGAAAGGAACTCGTTAAAACTCTAGATCCTCTGGGTAGACCTATTGAATCCTATTATTACACCAACCCTTCAAATAGAGATGCCTATATAGAGTTAGCTAAAGCAAGTGGTTTGGAATTGTTGGAGCCAAATGAATACAACCCGATGAAAACGAGCACTTACGGAACGGGTCTGCTTATTCGAGATGCTATTAGTCAGGGAGTGAAAAGAATCTTTCTATTCATTGGAGGTTCTGCTACGAATGACGGGGGAATGGGAATTGCACATGCTCTCGGTATTGATTTTTTAGATGAAAAGAATAATCTACTGGAACCAAGAGGTGAGAATTTGCTAAAGGTGAAGAAGGTTGTTAAGAATGCGCCACTCTATGCACCCGGAATTAATATTACACTGTTATGCGATGTGGACAACATTCTTATCGGATCAAACGGTGCTGCCCATATTTTTGCCCAACAAAAAGGAGCCAAGGAATATATGGTCGCGGATTTGGAAAAAGGAATGATTAACTATTGTCAGCGTATCCGACAAAAAACGAACATAGATGTGAGGAATATAAGAGGTTCAGGAGCTGCAGGAGGAATTGCGGCATCTTTAATTCCATTGTTTGAAGCTGATATCAAAAGCGGAATTGAGACATTAATGGAAATTAGCAATTTTGAAGTAGCCGTGAAAAATTCTGATATCATCATCAGTGGCGAAGGAAGTCTAGATAGCCAGTCATTGGCTGGTAAAGTAATTAGTGGAGTGGCTCAGCAGTGCAGAAAACACAAAAAGAAATGCATTCTGTTTACAGGAAAGAGCGAGCTCTCCAGTGATGAAATTCAGTATATGGGCGTTCAAAAAGTCTATTCCGTATTGGACTATGCAGACAATTTAAAAGACGCAATGTGTAATGTAGAACAATACATCAAAAGAATCACATTGGATTATTTGAAAACGCTTTAAACAAAAAAACGCCACCCAAATAAGTAGCGTTTTCTTTAAGCATATTTTAAGTCCTTTATTACTCAGCTAGAATAATGACCTTGTTTTTTAAGACCTCTAAAACACCACCGCCTACAGCAATCTTTTCTTCAGTGCCATCTTCTTTTCTCAAGAGAATTTCTCCTTCGATTAAAGTGGTAATTAAAGGAGCGTGGTTATTCAATATTCCCAAGCTTCCATCAATTCCCGGTACCGAGACAAAACTTGCTTCACCGTTGTAAATATTTTTATCCGGAGTGATGATTTCAACGGTCATATTTAATTGTTTTCAGCTTCGTCCAACATTTTTTGCCCAGCTTCAATAGCCTCTTCAATTGTTCCTTTCAAGTTGAAGGCAGCTTCAGGGTATTGATCTACTTCACCATCAAGAATCATATTAAATCCTTTAATCGTATCTTCTATTGATACAAGTACACCTGGCGTTCCTGTAAATTGTTCTGCAACGTGGAAAGGTTGAGATAAGAATCTAGCAACTTTTCGAGCACGGTAAACAGTCATTTTATCCTCTTCACTTAATTCATCCATACCAAGGATAGCGATAATATCCTGCAACTCGTTATAGCGCTGAAGTGTTTCTTTTACTCTTTGTGCTGTGTTGTAGTGCAGATCCCCTACAATTTCTGGTGTCAAAATTCTTGAAGTTGAATCCAATGGGTCAACCGCAGGATATATACCCAATGAGGCGATCTTTCTTGAAAGTACTGTTGTCGCATCCAAGTGAGAAAAGGTAGTTGCTGGTGCAGGGTCAGTTAAGTCATCCGCGGGCACGTATACAGCCTGAACCGAAGTAATTGATCCTTTCTTTGTCGAAGTAATTCGCTCCTGCATCTGTCCCATTTCCGTTGCCAAGGTAGGTTGGTATCCTACTGCTGAAGGCATACGCCCTAGAAGTGCAGACACTTCCGAACCTGCCTGAGTAAATCTAAAGATATTGTCAATAAAGAAAAGAATATCATTTCCACCGCCATCTGATCCACCACCATCACGATAGTATTCAGCCATAGTCAATCCTGAAAGTGCTACTCGAGCTCTTGCTCCAGGAGGCTCATTCATCTGACCAAATACAAGTGTTGCTTGAGATTTTGTTAGTTCTTCCTTGTCCACTTTTGAAAGATCCCATTCGCCTTCTTCCATGCTTTGCAAGAATTCCTCACCGTATTTAATTACACCTGATTCAATCATCTCTCTTAAAAGATCATTTCCTTCACGCGTTCGTTCACCCACTCCGGCAAATACTGAGAAACCAGAATATCCTTTTGCAATATTATTGATCAACTCCATGATCAAAACTGTCTTTCCAACACCGGCACCACCGAATAATCCAATTTTCCCCCCTTTCGCATAAGGCTCAATAAGGTCAATTACTTTAATTCCGGTAAATAGAATTTCGTTCGCAGTAGAAAGATCTTCAAATTTTGGTGCTTCTCTATGAATAGGTGAACCACCATCACCTTTCATGTCATCAATACCGTCAATGGCTTGTCCAACGACATTAAAAAGTCTTCCTCTTACTTTGTCTCCTGTAGGCATAGTAATGGGTGTGCCAGTGGCGAGTACCGGCATTCCTCTTTTGAGACCATCGGTAGCTTCCATCGAAATGGTTCTTACCGTATCCTCTCCAATGTGTTGCTGTGTTTCAAGAACAAGAACAGTTCCATCTTGACGTGTAATTTCAAGCGAATCCAAAATATTTGGAAGCTTATTTTCATTTTCAAAACATACGTCAACTACAGGTCCAATTACTTGCGTTACTTTTCCAATATTGTCAGCCATTTCTGCTTTTTATTAATGGGTGTTAAAATTCGAGCGCAAAATTAGTATTTAATGCTTGAAAATGAAACTGGATGGATAAAAATTGATCTTTTCTTGATAATTTTTTTTCGAAAGCAATTCGGCTATCTTTGTCATTCAGTTCAAACCTATTTTTCGTAGAGCAAATTGAAGATTTACAGGGATTTATCTAGTTATAAAGTTGAACATGCAATTTTGACCCAAGGTACCTTTGATGGCGTACATTTAGGACATCGTCAGATCATTGAGCGAATAATCGAAACTGCAAGAGAGGAAAAAGGAGAATCTGTTCTATTAACTTTTCATCCTCACCCGAGACATGTTTTATTTCCGGACATAGAAGGGCCAATGCTGCTAAGTAGTTTGGAAGAAAAAATCCAGAAACTTGAAGAAATTGGTCTTGAACATCTGATCATTTATCCTTTTACGAAGGACTTTTCGCGAATGGACGCGGTTCATTTTGTAAGAGACCTTTTAGTAAATCAAATTCATGCTAAGAAGATTATTGTTGGATATGACCATCATTTTGCTAGAAATAGAGAGGGCAATTTGTCTACTTTGATTGAGCTTGGCCCTCTGTATGATTTCGAAGTAGAAGAGATTTCTGCTCAGGAGATCGATGATATTAATATCAGTTCGACTAAAATAAGAAAGGCAATTGAAGAAGGGGATTTGACAACTGCCAATAAATATCTGGGCTATGAGTACGTTTTGAATGGTAGTGTTATTAAAGGCAAACAAGTTGGACGAACGTTAGGATATCCCACAGCAAATTTAAATGTTAACGGGCAAGTGAAACTCATACCAAAAGATGGGATATATGTTGTAAAGGCAAGAATAGAGGATAAGCTATACAAGGGAATGATGAGCATAGGTTTTAATCCTACTGTTCAAACTGAGAATCGCCAAAGACATATAGAAGTCAATATTTTCGATTTTGATCAGGATATTTATGGGAAGGATGTTGAGGTTTCAATTGTTCAACGATTGCGAGATGAGGAAAAATTCGAGGATTTAGAGGGATTGAAACGGAAATTGCATGAAGATAAAGTAAGAAGTTTAGAGATACTCGGATGAAACTAATTTTATTGGTCTTACTTTTTATTTGCTCAAATGCCTCTTCTCAAGAAGTCTTCCGGGACATTGAAAGTGCCGTAGGTAGAGAAGAAGAGGTTATAGAGCTTGATTTGAAGGGAAAGCGCTATGCCAAATTACCTGAAGAAATCAAGGCTTACAAAAATCTAAAAGTTCTCAAAATTAGACGAGCCGGTATAACGGATTTGCCGGATTGGTTGGATAAATTGCCCTTGCAGAAAGTGATTCTTACCCGTAATAAATTGAATCATATTCCAAATGTTATATACCGTCTGAAGGGATTGAGAATTCTTGATTTAGGACATAATAATATTGCTTTAATAGAGCCTGAAATACGGGGCTTACAAGAATTGGAAGAGCTCAATCTATGGGCAAATTTGATTTATGAGTTTCCCCCAGAATTGAGCGAAATAGCTTCATTGAAAAGCATTAACTTGAGAAGCATCGATTTAAATCGTCATGAACAAGCCGAGTTGAAAGAAATGCTGCCTGACATTGACCTAATAATGTCTCCTCCCTGCAATTGCAATTAATCTTTGACTATTTTTTTACTGAGGTATCCGTTTTCTGTAAGCGCATAAAAAATGTACGTTCCAGAAGAAATGGATTGCAGGTCAAACCTATAAAACCCGGTTTGTCTATTGGCGATTATGGGTATTTGTTTCCCTTGCATATCGAACAAATAGAATTGCTTAAAATTCAGATCTGATTGCAGTGTGAATTGATCAAAAATCGGGTTGGGGAATATGGTGTAAGAATCGGCCAAAATTTCTTGAATGTCTACAGTTCCATCGAACATAGCAACATGATTAAATTCAACATCGGTTAAATTGCTAAAGTCTCCAGCTATGTAGATGTTATCTTGGAAACGGACAATATCGTGCACTTCTCCTGAAGTGGCAAAGAAGGGGTTTCCTGATGTGAAACCAAATGAAGATTCTAAGCTTGAGAGGCTTGACCCTATTATAGTGGCTAAGCTTGTAGCGTACATTCCTCCTAATATAGTGTCTCCCTCCTCAAGTAAAATGCAGTTGAAATATCCCGTTGAGTCGCTCGATAAATAATTTTGTGTAAACGCACCTTCGCTTGGAATTTGGATCAATGACTCGTCTTGGTTTTTCACTAAACCGTAATAATGATTGTTTCCAGAGTTGATCAGGCCTCCTATAAGTACATTGTCATTATTGACATGTATGTCCTTTACAAAACCGTCCAGACCTCCATTAAATTCTAACCATTGTCCCTGACTGGAGAAAAGAGCAATATTATTGGCTTCAATCGTATTTCCATTTTCAACGATTGATTGAAAATCACCGCCAATAAGCATTTCTACTCCGTATTGTACAATCGAGTTGATTGGTCCACCTTCAAATTCAGCAACCCAGTTCCAATTTGGATTTTCCCAAATAGCGAGAAGATAATCGACTCCTGCAAATCCTGATGCTAATCCTCCTGCATATAATTTATCGAGATATATACCAAAACTTTGCGTTTCAGAATATTTACTTGCAAAGACTGCATTGTATGTCCAGGCTTCACCATCCCAAATGGCAATGTCTGCAAATCCGTCATTAAATGAGCCTCCGAGGTAGAGTTCTCCTTGATAGATAATCGAGCAATTTACCTTTCCGTTGACACCATCTCCAAGAGATTCAAACTCTGTCCCATTCCAAGCAACTACATTGTTTACGGCTAGGCCTGATGCGTCAGTGAATTCTCCCGCAATTATAAGTTTTCCTCCATATTCAATTAGGGTTTTTCCAGGCCCATTTAGGCCTTGTGCTAAGCTGCTCCAACCTTGCAATGATGGAGGATAGCCTGGCTGAATCCACGCTAATTCGGTTCTTGAAAAACCATATTCATTCGCCCATTTATCTAGTTCGCCAGCCGGGATCTCTTGAATATAGGCATTGTTCATTTTACGCTTTACCCATTTTCCTATATGCTCATGCCCGGTTTCCCTTAACATTTGCCCAACAGCGCAAGCAGTATTCTGTTCATCAATAAAATAAGGGATGCGAAAATCGTGATAAGAATTGCAAGGAAATTTCAGCTCATTGGCATACGTTTTTAATGCTTCTAGTGCTTCTGAT
Source organism: Bacteroidota bacterium (assembly GCA_039028335.1). Lineage (GTDB taxonomy): Bacteria > Bacteroidota > Bacteroidia > Flavobacteriales_D > JABDKJ01 > JABDKJ01. Next base: position 12,424 of record JBCCIF010000046.1, read on the forward strand.
CTCTTTTCAATTTGAGTCTTGTTTAAATGATTCAGGTCAGAATTGCTCAAACTTTGAATGACCATCAATAAATGCAAGCGTATACGTTGCTCTTCAGAAGTGAAGGAAATTGATTCGTCCAATTCAAAGTGTTTATGGGACCATTCAATGTTGACCTCAAGCATGTGTTCATAAAGTGTTGCTTTTTGATTGAAATTCAATCCATATACTAAATTGAAAAAAAGGATGAAGCCAAGAGTCGATACGATTTTTCTCATGTGGTGCATTTGATTCTCAAAAATAGGAAAACGAAGTTCCAAGAATATTAACAATGCGTGAAAAAAATGCCAATGAATGTCTTCCTAATTTGGTTAGTGTTTGGTGAAAATGATTAATTTGCAAACACGATTTGGGGTGCCTTCTGCTCAACGATATTGGGTGTCAGGCTGAGAGCAAACCCATTGAACCTGCCCGGGTAATTCCGGGAAGGGAGTATGAATACTTAAATTATATAACTGCGATGCAGGTTTTTGTAAATGACGAGCTCTTGGACGGTGCTTGGAATACATTGGGAGATGTCTTGGTAAGCAATGGAATGAATGAAACTAAAGGTATTGCCGTTGCGGTGAATAACGAAGTTGTTCCAAAACATAAATGGTCCGAGTTTGATTTAGATGAAAAGGATAAAATATTAATCATAAAAGCTGCAGCAGGAGGTTAGAATATGAAGAAAGAAATTGTGCCATCGGCAAAAAGTAAAATAACGAGAGATGCTTTTCCATCTTCTCGTAAGATATATGTTAAAGGTCAGCGCGAGGACGTTCAGGTGCCTATGCGCGAAATAACTTTAAGTGATACAAAAATCAATGGTAAATCTGAGCCCAATATGCCAGTGGTTGTCTATGACACTTCTGGCCCATATACAGATTCGAGTATCGACATAGACATTCGAAAAGGTCTTCATCCATTGCGGGATAAATGGATCAAAGAACGAGGGGACGTTGAAGAATTGCCTTCAATAACTTCTGAATATGGACAGGAAAGACAAAAGGACCCAAGCTTAGACTTCATGCGGTTTGAGCATATTCGAAATCCACTTCGTGCAAAGAAAGGTCAAAATGTTTCACAAATGCATTATGCCAAAAAAGGAATAATCACGCCTGAAATGGAGTATATCGCAATACGTGAAAATCAGAAGCGCGAGAGCCAGGAAAAGATTTGGGAGCAACATCCAGGAAATTCTTTTGGTGCTTCAATACCGAAAGTGATTACTCCTGAATTTGTGCGAGAAGAAGTAGCCAGAGGAAGAGCCATCATTCCGAATAATATTAATCACCCGGAAAGTGAGCCTATGATCATTGGTCGAAATTTCCTCGTAAAGATCAATGCAAATATTGGGAACTCTGCGGTTACTTCAAGCATTGAAGAAGAGGTTGAAAAAGCTGTTTGGGCTTGCCGTTGGGGGGCAGATACAATCATGGATCTATCAACAGGAAATAATATTCACGAGACGCGAGAGTGGATAATTCGCAATTCTCCAGTTCCCATAGGAACCGTTCCTATTTATCAGGCACTTGAAAAGGTAAAAGGGAAGGCCGAAGATTTGACTTGGGAATTATTTAGAGATACACTCATCGAGCAGGCAGAACAAGGTGTAGATTATTTCACTATACATGCGGGAGTATTATTGAGGTATGTACCTATGACAGCAAAAAGGGTAACGGGTATTGTTAGTCGTGGAGGTTCAATTATGGCAAAGTGGTGTTTAGCGCATCACAAGGAAAATTTCCTTTATACACATTTCGAAGAAATCTGTGAAATTATGAAGGCTTACGATGTCGCATTTTCATTGGGTGATGGACTCAGGCCGGGAAGTATTGCAGATGCTAACGATGAGGCGCAATTTGCTGAATTAGAGACCCTAGGTGAGTTAACCCAAATAGCTTGGAAACATGATGTCCAGACAATGATTGAAGGGCCTGGTCATGTTCCAATGCATATGATAAAGGAAAATATGGATAAGCAATTATCTCATTGCGGTGAGGCGCCCTTTTATACATTAGGTCCATTGACGACCGATATAGCACCGGGCTACGATCATATTACAAGTGGCATTGGTGCTGCAATGATTGGATGGTTTGGAACAGCCATGCTTTGTTATGTGACCCCAAAAGAGCATCTCGGTTTGCCTAATCGAGAAGACGTTAGACAAGGTGTTGTTACTTATAAGATTGCAGCTCATGCGGCAGATTTAGCTAAAGGTCATCCAGGGAGTCAGCACCGAGATGACGCTTTGAGCAAAGCGCGATTTGAATTCAGATGGGAAGATCAATTCAATTTAGCGCTAGATCCCGATACGGCTAAAAGTTTTCACGATGAAACACTTCCCGCTGAAGGGGCAAAAGTCGCACATTTTTGTTCAATGTGTGGCCCAAAGTTTTGCTCTATGAAAATTACCCAAGAGGTAAGAGAATATGCTAAAAACAAAGGGCTTGAAGAAGAAAAAGCTCTTGCAGAAGGAATGGAAAAAAAATCCAATGAGTTTGCTGAAAAAGGAAATGAAATTTACATCTGATTTATGGAACTAAGAGTCATAACTCACCCCGATTTTTACGATGGGGAAGCAGAGCAAATTAATGCCATGCTAAAGGATGGATTGGGCCTTATACATATTCGGAAGCCCAAATGGACATACGATCAAATTATGAGCCTCTTAGAAGAGATTCATGAATTTTATCATGAACATGTGGTGATACATCAGATGCATGATATGGGAAAAGAGTTTGGACTAGCAGGTGTGCATCTGAAAAGCACAGAGAGGGATAGAATGAATGATGAGCAGCTTGATGAATGGCTTTCTCAATGGAAAGAAAGAGGATGTAAAGTAAGCACCGCCATTCACAATATGGATGAGTTTGATCGCTTTTACTCGCGCTTCAACTTATTGACTGTGAGTCCTGTTTTTGAGTCCATCATGAAACCGGGATATCGTTCTGAGATTGATTGGCTGCGTATTCTGAAAGATAGAGAATTGAGCAAAGTGATGGCAATTGGCGGTGTCAGCGTTGATACGATAAGGCATATAGCCAAATTAAATTTTGGAGCTTGCGGAGCAATGGGAGCAATTTGGAAAGAAGGTATTCCTTTTGAGAATTATAAGAAGTTAAAGAATATATGCGAACAGGAGGTCCATTCGTCTTAAGTATTGGAGGGCTTGATCCTTCTGCCGGTGCTGGAATTTTATCGGATATCAAGACCTATTCATTTTGCGATGTTATGGGCTTAGCTGTCAGCACCTGTATTACCGTTCAAAATCATTCGGAACTCAATCAAATATATTGGTTAGACCTGGATCAAATTCTTGCTCAAATTCAACCATTGAGGGATTATCCTGTTAAGGCCGTGAAAATTTCAGTAATCAGGAATTGGAATAAACTTTTTGATATTGTAAGAGAAGTGAAGCGAATGTTTCCAAAAACGCCAGTAGTGCTTGATCCTGTTTTGATGGCCTCCAGTGGATTTGATATTTGTCCTATTCCAGAGATTGATCTTCGTGATAGGGTGCTTAATGAAATTGAAGTAATTACTCCGAACCACGAGGAATATTTAGCCTTAGATTTAAGCAGCATGAAGATTTTTTCATGTGATGTCTATCATAAATCTGCTTTTGAAGAATGGGGAGTTGATCTATTAATAAGGACAAATGGAGATCAACAAAAGTTTTATCCTGAAAAACAGGGATGTGAAAAACATGGATCAGGATGCGTGTTTTCGGCTTCTCTTGCAGCGTATTTGGCTAAAGGCGAAGAATTACTTGTAGCCTGTGCAATGGCAAAAAAGACTATTGAATCTTACTTAACGAGCACACAGAACTTAATTGGAACACTCAGATGATAGCTAATTTTCACTATGTAACCGGGAATAAAAGAGGTGAAGAATTATTGAAAGAGATTAAATCTTATTGCCGTTCTGGCGGGCAATGGGTTCAACTGAGAGTAAAGAACGAGAGCTTTCGAGTTGTATTGGAATTGGCGTTTCAAGCAAAGAGAATTACCACGCACTATAATGCTAGATTGATTATAAACGATTTTCCAGAAATTGCAAGAGCAGTGAATTCATATGGAGTTCATTTAGGAAAGAACGATATGAGCCCAAAGGAAGCTCGCAGCTATTTGTTTGATCATCAAATAATTGGTAGCACTTGCAATACCATGGAAGATATTGTTGAAGTGAATAGCAAAGGATTAGTCGATTATGTCGGTCTGGGCCCTTTCAGATATACGGAGACAAAAGAAAAATTGAGTCCGGTTTTAGGCATTGAAGGATTAAGATTAATTAAGGAAAAGTGTAATCTGCTTGGCGTAAACTTGCCTCTCGTTGTAATAGGAGGGGTCCAACTAGAGGACTTTGAAGATATTTTCAATTGCGGTGTGCATGGTATAGCATGTTCCAGTTTGGTTGAGCAATATCAGGACAAAGAAGTCCTTCTAAATAAGGTAGATAGCATTTTACAGAATGAATTGGACTATGAAAAATTTGAAACTAGCGGATAAGGAATTTTCATCCCGCCTTCTATTGGGGACCGGAAAATTTAGTTCTAATCAGTTGATGGGAGAGAGTATTTCTGCCTCTTCCTCTGAAATGGTTACGGTAGCCATGAAACGTATTGATATGAAAGACCGAGATGATGAAATGCTCAGTCATATTGATACAAAGACTGTTCAACTTCTTCCAAATACAAGTGGGGTGAGAAACGCAAAAGAAGCAATTTTCGCAGCACAAGTGGCAAGGGAGGCCTTAGAGACCAATTGGTTGAAATTAGAAATTCATCCGGACCCAAAGTACTTGATGCCCGATCCGATAGAGACATTATTGGCCGCTGAGGAATTGGTTAAGTTGGGATTTATTGTTCTTCCCTATATTCATGCTGATCCTGTTCTTTGCAAACGATTGGAGGAGGTGGGGACTGCAGCAGTAATGCCTTTAGGTTCTTGCATTGGTACTAATAAGGGGCTACGGACTTTAGAGTTTTTGAAAATTATAATTGATCAATCTGCTATTCCTGTAATTGTCGATGCCGGCATTGGTGCTCCTTCTGATGCGTCATTGGCCATGGAAATTGGTGCAGATGCCGTATTAGTCAATACGGCAATAGCTGTAGCAGAAGATCCAGTTCTAATGGCAAGTGCATTCAAGTTAGGTGTTCAAGCGGGAAGGTCGGCTTTTGAAGCTCGACTAGCTCAAAAATTGGATCATGCCGAAGCAAGCAGTCCATTGACTTCTTTTCTCTACGAAAATGTTTAAACAGATTTTTCAAGAATATAATTGGAAAGATGCCTTGGACAATATTTATTCCAAGGAAGCACAAGATGTAGTGAACGCTTTGCGAAAGGAAAAACCGGATCTAAATGATTTTGCTGCTTTCATTTCTCCTGCTGCTGAGCCCTTTTTAGAGCAAATGGCACAGAAGAGTAAGGTTCTTACTGAAGAGCGGTTTGGAAAAACCATCTCTCTTTTTGCACCACTCTATTTGAGCAATGAATGCCAGAATATTTGTACTTATTGCGGATTTAGTTTGAATAATGATTTAAGGCGAAAGACACTTACAGATTCTGAGATAGAACAGGAATGTAAAGCGGTCAAGTCAATGGGCTTTGAACACATTCTTTTAGTGACGGGTGAAGCAAATAAGCGTGTGGGGATGCCTTACTTTTTAAATGCATTGAGTATCGTTAAAAGCTATTTTTCAAATGTATCTATGGAAGTTCAGCCTCTCGAGGTAGAAGATTACATTTCACTTCAAAGAGCTGGTGTGCATAGTATTTTGGTTTATCAAGAAACCTATGACGAAAAAGCCTATGCTAATTATCATCCAAAAGGAAAAAAATCCAATTTTGAATATCGCCTGGCTACACCAGACCGCATTGGTAAATCTGGTATGCATAAAATCGGCATTGGGGCATTATTGGGATTATCTGATTGGCGAACGGATAGCTTTTTTTCAGCTATGCATTTGAATTATTTAGAAAAGACATTTTGGCAATCTCGCTATGCAATATCTTTTCCGCGATTGAGACCGTTCTCAGGGGGTAAAGTAGATTCAAAGGTCATGAGCGATAGAGACCTTGTCCAATTGATTTGTGCTTTCCGCTTGTTTAACCAGGAACTTGACATTTCTCTGTCTACGCGTGAATCTGAACACTTTCGTAACCATGTAATTCATGTCGGTGTTACCACAATGAGCGCTGGTTCAAAAACTAATCCTGGCGGATATTCTGTAGAAACTAAATCTTTAGAACAATTTGAAATAGACGATCAAAGAAGCCCTCAAGTCATTTCGCAAATGATACGAAGCAGAAGAAAAGAGGTAATTTGGAAGGATTGGGATCTAGCTTACGATCAGGTCAATTAGCGACCTTTCTTAAAACCACATTTTCCGGTTTGTTTAGATTTTCACAAGTCGTTTGAGCTTGAAGGAAAGTGGTGATTCTCTTTTCACTGTTCCAAAATTCTCCGTTTAAGATGGCTTCGTGAAACCCAAAATTTTTCATCATTTCCAAATTTTCGATACAAATTCCTCCTAACCCAGCTACCTTTAATCCAGTTTGTTCCAAGGATGAACTTATGGCGCGATTGCTGAATGCGGTTGCTTTAGGGTCGTCTGATACAGTATCAAAAACAGGATTTAGTATGACAAAATCCCAATATTTTCTTTCAGTGATAAGGTCCGAAAGATTGTCGAATCCTCTTGAAAAAGACATTTTTCTTCCCAAAAGTTTACAACACATTTTGACCTTGTTCAAATAGCCACTTTTATCTAATTGTCTTGTAGAAAAGTGAACACCTTGAACATTGAACTTTGTCGCTAACATTTGGTGAGAATGTAAAACGATTCTAGAGTGGTATTCCTTAGGAATAGCCTTTAAAAAGTTCTTTAATTTTGACTTAGAGTAATGGTTCTTACGTAAATGAAAAGTTGTTAGTCCCTTTTCAAAGAGATTAACAATAATCCCAATTTCTCCATCAACTCTCTTTTTTGATGATACTACGCTCAACTTCATCTTGACGGTAATTAATAGTTACTTTGCCAAATTCCTCAATCAACCTTGGGTTATGTTCAAATATATTACCTACAACAACAATATCCGAGCCTGAAGTGAACAAGTTTTTAAGATCGATTGGATCTTTAACTCCACCTCCTGATACGATAGGTAATTCAATATGTTTCTTTAATGCCTTGATCATGTTTACGTCAACAGTGTTGCGCGCTCCACTTCCTGTATCCATGTAAATCATCTGCATTCCCAATTGTTCACCAGCGAGAGCAGTTGAAATTGCAATTTGATTTTTTCCACATGGGATAGGAATGGTCTGGCTGACATAAGAGACTGAAGTATTGGAATTTCCATCCACCAGCATATACCCAGTTGGAATAATTTCAAGGCCTGAATTCTTTAAATCCATTGCTGCTCGAACGTGCTGTCCTATCAGATATTCTGGATTTCGCCCTGAAATAAGCGATAAGAGTAAAATAGCATCGGCATGAGAACTTATTTGTGAATTGTCCCCAGGAAATAATACCACCGGAATAGTTGTAAATTCTTTGATTTCTAAGATGAATTCGTCCAGTTGCTCATGCGCAACGAGACTACCTCCAACAAAAATGAAATCAATTTGGTTAATGTTACACAAATTGATGACTTCAATACATTTCTTTGAATCACGGTATGCATCAGGATCCAACAGGACCGCAAGCATTTTTTCACCCTTTTCTTTTTTCTTTAATATGTGTTTGAGTACCGTATTCAATTGAGATGAGCTCACTTAAATAGACCAAGTAATAATTATCAAAAGTACGATAAGTGAGTTGAAATATATCTGTGAAGTTTTCTCTTTTTCTAACAGCTTCAATGGTTCCTGATTTTTTGAAGACAAACGATTGTACTTCGGCCTCCTTGAAAGGCATTTCGGTAGTATAATATTTGAATAGTGCCTCTTTTGCAGACCAGAGTAAATGTAGGTAGTCAGATTTGGCTTCTTCTCCTATCCAAGATAATTCCCAATCAGATGCAAATTTAGACTGGATGCTTTCTATTTTATCGCTGCTAAATTGAATGTCAATGCCCGTTTCATATTTTTGATTGCACGATAAGGCGACACGCTCTTCAGAATGGCTGATTGACAAATGAAAGTCACCGTGCTTCAAATAGGGAACGCCATTTTCAGTGTACAGTATTTGATCTCCTGTTTGTAAAATTTGACGAGCCAATTGCCGAACAGCCAACCATTGCATTTTGCCTTTTTCATGTTTAATAGAATCAAGTTCTATTTGCTCTTGCTTATTAAGGGATAATCCACTCTTGAGTTGGTCGATCTCTTCAGTTATTTTCCAGACAGCAACTTCTTGGTAATCACTTACTTCTATTTTAAAGTCAAGAGGCACAGAATTCGATGAATTTGAAGAACCAAATTAAACATACTTTGTTAAACTATCGTATCAAATCAAGCACGAAAAGAGCCAATTTGGCTATCTTTGCCACGAAAATGAATATATGAGTACAGAAACGAAAATTATGCCCTACAAGGTGAAAGATATCAACCTTGCCGAATGGGGAAGAAAAGAAATTGAATTGGCGGAAGCTGAAATGCCAGGCTTAATGTCATTAAGAAAAGAATTTGGCGAGAGCAAGCCTTTAAAAGGTGCTCGCATTGCGGGATGTCTTCACATGACTATTCAAACAGCAGTTTTGATTGAGACATTGGTAGAACTTGGGGCAGAAGTAACATGGTCATCTTGTAATATTTTCAGTACACAAGATCATGCAGCTGCCGCGATTGCCGCTAAAGGCATTCCTGTATATGCATGGAAAGGAATGACAGAAGAGGAGTTCGATTGGTGTATTGAACAGACTTTGTTTTTTGGTGGTGAGGATAAGCCATTGAACATGATTTTGGATGATGGTGGAGACCTTACTAATATGGTATTGGATAGATATCCCGAATTAGTGCCTGGTATAAAAGGATTGTCCGAGGAGACAACGACTGGAGTTCACAGATTGTATGACAGAGAAAAGGCTGGAACTTTACCTCTGCCAGCGATTAATGTGAATGATTCCGTTACTAAATCAAAATTTGACAATAAGTACGGTTGCAAAGAGTCATGTGTAGATGCTATTCGAAGAGCTACAGATGTGATGATGGCTGGTAAGGTTGCGGTCGTAGCTGGATATGGAGACGTTGGAAAAGGTTCTGCCCTTTCATTACAAGGTGCTGGAGCAAGAGTAATCGTTACTGAAATTGATCCGATATGTGCTCTTCAAGCTGCTATGGATGGTTTCGAGGTAAAGAAAATGATTGATGCAGTTGAAGAAGTCGATATTGTGGTTACTGCAACTGGAAATAAAGATATTATAGATGGTCAACATTTTAAAAAGATGAAAGACAAGACCATCGTCTGTAATATTGGACATTTTGATAATGAAATCAATGTGGCTTGGTTGAATGAGAACTATGGTTCTTCAAAAGTTGAAATCAAGCCTCAAGTAGACAAGTATACGATTGATGGGACAGATATCATCTTGTTGGCAGAAGGCCGCTTGGTAAATTTGGGTTGCGCTACAGGCCACCCATCATTTGTGATGTCAAATTCATTTACGAATCAGACACTTGCACAAATAGAATTATGGCAAAACAGCGCAAATTATGAGAATAAGGTTTATACCTTGCCTAAGCATCTCGATGAGAAAGTTGCGCGATTGCACTTGGCTAAAATTGGCGTTGAATTAGAAGTGATGACAGAAGAGCAGAGCGACTATATCAGCATTCCTAAAGACGGTCCATATAAACCAGATACCTACCGCTATTAAGCGAAAAACAATAAGAAATAAAAAAGCCCAATCCGAAAGGAGAGGGCTTTTTTTATGCTATGTATATTTAAAATTTACCTGATGTAAATATCGTAAGGAATTCGCATTTGAATACTTTTTGTATTCGCGACCTTTTTCAATTCTTTGATTTGCTGATAAAGCTCGAAATGTTCCGAACCTAGTTCTTGCTGTATTAATCCATTAACAGAAATATTTGAATTAGCCCCTAAGTCCTCCAACATTTTTTGAAAGGGATCTTCCATTTTTGGATAGGACTTTACTCGGTAATCCTCAAGACCTGCTTTTTCTGCCGCATATGCCATTGCTTTTTCGAGACCACCTATTTCATCGACCAATCCACGATCTTTAGCCTGAAGACCAGTCCATACTCGACCTTGACCCAATTCATCCGCAATTCTAAGGCTATCTAACCCTCTTCCATTCGCAACCTTACCGACAAATGTCCCATAAACATTGTCTACCATATCTTGTAAAATTGCTTCTTCTTCAGGTTTGAATGGGCGAGTTCCAAAATAGAAATCAGCCATTTCGTTCGTTTTTACAGTATCTGTAGTAAGTCCTAATTTATCATTTAACATTTTCTGCGTATTGGGCACTAAGCCGAATACGCCAATGCTTCCTGTAATTGTATTTTCTGAAGCGAAAATTCTATCGGCCTCGCAAGATATATAATATCCACCTGAAGCAGCTAAGTCACCCATTGATACCACAAGAGGTTTAACTCCTTTGGTCAAAGACATTTCTCTAAGTATTACATCGCTCGCTAGGGCACTTCCTCCTGGGCTATTTACGCGTAAAACCACGGCTTTGATTGAAGAATCGGCACGTGCCTTTCTAATTCCACGAGCAATTCTTTCAGATCCGATAGTCGCATCATCTCCTTCTCCACTTTCTATGCCACCGACAGCATAAACAACGGCTATTTTTTCACGTTTCATATAGCCTTTGGCTTTTTTTGATTTGCCAGAATACTCACCAAGATCGACCAATGGAATCTTATCGCCTTTTTCAAGACCTAGTCTTTCCCTCAACAAATCCATTACTTGATCTTCGTACCAAAGACCATCCACCATTTTCAGTTTCAAAGCGTTTTTTGGATCTGAAGCCAGCATGCCATCAGCTATCCTATTCAATTCACTTTTAGAAATATTTCTGCTGCTAGCAATGTTCAATAACATGTCGTCCCAAATACCTCCCAAAAGAACTTCCATTTGGTCCCTATTTGATTTACTCATCTTATCCAGAGTAAATGGTTCAACAGCACTTTTAAAGGAGTTGTTCTTTGGTCGTATTACCTGAAACTCTACACCGATTTTTTCAAAGAAGCCTTTCATGAAAAGAATTTCTGATGCAAGCCCTTTGAATTCCATACCTCCCTCGGGATAAAGGAATAAGCTATCCGACACGGAAGCCATATAATAGGCTCCTTGAGACATGTTTTCTGAGAATGTATAAACCCACTTTCCGCTTTCTTCTTTGAATTCGTTTAACTTATCGCGAATTTCTTCGGCTGTGGTCATTCCTGTTGGTACGGAAACAATTTCCATATAAATGCCTTCAATATTTTCATCGGTCTTAGCACGTTCGATTTGACGTAGTATATTGTTAAGTCCGCTGCTCTGTTCTGAACCAAAGCCAGTGAAATCAAAATTCACATCATTTTCTGATTCTCTATCGACAATTGTCTCGTCAAATTCTAAGAAAAGGACAGAGCCATCCTTTACTTCATTTTCGTCTTCACTCATCCAAGAACCAATTCCTCCAAAAACGAATAGACAGAGGATGATCAGCCCAAAGAAAACGCTTATTCCTAGGCAGGATGCAAAAACAAACTTGAAAAATGATTTCATTGCAATTTAATTTGAATATTGTCGATCAAATGTACGATTCACAGAGAAATCAAATGCGTTTAATACATGATTGGCAAGTAATACTTACGAACGGTTGTACAGTTGAAAGGTGTTATGAATAAAGTATTTATTGGGATTGGAAGCAATATTAGACCACGAAAAAAGTGGATTCTTAATGCGATTCAATTCTTGGGCAATTATGGTGAACTCCGCCAACGGTCAAATATTTATCAGAGCAATGCGAACGGCTATGATTCAAAAAACAATTATCTCAACTGCGTTGTGGAGTTTGAATGCAAAATGAATGAATCGGAATTACTGCTTAAGCTCAAAGAGATAGAGAAAGAATTGTTAAGGGTGAAAAATTCAGAGCACTATGAGGATCGGACGATAGATTTAGATATCCTTTTCTTCAATGAACTATTGAGTAATACAGATCAATTGAAGGTGCCTCATCCTCGCATGCATTTGCGAAATTTTGTTCTTGTTCCTTTATTTGAACTTTGTCCAGAGAAAAAACACCCTAAATTTGAACTCAGCGTTGCGGAACTCTATAAGGCCTTGTCGGATAGAGATCAGCTGAGTCTATACTCCGAATGAACTATTCATATATAGCAATAGAAGGAAATATTGGTGCGGGCAAAACTACGCTCTGCAAGTTATTTTGTAATGAATTTACTGCGCGACCCCTATTTGAAGCTTTTGAGGCCAATCCTTTTTTGGAAAAATTTTATCTAGACAGAGAGCGCTATGCTTTTTCAGTAGAACTCTCATTTTTAGCGGATCGCTATAAGCAACTAACAGGGATTCTGGCTGGCCCTGACCTCTTTCAAGATCTGGTAATAGCAGATTTTGCCCTATTTAAGTCTTTGGCTTTTTCAAGGGTGAATTTGCAAGAGGATGAATTGAAGCTTTTCCAGAATCTCTTTCAAATAATGTATGCCAATTTGCCTAAGCCAGAGTTAGTGATATACCTTCATTTGAATATTGAGAAACTCTTTAGAAATATAGCGAATAGAGGAAGAGCCTTTGAAAAAAAGATCAACTCTGAATATTTGCTAAAAGTACAAGATGCTTATTTGACTTTTTTGAAGAGCCAGAGTGAATTTCCGGCCGTACTTGTCGATGTCAATGAAATCGATTTTTTGAATAGGAAAGCGGATTGGATCGCGCGCGCCC
>JBCCIF010000047.1:0-25192 GCA_039028335.1 Bacteroidota bacterium
TCTCGAGCAAATTTCTCCAGGAGCACCGGATCTTTGAGTTCTTCGATGTCGTTTTTGGTTGTGACGATTTTCGCTTTGTAGAGTTCTATTTCATCTTCGTATTGTTCTATCGTTTGCCGATATTCAAATAGTCGAAATACGTTAGTGCTCTCAAATGTTAAAATCCAAAAAAAGAAAAATAGTACCGTTAAGGCATACTTATTCTTTATCCATGGCAAGACCTTTTTCGTCATAATCAAATCTAAAACGTAATGACCCCCAGAAAATTGAATTCAATTCAAACTATTAACAGCAAAAGTTTAATTAGCCTAAAAATGGATATTCATAGCTGGTAGGTGGAACAAATGTCTCCTTAATCGTTCTCGGAGAAACCCAACGCAACAAGTTCATATGTGCACCCGCTTTATCATTGGTCCCTGATCCACGCGCACCACCAAAGGGCTGTTGACCTACTACAGCTCCTGTAGGTTTATCGTTAATATAGAAGTTACCTGCAGCATTCACCAATTTATTGCTGGCCAGTTCGATAGCATAACGATCTGTCGCCATGATTGCTCCAGTCAAAGCATATTCCGAAGTTGAGTCAACTAGATCCAATGTCTTTTCGAAGTCTTTGTCATCGAATACGTAAATCGTCAGCACAGGTCCAAATATTTCCTCGCACATTGTTCTGAACTTTGGGTCTTTGGTCAATACCACAGTGGGTTCAATGAAATAGCCTTTTGATCCATCTACATTTCCACCAACTAGTATTTGAGCATTTTTTTGCTTTTTGATATAGGCAATATAATTTTTGATTTTGTCAAATGCGCGCTTATCGATTACTGCATTGATGAAATTACCCGTATCATTCGGGCTTCCCATTTTAAAGGAGGAAACCATTTTAACCAATTCTTTCTCTACTCTAGGCCAAATTGATTTTGAGATATAAGCCCGTGATGCGGCAGAACATTTTTGCCCTTGAAATTCAAAAGCTCCTCTGGCTAAAGCCGTTGCAACTTCTTTTGCAGGTGCCGTTTTGTGTGCAACAATAAAATCTTTCCCTCCAGTTTCTCCGACTATACGCGGATAGGTCTTATACTTATCAATATTGTTACCTATTTCTTTCCATAGACTTTTAAAAACTTTCGTAGATCCCGTAAAGTGCAATCCTGCGAAATCCGGATGAGAAAAGATCTCCTTACCTGCTAGTGGACCGTCAACGGTGATCATATTGATTACACCATCAGGAAGGCCAGCGGCTTCAAAAAGATCCATGATTACCTTTGCCGAGTAAATCTGGCTATCAGCTGGTTTCCAAACAACCACATTACCCATCATGGCAGGTGCCGCACATAGGTTTGCGCAAATTGAAGTGAAATTGAAAGGAGTGATTGCAAACACAAAGCCCTCGAGAGGTCTGTATTCTAATCTATTCCACATTCCTGGATTTGAATCGGGTTGTTCAAAATAAATGTCTTGCATGAACTTTGCGTTGAACTTAAAAAAGTCGATAAGCTCACATGCAGCGTCAATTTCGGCTTGGTGGACATTTTTTGATTGCCCTAACATTGTTGCTGCATTAATTTTATCCCTAAATGGGCCAGCTAAAAGGTCTGCTGCTTTTAAGAAAATAGCAGCGCGATGTTCCCAGCTCATATTGGCCCATTTTTCTCTTGCTTTTAACGCAGAGTCTATGGCTTTTCTTACTGCCTTTGCATCTCCTTCATACCAATGGCCGATTACATGTTTGTGATCATGTGGAGGTGTCAAATCTCTTTTTTTAGATCCTTTGACTTTTTTGCCTCCTATCCGCATGTTAACATCAATAGGTTTTTGATGATACATCTTTTCGTACTCTTTGAGCAGCGAATCTCTTTCCGCACTTCCAGGAGCATAGCTCTTTACGGGTTCATTTTCAGGATAGGGTATGGAGTAAATTCCTTTAGGCATATTTATTATTTGAATTTCCAAAAGTAGAAAGAATGTTCGAATTTTAAATCGGGTTCTAAAATTCCTGAGACTCTAAAACGGGTAAGAAGATTGTACTAAGGAGAGCATTAATTCATTTTGTACGGAGCGATCAACTGAAAACTCGGAACGAGAACTTGAATGTTAGAGTCGTTCTCAATATTGCGCATATAATACATGCCCTTCATCATCCCTATTTCTGTCCGCAAATCGCAAGTAGAAGAATAGGTGTACGTTTGACCAGGTGCTATGAATGGTCTTAATCCAACAATACCAACTCCTTCTATTTCTTTTCGATCACCATTTGCATCTACAATTACCCATTTGCGTCTGAGCAATTGGACTTCAAAGGGGTTTGTATTTTCAATGCTGATGGTATAAGAAAAAATATATTCACTCAGATTAGGACGAGAATAATCCTTCTCAAATAGCGTGAGAACACTAATGCGAATTCCTTCCGTAACTAAACTAACCATGAATGCTGTGTCAAATTGGTTATCAATGATAATTAATGCGCGGATTCAATACTTAATCATTTATTAACAAAACATGGCGCTATTCACATAAATAAGGGAGATCATTGGGCTTGAAAATTCAATTTTGTTTTGAACGAATGAAACGCCCTATTAATTGGATCTTTTCAATATTTGATATAAGTGTTTAAAGCACACTTAGGTCACTATTCTTGTTAATAAATTTCTGTTAAAACTAGAAGTTTTGAGTGGAAAATTGACGAATCCCAATTAATCGGTCATAATCCAGCGAGCGATCTCTCAAGTAGACAAATATTCCATATTCATTTACCGTCTCTGAATGCGTACCTTCAAGCTGAGACAAGTCCATTTCAGATTTTCCGTCTTCGAGTACTGCAAAGTGATAGTTGTAATATCCTTGTTTGAGCAAAATAGATGCCCGATAGCTTAAGCTCTCTTCATCGTACTTCATTTTAAAAGCTGGCTTTGCCTTCCATTCAGAGAGTTCTCCCAGAATATATACATCTCCGTTTTCAATGGGCTCAGATTTTTCCAAGATGAAATGAACATTCATGTATTCTGGTTCAAGCTTGTTGTCGAAACCATCATCGTTGCGAATTAAAAACTTTCCATTAATGTCATATTCAAACAGGTACTGTCTGTAACCTCTGCTTTTTTGAGGATTTAAGTAAACTTGAATACCATCATCAGTCTGCTTGAAATTATTGATTTCTTCTGTTCCATAGCGCATGCTCTTCATGTCAATTTTCCGGAATTCATTGCCTCCCCAAAACTCATTGTTTCTTTCATGATTATATTCCAAGGTATTGTTGCGAATAAATTGAGGTTTCAGATCAAAAATGGCATTGTCCCATCTGCCATTTTGTTTCACAACTATGCTCACATCTCTGAAGGGATTCGGAATTTCTAGATTTTTTAGAAAGACATTAAAGTCGATTTCTTGTTTGTAGTTTCTGAATTGAACCACAGAAGATTTTCTTACAAAAGGCTCTACACCAACTTGGTTTTCATTGACCATAAATCTCCGAGTAAGTACTGGTTGATCTTTATTGTCCTCATAAACAAGAAGTATGAAATTTCCGCTCTTTGTGATTCTGAGATTAGGATTGGGAATAACCAGTTCATAGCGGATATAGTCAATAATGGTATTAAAGGAATGTTGCCAAGTGTTTATCAAATCAGGAAAAAATCCTTCCATGAATTCAGGTTCGATCAAACCACTTGGCTCCCAATTCGAATTACAATGAATCAGCGTATAATAATAATTGGCGTACTCTGCCGATAAGTCGTCAAAACTAAGTATCAAGGGGCTGTTTGACCCCACTTCAAATATTGGTGTGCTAAGTTGCTCCACACCGCTATTATACATCTGAACGGTCTTAATGCTTTCCTTATAAGTGTGGTCTTCAAAAAGAATAAAATCATCACTGACAAAATCATCTTGTATTTCCTCAACGGCCCCTCTTTCTTTTTCTTGGTTGAATTCAGTAATAGGGCCTTGATTTGCGCATGACGAAAAAAGTAAAAAGCAAGTAACGTACAGCTTTGAATTGCGTAGTGAGAGTGAAACCAAATTTTCCTTATTTATAATTGTTCTAAATAAACCAAGTCCATTTCAAAATGTTGAGTACTTGAATATTAACGTATCAACAAATTTATAATTTTGCCGCGCAAAACGGCAGGCCCGATGAAGTCGAATACATTTAAAATCAAAAAAGGCCTTGACATCAAGTTGATGGGAGAGGCTGATAAAGTCGTAGCAGAAAGTAATCATTCCTCTGTATTTGCAATTAAGCCAACAGATTTTGTAGGAGTCATTCCAAAAATGATGGTAAAAGCCGGTGAAGAAGTCAAAGCTGGTCAAGCCTTGTTTTACAGCAAAACAGATGAGAGGGTAAAATTTTCTTCTCCGGTTAGTGGTGAGATTGCGGAAATAGTAAGAGGGGAGAAGCGCAAGATTCTCGAAGTTCGAATCATACCGGATGCTTCGAATTCTTTTGCAAACTTCAACGCTGACACAAATTCTGTTGATGGTATAAAAAAGGCATTGCTAGAAAGCGGCTGTTGGCCCTTTATTCGGCAAAGACCCTACGGTGTTATAGCTAATCCAGACCATACTCCTAAGTCAATTCATGTTTCTTGTTTCGACAGCAATCCACTTGGTCCTGATGTGAACTTCGTAATGAGAGGTCAGGAAGAAGCGTTTAAAAAAGGAATAGAAATTTTGAAAAAGATGACCAGCGGAGCTGTTCATCTTAATATGAGTGCAGAACCTGGTGCGGAAAAATCTTTTGAAAGCGCTGAGGGAGTGCAAAATAACTATTTTTCAGGGCCACATCCAGCTTCTAACATAGGAGTTCAAATCAATAAAATTGAACCCATTAACAAGGGTGACATTATATGGTATTGCTATCCGCAAGAAGTGGTAACTATTGGAAAGCTTTTCAGTTCGGGTCAGGTAGATATGACGAGGATAGTAGCTTTAACAGGCTCGCGTGTAAAGAATCCGAAGTACTTTAAGACCACAGTTGGTGCGCAAATCAAGGCCTTAACGGATGCTAATATTGAAGAAGGTGACAATCGAGTAATTAGCGGAAATGTTTTAACAGGGCAGAACACAGGAACAGATGGGTTTCTTGGTTTTTACGATTCACAAATAACGGTTTTGCCTGAAGGAAATCAGCATAAATTTTTCTTGACAGATGGTTGGCTTTCTCCTGGTCTATCTAAGAAACGCTTTTCTATGAGCAAGGCCTATCCTTCTTGGTTGTTTCCAAATAAGAAATATGATTTAGATACCAATATCAATGGAGAAGAACGTGCGTTTGTTGTTACAGGGCAAATGGAAAAAGTATTTCCTTTTGATATCTACCCAATGCACTTGATCAAATCTATCATGTACAATGATATTGATGAGATGGAAAAGCTGGGGATTTATGAAGTCGATGCCGAAGACTTTGCGCTTTGCGAAGTGGTTTGTACTTCAAAGATCAACATTCAAGAAATTGTAAGAAACGGATTAGAAAATTTACGAGCTGAAATGGCTTAAACATGAGGATATGAAGTTTTTAGAAAATTTAGTTTTAAAGAAAATCAGACCAAATTTCGAGGCAGGCGCTAAATTGGAGAAGTTGTATCCAATGTACGATGCTTTAGAAACGTTCATGTTTACACCTAATCACACTACGGTCAATGGTTCGCATATCAGAGATGGAATTGATCTCAAGAGAACTATGATGATGGTGATTCTGGCGCTCGTTCCTTGTTTACTATTTGGTATTTGGAATGTCGGTGATCTTCATTACAACGCAATCGATGAAACAGTAGACTTTTGGGATAAAGTAATCTATGGTTCATGGAAAGTATTGCCAATCGTTTTGGTTTCATATGCCGCGGGATTAGGTGTTGAATTCATTTTCTGCATTATTAAAAAGCATGCTATTCAAGAGGGATTCCTCGTAAGTGGAATGCTTATTCCCTTATGTATGCCACCTGATATTTCACTTTGGATGGTTGCTTTGGCAACGATTTTTGCAGTGCTTATAGGTAAGGAAGTATTTGGCGGAACGGGCATGAATATTTTGAACATAGCGCTTACGGCAAGGGCTTTTATATTTTTCGCTTATCCGAAAGATATATCTGGCTTTGTTTGGCTATCAGGAGAAAAGGAACAGTTTGTAGATGGTTATTCCGGTGCTTCTGCTATGGGTGAGCTGGCTAATACTGTTGGCCAGGGTTTAAATAATCCTGAAATGACTCAATATACCAAGTTGTTTCAAGATGGTCAGATGTATGATTTATACCATTCTTTCATGGGATTTATCCCTGGAAGTATAGGAGAAACTTCGGTTGTGGCTTGTCTAATTGGTGCAGCAATTCTCTTGTTCACTGGTATTGGAAGTTGGAGAATCATGCTTTCCTTCTTCTTTGGAGGTTTAGCAATGGCAGGGATATTTAATGCTTTTGCGGCTAATGAGTTTATGGCATTAGAGCCATTTCATCAACTCGCACTTGGTGGTTTTGCATTTGGAGGTATTTTCATGGCGACTGACCCGGTGACCGCTGCTCAAACCAATACTGGAAAGATAATTTACGGTTTTCTCTGTGGATTTTTCGGAATCATGATACGGGTATTCAACCCGGCTTATCCTGAAGGAATAATGTTGGCCATTTTATTTATGAATGTAATGGCGCCAACTATTGATCACTATGTGGTTCAATCCAATGTCAAGAGAAGAATGAAAAGACTAAAAGTTAAAACAGCATAATCATGGCAATTAATAAAGATAGTAACGGCTTTACATTTCTATTTTCGACCATCATGGTTATTGTTGTCGGAGCGCTTTTGGCTTTCTTATTTCTTAGCTGGAAGCCAATGTTTGATAAAAACGATGCTGACAAAAAGATGATGGACGTCCTTGCAGCCATCAACGTGGAAAGTGACCGAAACAATGCTGAAGAATTATTTAAAAAATACGTTAAAGAATCAATAGCGTTGAAGTTTGATGGTACAATAGATGAGGAAACCGATGGTTTCAAACTGGATGTTAAAAAGAACTACAAGTCCGGAACCTCAAAGTTGGTTCAATCTTATAAAGGAGATCGCCCAAAATTGATGGAAGAAGTGGGCAAACTAGATGATCAGAGGTACCCGCTTTTCATCGCTGAAAAAGATGGTGAAAAGTACTATGTGATGCCAATGGTAGGCACAGGACTTTGGGGCCCTATATGGGGTTATGTATCTGTAGGTAAAGACTTCAACACAATTTACGGTGCATCATTCGATCATAAGACTGAAACTCCTGGATTGGGAGCTGAGATTAAAGAGAGCTTTTTTGAAGAACCTTTCCAAGGGCAACAGATTTATAATATGAAGAACGAATACGTTTCAATTTCTGTAGAGAAAGGAGGCGCAGAGGCGGGCAATAAGCATCAGGTGGATGGAATAACAGGAGGTACCATTACCAGTAATGGTGTTGATGAGATGCTTTACCGAACCATTAAGATTTACACCAATCACTTCAATAAAATAAAGGGAGAATAATGAGCGAGACTGCTGTTCAAGAAATTAAGGAAGAGGTAGTTCTTAAAGAACCCAAAGAGCCTTTGTTCTCAAAGAAGAATAAAAGACTCATTACCGATCCATTGAATGATGATAATCCTATTACTGTTCAGGTATTGGGAATTTGTTCTGCATTGGCCATTACTGTGCAATTGAAACAGGCGCTCTATATGTCTGCTTCGGTTTTGTTCGTAATGATTATGGGTAACTGGATAATATCATTACTCAGGAATGCAATTCCAAATAGAATTCGAATTATCGTTCAATTGGTTGTTGTAGCCACACTTGTAACAATTGTAGATCTTTTCCTAAGAGCATTTGCTCCAGATATATCAGAGAAACTATCTGTATTCGTTGGGCTCATTATTACCAATTGCATTATCATGGGGCGTTTTGAAGCCTTTGCCATGGGGAACAAACAATGGCCTTCTATTTTGGATGCTTTTGGGAACGCAATTGGCTATGCCTGGATTTTAATTGTAGTCTCCTTTTTCAGAGAACTATTGGGATCAGGTAAATTGATGGGCATTGAGGTTCTTCCTGAGGCCTATATTCCAAATAACTTGATGATCTTACCACCGATGGCCCTGATTACTGTTGGAATCATCATCTGGATTCAACGATGGAAAAACACCAAATTAATCGAATCAAACTAGGAAGATGGAAAGCATTAACATATTTGTCAAAGGTATTTTTGTAGAGAATATGATTTTCGCATACTTCTTGGGTATGTGTTCATATTTAGCAGTTTCTAAAACGGTGAAGACTGCAGTAGGATTGGGAATGGCTGTAATCTTCGTTCTAGGTATAACGGTTCCAATAAACTATTTGCTGGAAAACTTTGTTTTGAAAGAAGGCGCATTGGCGGCTACATTGGGTATGCCTGAATTGGCTTCAGTGGATCTTAGTTTCTTAAGTTTTATCCTATTCATTGCAGTGATAGCATCGATGGTTCAACTTGTTGAGATGGTGGTGGAGAAATTTTCACCAGCCTTGTATGGAGCTCTTGGGATTTTTCTTCCCTTGATTGCGGTTAATTGCTCAATCTTAGGTGGGTCGCTCTTCATGCAAGAAAGGCAATATGCATCGATTGGGGACGCAACAATGTTCGGTTTAGGATCTGGAGTTGGATGGTTACTTGCAATTGTTGCCATTGCAGCCATAAGAGAAAAAATTAGATATTCCCATGTGCCTGCTCCGTTGAGAGGCCTGGGTATTACGTTTATTATTACAGGATTGATGGGAATTGCCTTTATGGCGTTCATGGGAATTGAAATTTAAATTAGAAGAGAATGCTTATTTCAATATTTGCAGCAATGACTTCAACGATAATCGCAGCGGTAGTTGTGTTTTTAATAATGGTTTTGCTTTTGGTCTCGCTTTTATTATTTGCAAAAGCCAAATTATCACCATCTGGAAAAATCAGTTTGACAATAAATGGTCAAGATCCAATCGAAGTTGGCGGAGGAGGAACACTTCTGTCTGTGCTTTCAGAGCAGAAGATATTTCTTCCTTCTGCATGCGGGGGTGGAGGAACTTGCGCGATGTGCAAATGTCAGGTTTTAGATGGTGGAGGGGAAATATTGCCTACAGAAGCTCCTTACTTTTCAAGAAAAGAAATTGCTGAAAATTGGCGATTGGGTTGTCAGGTTAAGGTGAAGCAACCCATGGATATTAAGGTTCCAGAAGAAATTTTTGGTATTAAAAAATGGGAATGTGAAGTTGTTTCCAACTATAATGTAGCATCTTTTATTAAAGAGTTTGTCGTTAAACTTCCAGAAGGAGAGGAGCTTGATTTCGAAGCAGGTGGATACATACAAATTGACGTTCCTGTTTGCGAAGTAAGTTATAAGGACATAGATATAACTGCACATCCTGAATTAGTAGCAGAGGGAAGAGATCCGCAAGACTTTAAACCAGAATGGGATAAATATGGTTTGTGGGATTTAAAAATGAAGAATGACGAACCTATTTTCCGAGCCTATTCAATGGCCAATCATCCAGCAGAAGGAAATATTGTCATGTTGAATATTCGTATTGCAACTCCGCCTTGGGATAGAAAGAACAATCGATGGATGAATGTAAATCCAGGTATCTGTTCTTCATTTGTTTTTGATTGCAAGCCTGGTGATAAAGTCACCATTTCTGGACCTTATGGAGAGTTCTTTATTAAAGAAACTGGATCAGAGATGCTATATATTGGCGGTGGAGCCGGGATGGCGCCTATGCGTTCACACCTTTTCCATTTATTCCATACAGTGAAAACCGGTAGAAAAGTGACGTATTGGTATGGAGGGCGATCAAGAAGAGAGCTCTTTTATTTAGATCACTTCAAAAGTATTGAGCGGGAATTCCCGAACTTCAAATTCTTTGTGGTTCTTTCCGAACCTTTACCAGAGGATAACTGGGTTGAGAAGAAAAGTGTTGACGATAGCGAAGGTGATGGGTTCTTAGGATTTGTGCATCAAGCTGTAATTGATCAGTACCTCACAAAGCATGAAGCGCCTGAAGATATTGAATTTTACTTCTGTGGGCCTCCTTTGATGAACCAGGCCGTTTTGAAAATGGTTGATGATTGGGGTGTTCCTGAAGAGAATGTTTCCTTTGATGATTTCGGAGGGTAAAGATGAAGAGTAAGATTTTCAAAGGGCTGCTGTTTTTAGGAATAGTAGCCTTTTTTTGTGCATGTAACATAGGCGAGGGCAAGCGATCTAATCAGCATGAGACCCCTGATGTTCAGCATGAAATTACAGGCAAAGCACAAGGAACGACTTATTCGATAAAGTATTTTGGAAAGAATAACGAAGAAATTCCAAAATCGATAACAACTGTATTAGAAGAGATAGATCGTTGTTTCTCATTATGGAGAGATGACTCTGAATTGGTAAGAGTTAACAATTCGGAAGGACCTTATAAATTAAACGATCCCAATCAGTACTTTGAAGAGGTTTTTCAATTAAGTAAGGACATTGCTCAGAGAACAGACCATGATTTTAATCCAGCATTGCATCCCATTATAAGCGCTTGGGGTTTTAGCAGAAAGAGCGGAAAAGTTTTGACTCAAAAAGAGGTGGATTCATTGCTTCAAACCTGTTCATTCAATGATTGGGAACTGAATGATGAATTCCTATCAAAAAAGAATGGCTCTCTGGATTTCAATGGAATTGCCCAAGGATATACGGTGGATGTTTTAGCGAAAACCTTGGAAGACTTTGGTATATCCAATTATTTTGTTGAAGTAGGTGGAGAAACAAAAGTCAAAGGCGTGAAGCCAGATGGTGAATTATGGAGAATAGGAATAGATAAACCCATTGAAGGCAATGAAAGAGAGATTCAAGAAATTTTATCCTTGACGAATAAGGCGGTAGTCACATCTGGTTCTTATCGTAAATTCAAGGAAGTCGATGGAAAAAAATATTCGCACACCATAGATCCTCAAACAGGTTTTCCGGCAATGAACACTTTGCTCAGTGTAACACTAATCATGGATCAATGCGCTGAGGCAGATGCCTTAGCAACGGCCATGATGGTAATGGGAAGAGAAAAAGCAATTGCGTTTGCCCAAAATTTGGATCGAATAGATGGTTTCTATTTGATCTACAATGAAAAAGGAAAATGGCAAACATATAGCTCAGTAGGGTTTGACGAATACCTTGCTGATTAGTCTTTTTTGCACTGTTCTTCAGGACGTGCACCACAAACCGAACAAGACGCGCCTTCTTCACGAAGCATTGGATTATTGCTCGCGCAGGTACCCGCAAATTCCCCATCTTTTTTAACGATTAGTTTAATTGCAATTCCCGCAACTGCTAGCGCTAAAAAAACGATTGAAATTAAAATGACTACAAATGCATTCATACTGCAAACTTAGTGAATTAGAGTGGTATGAACAGCCCTGTACCCGGATGAAATACTTTGAAGTTGATTGAGTCAGGTGAGGATTTATAGTAGATATCTCCAGTATTATAGATGTGAGCTTTGAGAATTTGGAGTGCATTCACTTCTATTCTGCCGGAGCTTTGATTGGTGACAAATGCTTCTTCGCAAGCCATTTCTGCAGCTAAAATCGAACCTGTGCCGCTGTTAAAGGAATATAAGTTCGAGCAATAACCCTTTAATTCTATAGAGCAATTTGAAGCAGATTGAACAATGTCAAGATCTTGACAATTCATAGTGAGATTTATCTTGCTATTGCTGCCTTCAGCAAGAATCGAAAAAGAATTACATGAAAAAGATCCTTCTGTTCGTATGTCCTTTTGTCCTTCATGATAGATATAATTTAATTGAGAACTCGAAATATGTAATCGAATAGGGGTGTTTAAGTCGCGCAACCAGTTGCATGTTAAACTATTGTCTACAATCAATTCACCATCAATAACCTCTGTGCGAATGGACTGTGCCAAATTTTCTCCACATTCGAGCCTGACAGATTGTAAACTGTCTTTCTTAAGCACCAATTCAACATCACCTAGAACGCTTATTTTTTCAAACTCATCCAATATTCTTTCCTCAAAAATAATCTCTCCAGTACTTCCTGGACAGCTGCTTTCTTTCCCGCAGGAAATAAGAATGGAAAGCGCTATGAATAATTGTAGAGTTTTCATTTTCTCTTGAATATATAAGATACACCTAATTCAAAATGATCAGCTCTGGCATAATGCGTTTTTAAAGTAAGATTTATGCCAAAGCGATCGGTTGCGTTGTATAAGAGACCAAAACGATGATAGGCTTGTCCGTCCAGCTTAGGTTGATCAAAGAGATACCCACCCATTTGAATTAGAAAGTACCATGTGTCAAAATCAAAGGTGATTCCTGCATGCATCCCAACTCTTAGTTTCTCGAACTCGGAATAATCTTTTAATTCTCTTCTGAGTAACCGCGCCTCCGTTGCGTTATTATGCCAAACTCCAAGCCCAGTATTCCAATAAAACTGTCTTTGATTTTTGATATGGTAATTGAGGTTCAGTCCAAAGACGTTGTAATTCTGACTGCCATAAGGTTTTATTTCTCTTGATCCCCAAATGGCGCTCACATTCCAAAACTGTTTCTTTTCCTTCTTTTCTTTAATGCAAAGTAATCTTCCTTCTGCGCCTTGTGAAGTGTATTTGAAGGTTAAGCTCCAATTAACTAAGTTGATACCCAAATTTGGAAATGAGGTAGAACCATTCGAAAAATGGGTGAGACTTGGACCTGTTGAAATGGTAATTCTATCATTAAACTTTAAATTATATTTAATGGCCAGTGAAATGAGGATATTCAAATTCGATCCTATGGCAACATTCTGCCAATTGTCAAAAGCGTCATACTTATTACTCAAATAGGCAAGTCCCATACCTGACTTAAAAGTCAAGAATCGTCTATTAAAGATAAGTGGGAAATCGATGTAAGGATATAGGCCTACTCCTTTACCTAAAATGTCACTATTCATATTGGAGTAGAACAGTGTGAATCCATAGTCAGGACGATTAAAGCGATGTGACCAAGAATTGTCAACTTTCTTTTCGAAAGATAATTCGTGAATCCAAAAATGAGATTCCGCCATAGGTCGCATTATGGGGTGATGCGGAAGCAAAAAACCATATCCGGTATTGTAATGAAAAACAATTTGAGCGGAAGCTGAATTTAGACTGTCTTTTGAAAAAACATTCGATCTCAAGGAAAAAGAACATAATAAAAGAATGCCTAAAGCGAAATATCTAAATTTACTGCTCACTTCACAAATGTAATCCATGACTGAAATTCAAGAAAACAGAATGCAAAAAAAGCTTCAAGCTTTTGAACATTTATTGAATATTATGGATGACTTGCGAGCCAAATGCCCATGGGACAAGAAGCAGACTATGGAATCATTGCGTCATTTAACCATAGAAGAAGTCTATGAGCTAGGTGATTCGATATTGGAGCAAGACATGCAGGAGATCAAAAAAGAGTTAGGAGATATTATGTTGCATTTGGTCTTCTATGCAAAAATTGCTTCAGAGACGAATGAATTCGATATTGCCGATGTACTAGAATCGGTTAGTCAAAAGCTCATTCATAGACATCCGCATATTTATGGAGATGTTAAAGTTGCAGATGAAAAAGAGGTAAAGGCAAATTGGGAGAAACTTAAGTTAAAAGAAGGTAAGAAATCTGTGCTTGAAGGAGTTCCTAAATCGCTGCCTTCGATGGTAAAGGCTATCCGTATTCAAGATAAAGCAAGAGGGGTAGGTTTCGATTGGGATCATAGAGAACAAGTATGGGATAAAATTAAGGAGGAATTGGATGAATTGAAGAACGAAGTCGAGAATGGATCTGATAAGATTGAAGATGAGCTAGGCGATGTTTTATTTTCAGTTATTAATTATGCGCGATTTATCAAAGTAAACCCCGAAGATGCTTTGGAAAAAACGAATAAGAAATTCATTAAGCGATTTCAATATTTGGAAATAGAATCGAAAAAGGATGGTAAGGTTTTAGGTGAGATGAGCCTTCAAGAAATGGATGAATATTGGAATAAGGCTAAGGAACTTTAAGGTTTTTGGACCAGCATGATCAATCGATCAGAACCCTTACTTAAGCCGTCTAATGAATAATTACCAAAAACGTCAATCAAACTCAACCCTGCTTGATCAAAAAAATGTTCGAAATCAACCAAGTCAAATAACCGCACACGTTCGCTATATTTATTAGTGGAGCCCTCATGATTAAAAGTTATTGATTTTACTACAAATCCATCCTCTTCGAATTTTTCGATATGAAAATCAATATCATCTAACCTTTTTACCTCACTTAGAGGCAGTTTCGCTCGAACTTGTCTTTCATTCAAAAAATCAATAAGCGCAATTCCTCCTGGTTTAAGCGAATCGGCAATGCTCCGAATAACTTGGGCATTTTCGTCATTTTCTTCAAAATATCCGAAGCTTGTGAAAAGATTAAAAACGTAGTCGAACTCTTCTTTTCGGTAAACTTCTCGCATATCGCCCTGAACAAATTGGAGACTCGAGCTATTTAGGTGTTGAACAGATTGTATGCTCTCTTCAGAAAGATCAATGCCAACCACGTTGTATCCCAGACTATTCAAGAAAATTGAATGTCTTCCTTTTCCACAGGCCAAATCCAATATGAAAGCATTTTGAGGAATTTCAAGATGTTCAACAATTTTTTGGATGAAGTGCTGAGCTTCCTGAAAGTCCCTATTCTGGTACAGAATATGGTAATATTCCGAATTAAACCACTGTTTGAACCATGTCATCGCTTAAAAGAATTGAATAAAGTGGAACAAAATCATAGACCAAACGTAATAAAGCATAGATTAATGGCATAACCTGCAAGAATTAATCAAAAAGTGCAACTATGCAAATGTACAATATCGGTAGCCATCATATGCTAAATGAACAAGACATATTTGGGTTTTATAAGCAAATGGAAGAACGCAATGTTTTGCTTTCTTTCAGAGGAGCTTTAACCAGTGAATTGTTAGATTCCATCCTATCGATTGTTGAACAAAAGTTAGATCAATTCGAAGAAACTGTTAAGATCAAGAAGAAAGTCTTTAATGTCTTAGTAGAATGCATGCAAAATTTATATCACCACAGTGATTTGAGAAAAGCTTGGCATGACGAAGATTCTTCCGTAATTTTGATGATTGTAAAGAAAGATGAAGGTTATAGTATTGTAACCGGAAATCACATTCTTAATTCGAGTGTGGAAGCTTTGAAGGAAAGAATAGAAGAGATCAATGAAATGAGCCGTGACGAGATGAAGGCTTATTATAAGTCTATATTGAACAACGGAACTTTTTCGGATAAAGGAGGCGGGGGACTAGGCATAATTGATATTGCCCGCAGATCTGGTCAAAAACTAGAATATGGTTTTGTTCCGCTAGATGAACAGCAATCTTTTTTTAGTTTAAACGTATGTATTAATTAATTCAAAATGGTAGAAGTGTTAAAAATAGAAGGAACCCCAAAAACACCTGAAGTCGTATTAGACCCAACTGCTGGAAAATTGATGCTTAAAGGTAGATCAATACCTGAAAATTCAATTGAATTTTATAAACCTTTAATTGATTGGATTGATTCGTATAGGGAAACAGCATTGGATCATACTGAGATCTTTATCAAATTAGAATATTTCAATACAAGTTCTTCTAAATGCATCTTAGACGTTTTCAAAAAACTAGAAAACGTGAAACAAGATGGAAAAGAAGTTGTGGTTAAATGGTATTATGAATGCGATGACGAAGATATGCTTGAAGCTGGAGAGGACTACGAAGCTATTCTAGATCTTCCATTTGAAATGATTGAAATGGAAGAGATGTCCTAACCCAATTTACTCTTCTTTAAGACCAACTCGAAAAATTCCATTACTCTTCTGAAGAAATCAAACAAGAGGGTGATTACTAAAAAGATAATCATCATCCAAATTACGGCAATATTCGCCCAAAACGTATCGATGTAATTTCCAAATAAGCGCTTACTCGGACTGTAGAAGTGGGCATCGAAAAACCCGGCAAAATAGGGTTGAGTATAGATTAGATCTTTCTTTTGAATCAATTCCCCATTGTGTTCTATAATTACCTTTAAATTATTTCTGTTGGTTACGAATCGCTCTAAGCTTTCATTTTTATAACCACGCATCAAATTTTTGTATTCTTCTTTTGTTTCCTGAGTTTTTGTAAGCTCGTAAATCAAGTTTTCTTTTTCACGTTCGGCATTATTGAACAACTTTCTATAATGAACCGTAAGAGACTCAAGATAGTCATTCAAATCCGTCATAAGACCTGAATTAATATTCTCGAAGCGAAACTCATCCAAGCGATCAAATGAAACGGCATTCCCGGTTAATTGATGTTCTTTTTTTATTTCATTTTGAATAAGCTGAATACTGTAACGAACATCATCAGCCTTTGATTCATTGTTAATATTACGCTCTATTTGACCAATGTTATTTTGTACTTCCTGAATCCAAGAGTCCTTTTTCCAATTGGAGTATTTTTTAATTTTATCAAATTGATAGAATTTACTCTCATAGGCATTGTCTTTAAATTGCTTAACAGCCAGCCCCTCATAAGCCCAGCGTGAAGCCATTACATTACCTATCCATGGCACTCCTTTCTGTGAAGAAAACAAGGGGTGCAATTTGTCAAAACTTACGATTATGCCGCTAAATAGTAATTGTGGTATAATCAATAGCGGAACCAAAATATAAATGACCTTAGCCGAATTAAAAGTTGCGGAGACATTGAGCCCCAAGACATTAGCAAAACAACTGGTAGTAAATAATACAGCCCAATATGAAAGTGTCATTCCTTTTATTTCAAGAATGAGATTTCCTACAAATGCATAAAGCACCATCTGGATTGCAGACAGGATAAACATGATTCCCACCTTTGAAAATATATAGCTGCTGTAACTCAGATTCAAAAACTTTTCACGAGCCAGAATCTTTTTATCTCTGACGATTTCCTCAGCAGCCACAGTAAGGCCTATGAATAAAGCCACAATTACACTAATGAAAAGGAACTGCGGAATGTTCTCATTTTCGTAAAATATATATCCTTGGCTGTTGTGATCGACTATGAAATACTTGATAAAGAAAGCAAGTATACCTGCCAAAGCAGGAGCCTCAAGCAAGTTTATCAAGACATACTGCTTATTCGTTAATTTGGATAGAAAG
Source organism: Bacteroidota bacterium (assembly GCA_039028335.1). Taxonomy (GTDB): domain Bacteria; phylum Bacteroidota; class Bacteroidia; order Flavobacteriales_D; family JABDKJ01; genus JABDKJ01. The sequence continues at coordinate 17,167 of JBCCIF010000047.1, forward strand.
TCCCTTTTGAAGAAGATTCGGAATTGCTTGAATGCACGAGGAATCTTAAAAGTAGTAGGCGGAATATCGCTCTTTATAATTTGAGGTGCAGGAATGGAGGCCCGAGATTCGGTATAGTATTCATTCCACTCTTGTGGATTTACTTTTCTTTGCTCGGTAAGGTTTCCATATTCATCTACTACTCGAGATTCCACGATGTTAAAGACCTGTTCCGACTCAACGTTGCCGCAGGTAATGCATTGACTTTGGCCAAAATTGGCTTGATTGGCCTTTTCTTTGAAATATAAAATACTATCCAATGGATCGCCATAGTAAATAGGATATCCACCCATATCCAAAAGGACTAATTTGTCAAACATTTTAAATATGTCTGATGAAGGCTGGTGAATAACGACAAAAATCAGTTTTCCTTTAAGTGTGAGTTCTTTGAGGAGATCCATGATATTCTCAGAATCACGAGAGGAAAGACCACTAGTAGGTTCATCTACGAACAATACTGCAGGCTCTCGAATAAGCTCTAAAGCTATATTTAAACGCTTTCTTTGACCACCGGAAATTGTCTTTTCTAGTGGATTTCCAACTTTCAAAGCTTTGGTTTGGATCAATCCCAGAGAGATCAAAAGCTTATCTACTTTTTCAGCTATTTCTTCATTCGAAAGTTTGCTAAAGCACAACTGCGCATTAAAAAAGAGGTTTTGATAAACTGTAAGTTCTTCGATCAATAAATCATCTTGAGCCACATATCCTATTTGCCCTTCTATTTCAGGGTTTTTAGAATGGATATCTATACCATTCATGGTTACCTTTCCAGATGATGGCTTATAGTTTCCATTGAGTACATTCAGCAAGGTGGACTTACCTGATCCTGATCCACCCATGATTCCGACTAATTTGCCGGATCCCTCATTTATGTTTACATCGCGAAGGCCAAGATTTCCCTTTTTAAATTTATAACTGATGTCTTTAGCTACGAATGAGATTTTTTCCTTCGATTTATCATCTAAATAAAGACTGATGACATCGCTATAATAGATAGGATTGACTTTGGAATTTCTTATGGATGCCCCATTATTGAGGCTATAAATATTGTTTGGTTTCAACGAAATGCCATTCATTTGAAGGTTTTCGTCTCTGTTTACCTTTAAAAAATACCAATTGATACTCTCTATGCGTAGAATCTTAATTCCACTTTTAATATCGGTATTCTTAAGGTATTTTGTGCTCTTAGAAAAAGGCTGATGCCCATTAATATAGAGTAAATTCTCGCTATCTAACTGTTGGTCGTTGATCACGAAATTGTAGAGCTCGGAGGACTCTTCCGGATCCAAATTAAACGTGTCGGCTACCGTTGTTACGAATTCATTTTCTTGCTCTGTAATAAACTTATTGGAATTAATAAACTCCAATAACTTTACCATTACGATTACTTTTTCTTGAGATGTAAGTTCTTTATTGATGGCATCACAAATTCGAAGAACTTTAACCGAATTAACGGAAGTCCTTTTCCTTTTTACTTGACCAGTCTTTTTGTTGGTAAACAGCTGAGTTTGAAATTCTTTGTAAAATCCAACATAGTCATTTACTAAATTTTTGCTTAGCTGCTGTCCAAGCATTGATTCGATGACTTTTTCGCCACCAATCTTTCCTCCAGGATTTCCTTCATCTGCACCGATGATCGCAAAAAGCTGCATCAGTGCTTTGAGTATCCTTTCACTCATAGAAACAGTGTATTTTAGTTTTCAAAGGCTATTAAGAGCACTGCGCAACCAGAATCTATTTTTTCTATATTTAGCTGTGCCTCAATAATGCAATCGAAAGTATTCTCAACTTCAAAATCCCAATAGCTCGCATTTTCATGCTCTGAACTATCAAACATTGGTTTTCGTTCTCTGTCCAACACGTTGAACATGAGGTTTCCGTTTTCTGTCCCGCTGCATGCTGCTATACGATAAGTATTGCCTCCATACAGTGTTGCTTTAAACTCGGCTACATCCTCAACAGATAAAAAAGCACGATAGGATTGACCGTCAGAAATAAAATTAGCACTCAAATTCTGCTCACAAAATTCTGCAATGGCCGAGCATGGAGCCTGAGATGAACAAAGCCCAGTGAAGGATAGAGCAATTGCAAAAAAGAATAATTTTTTCATTAGGATATTATTTTGTTTCTGAGCGATTCAACGGTATTTTTAATTTCATTCAATACATCATCTGACATGCTAAACTCTGTGCGACTTTTTATTTTTGTCCTTCGCTTGTCAGGCATGGTTTCCGGACGAACGTAAACATATTCATAATCAATTTTATCGTAAATATTTTCGAGTTGAACCAAGTCCTCAATAAGACCCTGGGCTTCTGCATTGTCAGGCGTTTGTTCCAATATTTTAATCAAGTTGCCAATCACAGATTTCTGTTCTGAAATCCTTGCTATCACCTTTTCATTTGATCCGGCATTCGTAGTAGTTAAATACATTCCCTCTATCCATCCACCGGCTAAGACTAGACCAGCTATATCGCTTCGATCATTTTCTTTGAGATATGAATCACCTGCATCGTAAAAATCCGAGACGATATAAACCAATGAGTCTGAATTATTCATGTTTTTGATGAAGCGATTAACTAAATTCTCATCAATTGCTGCAGTGAGGTCAAGATCATTAACCAGTTTGTTAATTGCACCTAACAATTCAGTCGCATCTTTTTCTTGAGCATAGAGACTCACATAGCCCAAATCCGCACCATAAACACCAAGATTCAATCCTTTCTTGGAAGAAGTAGCATAGTTGCCAAGAGCATCTGCGCTATGCAAATTGTCATTGTTATACGGCAAGTTTAATTCTTGAAATAATTTAGCACTTTGTATTGGCGAAGGAATACTGAAGAGCTGATTATTTAATTTCAGCATTTGAGCCTTATTGGGGTCTTTTTTCTGTTGGTCTTCACCTCCATCCAATTGTTGAGTATTCTCTTCAACGCAAGCTGCTAGAGACAAGCAGAATGTTGCAAGAATGAAGAAATGCTTAGTTAAGCGCATTTGAAACATGTTTAATTTTAGATTAATCCTATCCATGCAATAAATGAATTTTTTAATTTCCCACAAAGGGATTAGAGGCAGGTGAAAATTATTTTTCAACGAAGAAATTAACCGTTTTTGTTAGCATTGAGGTCTAATTTTAGGAAATGAATAAATGAAAATTTGTTCCTTCACTCTCATATTATACTCAACAATTTGGTTGCAGAACTGATTATACCTGTGCCTGTATATTCATCCTTTGAATATGCAGTGCCTGAGCACCTCAAAAATGAAGTTGCTATTGGAAAGAGAGTCCTCGTTCCTTTTGGTCCAACTAAGCTCAAAACGGGTCTTATTTCGAAATTGTCAGAGTCGACAAATTCAATTAAGGAATTAAAAGAACTTTCAGAAATCTTAGATGAATACCCAATTGTTTCAAGTGAACAACTTAAGTTTTGGAATTGGATAGCCTATTACTACATGTGCACGTTAGGAGAAGTTATGCTCGCTGCGTTGCCATCGAGTTTTATTCTTAAGAGTGAGTCGAAAGTAAGGCTAATTAGAGATGCCGACTTTGATGGGCTTTCTGGTCGCGAGCAGCGAGTCATTCAGACTTTACTCAATAGAAACGAGCTTAAAGTCGAACAATTTTCGGATATTCTGGAAATAAAGAACCCAAAGCCTTTTATTAATCGCATGATCGAAAAAGGATTGGTTTATCTGAGCGAAAGTGCTCATGAGCAATACGTTCCCAAGTTCCAGTCAAAAGTAAAACGAAACAAGCGAATTTCTCATGAGGAAATTTGGACCGAGGCTGAGAGTGTTGAGCAAAGAGCACCAAAGCAATTTGCTGCCTTAATTCGTTTTGCAGAAATGGAGCAAGGTGTCACTGAAGATGAGTTTTCTGTGAACAAGAAAGAATTTTTAGATGAAGCACGTGTGAGTAATGCCGTTTTAAAGGCTCTTGTGCAAAAAGAAATTCTTGAAGAAATTAAAGTGCCTATTGGAAGGAATGATTCCAACCACTCACTAGGAGTTAGGCCCAGTCGATTAAGTGATGCTCAGGAAAAGGCATTTAATGAAATCAATTCGGGATTCAATGAGAATATGCCGGTACTTCTTCACGGAGTTACAGGATCTGGTAAGACAGAGATTTACATTCATCTCATTGATCGCATCTTAAGCCAAGGGCATAGATGTTTGTATTTGGTTCCAGAAATTGCCTTGAGCACGCAACTGGTAGAGCGATTGAAAGCTCATTTTGGAAATGTGCTAGGCGTTTTTCATTCGAATGTTTCATCACCTGAGAAATATGAACTTTGGAAAGACTTGGTTAAACAAAAATTTAAGGACTACAAGATCATTATTGGAGCCCGTTCAGCTTTGTTTCTTCCAATTTCTAATTTGGGATTGATCATTGTGGACGAATCGCATGATTCGAGTTATAAACAACAAGATCCGGCTCCAAGGTACAATGCGAGGGACCTAAGTCTAAAATTGGCTCGCATTCATAAATCCCAAATATTACTTGGGACAGCTACTCCATCCCTGGAAAGTCTGGCCATGGTCAATCAGAACAAAATGAGAGGGGTCAATCTTAGCCAACGGTATGGAAATGCAAGCCTTCCTCAAATAGAGCTTATTGATTTGAGAAAAGATCTGAGAAAAAAAGGAGATAGAGCTATATTTTCTTTTCGATTGCAGAGAGAAATAGGCGATGCGCTGAAAAGAAAAGAACAAGTCATCTTATTTCAAAACAGAAGAGGTTATGTTCCTTTTTGGCAATGTGAATCTTGCGGAGATGTGCCGGGCTGCGACAATTGTGATGTTAGTCTTACCTATCATAAAAGTGATCACAAACTGCAATGCCATTATTGCGGTTCGAAATATGTGCCTCCAAGCTCCTGTCAATCATGCGGTAGTAATGTATTGAAAATGAAAGGATTTGGCACAGAAAAAGTAGAAGATGAATTGTCTGTACTCTTTCCCGATGCAAACATCCAACGAATGGATTACGATACAACTCGAGGGAAATTTGCATTTCAAAAAATTATAAATCGTTTTGCTGAGGGGCAAATAGATATTCTCGTAGGCACACAAATGGTATCAAAGGGGCTGGATTTTGGGAATGTTTCTCTCGTTGGTGTTTTAGATGCGGATGCCATTGTGAATTGGCCGGATTTTAGATCCATGGAAAGAGCATTTCAAATGATGGTTCAAATCAGTGGTCGTGCAGGTCGAAATGAGCGAAAAGGGAAAGTCTTGATTCAAACGAGGAAGCCGAATCTCGAACTCTTTAATTGGGTTCAGAATACGGATTTTAACTCTTTTATAGATGAGGAATTAAAGGAAAGATACGAGTACAATTATCCTCCATTTGTGCGACTGATTAAATTTAGTTTAAGGCATTCAGATCCAATATTAACCAATCAAGCAGGGCGTTATTTTCATTCATTGGTTCAAGAAAAATTCGGTTCGAGAGCATTGGGACCAAACCCTCCTTTGATTCAAAGAATTAAGCGTAAATACATTCAAGAAGTTCTTTTGAAGCTCGAACGAAATACCTCTTCGGACTTTGTAAGGCAAACAATAATTTCCATAATAGATCGCTTCAATGAATACAAACAGTACAGGTCAATTCGTATAGTCATCAATGTCGATCCCAATTAAAAATGATTAAAAAGTATATAGAACTCGCTCGACCATTGAATTTGCTCTTAATCGCAATTACACTTCTTGTTTCTCGGTATGCAGTGCTATATCCATTTTTGGTAAAGAACGAGATGTCCTTTGCACAGCCTTTCTGGGCCTTTTGTATCCTGTTGCTGTCCATTTGTTTGATTGCCGCATATGGATATTATATCAACGATTTTCAAGACTTGAAAACAGACAGCATAAACAAAAAATCAAGAGTCTTATTAAGGCATCCTGGAATGCACGATAAAGCGAAGAACCTTTCTTTTCATTTGTTGACTGCAGGTCTTTTTCTAGGTGCTATTGCCTGGTATATTTCGGGAAATACCATACTTGTATTGATGCATATCTTCGCTGCGGCTTCATTGTATTTTTATTCAAAAAATTTGCAGCGAACACTACTCTTGGGGAATTTGAGTATTGCCCTTTTGTGTGGCGTATTGCCTATTATCATTCTGGGTTTTGATGGTCCTTCATTGATCGGTGAATACTTTAATGAAATTGATATTTATTTCATAGGAGATGAAGAAAAGACCTATAACGAACGGTTTTTTCAATCTTTGATGAGGCAGGTTCTCTATTTCTCTGGCTTCATTTTTTTATTGACATTACAAAGAGAAATTATGAAAGATCTTGAAGACCATACTGGCGACCTTAAAGATGGATATCGAACCCTCGCTATTCGCTATGGAAAAGACATAGCAATACAATTTTTCAGCGCACTTGGTATTTTGCTCTTATTGCTGTTTGCAGTCTATTTTATTGTTGAGGTGAATGTATTGCTTTCAGAAAATGCTTTTGTAATAGCTGCAATAGCAGCATTCATTTTTATTATTGTTCCTCAAGTTCAGGCAATGTTGATTGGACGAAAAGGCAGATTTAGAAGTAGTGTTAAAATGCTGAAAATAAATATAATAGGGGCATTTCTCTATTGGTTTGTCTTTGCAATTTGTTATTGATATGTTAAGTGAATTACTCTCGGAAAATAAGTTATATCTTGCTTCTAAGTCTCAACGAAGAGTCCAACTGTTAAAAGGATTAGATCTTGATTTCAAACAAATTGACATAGATGTTGAGGAAATTTGGCCAGAAGGCATGGAATTGTTAGAAATACCAGAATATTTAGCCAAATTGAAATCACAAGGTCTTAAATCAGGTCTTAAGGAAGAAGATATTGTGATTACAGCTGACACCGCGGTATTCTGTGATAATGAAATTTTAAACAAGCCAATTGATGAAAGCGAGGCGGTGAAAATGCTTCAAAAACTATCGGGGAATTCGCATACTGTGGTTACTGGAGTGTGCTTAAGAAGTGCTCAGAAAACCTATTCATTTAGCGATAGAACGAAAGTCTATTTTGAAAACTTAAGTGAAAAGGAGATTGCCTATTACATCAAAGCGTATCAACCCTTTGATAAAGCCGGATCTTACGGTGCTCAGGATTGGATTGGATACATCGGAATTCAACGGCTTGAAGGTTCCTATTACAATGTGATGGGATTGCCGGTTAGAAAGGTTTACAGAGCTTTATTGAACTTTGTATAGAATTCATGCGCGATTTGAAACAAAGACTATATTTTTGAGTAAGATTCTATAATCTAACTTAACAAGCACTTTAATGAAGACCTTAAAATTTGGGGGAACTTCGGTAAAGGATGCGGAGATGATGAGCCGCGTTACCGAAATTGTGAAGAATTCGAACGAAGAGCAGATCGTTGTGGTCTCCGCTATGGGAGGGGCAACTGATTTTTTACTTCGGGCCGCTGAAAAAGCACATTTAGGGAATTCAGAATATAAGGAGGATTTCAAAGCCTTTCAGATTCGGCATGAAGAAGCAATCGATCAACTTTTTGGTTCAGAAAAAGCCTTAGCGCTTAAAGATGAAGTTGTTCAGTTTTTAGAAGAGCTTGACAATTTGTTCAATGGTATTTTTCTTACAAGAGATATCTCGGCCAAGACAAAGGATAGAATCGTTAGCATGGGAGAATTGCTTTCCTCAAAAATAATTGCCCAGAACTTAATAGAGAATAACATTGATGCTGTTTGGTTGGATTCTCGTGAGCTGATAAGAACAGACAGTACATTTGGCAATGCACGAGTCGATATTGAAGAGACCTACTCGAATATAAAATTTAAGGTTAAAGGGCATCAAGTATTTGTCGCACCTGGATTCATAGCGCGGGATGCAGCCGGTGAGGCAAGCACTTTAGGAAGGGGCGGATCAGACTATTCCGCTGCCTTATACGCTGCTGCATTGGATGCTGAAGTTCTTGAAATTTGGACGGATGTATCTGGCATGATGACCGCAGATCCTCGTAAA
>JBCCIF010000048.1:0-23822 GCA_039028335.1 Bacteroidota bacterium
ATTTTGATCTTTTGCTTTTCGAGCAAACAAGTTTTAATAATCCAAACCAGATTTTTATTATTCAAAACCTGATGCTGGCCCTCTTTAATCATATAGAGGGTTTAATGTTCGACTCGTCTTTGTCCCATTCGTTTTTAGAGCTGAGAAGCCCTTTTCAACGCTACATTGAATTGGTTGAAGCACATTATACGAAAGAAAAAGAGCTCGCATTCTATTTGCAAAAAATGGGTGTAACAAGTAAAAAGCTCAATCTGATCACTAAGCAGGTCTGCGGCAAAACAGCCAGCCAGATTATAATTGAAAGGGTATTGCTAGAAGCCAAAAGAGAGCTCTGTTTCGATGAAAAGTCTATTAAGGAAATAGCCTTTTATCTCGGTTATACCGATCAATACTATTTCTCACGGATATTTAAGAGCCATACTCAATCGACTCCAAAGACGTATCGAAGCCAGTTTGTACAATAGTCCATTTTTTAAACCCAAATATCCATTTCTTCACACGTTTAAGATCTAGACTTTCGCATCTCCAATTATTAATTATGAGAGATATGAAAAATAGATTAATTCCTTTTATTCTGCTTCTTTTCACACTTTGTACGGCATGTGTTTCATGCCAAAAGGATGAAGAAGGCATGACAGATGATCCACCTTCACAGAGCGAAATAACAACGGATAACGTATTCGTAATGCCTGTGAGAAGAGTAAAGACGGGACAAGATATTGACGATTTTAAAAACAAGAGAGATGCGTATGTAGCACTGCTTGAGGCAGAAGAGGGCACGTTGACCGATCGCGAAATGCAACCCTTCTTTGAATTCACTAATTCGGGCCTTCCTGTGGATAGTGTATTTTTAGGACTGACTTCGTTCAGTGACTTCAGTACTTTCCAAACAATAGGGGATAATACTTCAGGTTATGTAGCAAATGACTTTTTCGCGACTTTCGACTTCATTGCGTTTGAAGTATTGCAACCCTTAGATGAAGCCGAGCTGGTCGATCTAAGCGAATTAGCCGAATTAGGAAGCAACCAAGTTTGGGAAGTAGCGATTCGGGATTTATCGCAATACCCAAACTTCAATCAACAAGATTACGAAAGTAAACGAGATGCCTATCTAGAGGTCTTGGGAGATCAAACTTCTTCCCTTCGCGAAATCCAATGGAAGTCCATCTCAAATCCAAATGTAGTAGTTGGTATGACAATTTATTCCAATGCTGCGGATTACCAAAGCCTTAACCAAAGCCAAGATTTTATCAATGCCTACTTAGCAACCAATTTCTTGCAAGATTATCCGATAAATGTATACGGAGCTATACACAATGTGCTGAAATAGCGTATTTAAATTTATAGTCTATCAATAAAAACGATTGGGTAATCCACCCGGTCGTTTTTTTTTTGTTTGAGAGTTTTTAAACCAATCGCCATTTATAAACGGTCTAAAAGATGGTGAGTGCTGATATTTCCTTTAAATTTGAAACTTAATGAAATTCGTTTTTATAGGGGTTATAGCGCTAATTGTAATTTTTCTCATAATTAGACAAATTGCTTCGAAAGGCAGTACGCACTTGCAATTGGAAAGGAATGTTGAGGAAAATATTCGTAACAATCAGCTTCTTGACGATCCATCAAGTGTTGGTTTGATTAAAGCGATTAATAGCAAAGATTATCAAAGATATATTTTGGCTAATAAAACAAGCGAATCCTATTTGCTTGGTATGATTGAAGAATTTGGAGAAATCTCAGGCAATCCAGAATATCAAATACACAGTTTTGGTATAGCCGAGTACCGAGAATGGAAAATTATCAAAGTAGATAAATCAGTCAGTTTTTTTGTGTACCACAATCTTGTTGGCTGGTTCAATGGATATGAAGCTAACAGCGATATTCCTGAATACGCTTTTGGATATGCTAAAAATAGAAATGATGAAAATCAAGATTACTTGTTTTATATGAACCCGAATGATGAGTTTGGCGATTTGCAGATTGGTGCCTTTCGCAATGGTGAGTCTTTTTCTATTAGTTTGCCAGAAGCTTTTGAAGAGTTCGGAAACTTGACTATTCGAGAAGACATCTCCGTTTCTATGAGTGAACAAATTGCTTTCATCGAAGAAAATGGCTTGAATATGACAAGTATCGACTCTTTGCGTTTCGAAGATCACAAAATCAAAATGCATGAATAAAGACAATGACAAACTAAATTTGACGGAAAATAACTAGTCCATTAAAGGCCGTTTATTTGGTTTTTTATCCATATTGCGTAAGAAGTGAAAACAATTCGAGTGAAAAAAGGCCAAGTCTTGCAACAAAAGGGAGATTTAAACTCTAAGATATATTTTGTCCAATCAGGCCTGCTTCGAAGCTACTCAATTGACAACAAGGGAAAAGAACACATTTATATGTTTGCTCCTGAAAATTGGACCATTGGCGATAGTGTTCAGCCAAAGGAACCTGCAGAATTATTCATAGATGCTCTTGAAGATTCTATACTACATGTAAGAGACAAGAATCTTGAAAACGAAAAGTTTGAAAAGGTGGCAATAGTAAGACGACTTGCTGTATTGCAAAGAAGAATCATAACATTAATGAGTGCAACAGCTATTCAACGGTATGAACAATTTTTAGAAACCTATCCGGACATTGCGCAAAGAGTTCCGCAAAGAATGATTGCTTCATACCTAGGAGTAACACCTGAAACCTTGAGCGCTGCAAAGAGTTCTGCCTTAAAAAGTCCAGAGAATTGAATTTCTTATGAAATCTTAATGCACAGCAATTTTTCGATTTAGACATTCGCTTTTTGAATAAATTGAAGTCTGATAATGAAAAAAATCATTGCATTTGGAGCATCGAATAGCAAGAAATCGATCAATCAGCAATTTGCACAATTTGCTGTAGCTCAATTAAGAAACGTAGATCCCATTGTTCTTGATTTAAACAATTTCGAATTGCCTCTATATTCAGTGGACTTAGAGATTGAATCCGGAATTCCAGCAAATGCCATCCGGTTTTCTGACTTTGTGAAAAGCAGCGTAGGAATAATTATCTCGCTTGCAGAATATAATGGATTGCATACATCTGCCTTTAAGAACCTCTGGGATTGGCTTTCGAGAATGCCATTGGAAACACCTATGAATATTTGGATGAATAAACCCATGTTTCTTTTAGGAACAAGCCCGAGTAGACGTGAGAGTTCTAACGTTATGAGGGTTTCGCTTGAACTCTTTCCTCACTTTGGAGCACAAATAATTTCAAACTTTCATTTGCCCTCTTTCAATCATTATTTCAAAGAACAACAAATCATTGAAGAAAAGCAGAGGGATTTATTCGCAACTGAATTACAAAAATTTCAAGCGCATATTAACGAAATAAATACATGAAATAATGAAGACTTTATATAGAACATCGGCTGCTCTTTGGATTATTTGGGGACTGGTTCATATCCTGGCCGGAGTAATGACCATGAAAGGGGTATTAACGAACGATATTTCCGCTTCGATTTCTGGAATTGCTGATGCACTCAATCCCGAGTCTATACAAATGGATTATCCCAAAGCTGCAGGAGCTATAATTGGACAACATGGATTCAATTTATTCTGGATTGGAATTGTCACTTTTATTAGCGGATTCTTCATTTGGAAGGCTAACAAAAACGCAATTTTTTTAGCTGCAATTACAGGTGGTTTGGCAGACTTGGGTTACTTTCTGTTTATGGACTTAGGAGGATATGTGAAATTCATGCCAGGAACTGTAATGACTATTGTTTCTTCCCTAGCTATACTTTTCAGTTTTTATGCTCATTTCAAAAGTCAAAATCTACGACCAACGGCTGCAGAATAACGAAGCTGAATGAATCGAATTATGAAGTTCTTAATGAATTTAGTCAGATAAGATGATTAAATAAGGTATTCGAAACACAATCAGATTGTTCTTTATTTAGTTCGGACTTTTAGGCGATATTTGATCAGTTTTGGAATTGAAAAGATGAACAACAGACTTAAGAATATCTTTATCATTTTGGCCTTTCAATACTGTGAAAACCGGACTCTTCTTGAAGAGAAATGGTCAGAAATTGAGAAGGCCTATTCTGAATCGGATAGATACTACCACAATTTGCAGCATTTAGAGCATATGTTCCTCGAATTTGAGCTTATTCAAGAGAAAGTCTGCAATAAGGATGTCATGCTTTTTGCACTCTTCTATCATGATCTGATTTACGATGCCAAGCGACAAGACAATGAAGAAGCAAGTGCTATCAAGGCCATGGAATGTCTCACTCAAATGCTCATCCCAAAGAAGATTAAGGAAACCTGTTCAAGCTACATTCTTGCCACCAAATCTCATGCGATTTCTGATAATGAAGAATTAAATATATTTCTTGATTTAGATCTGTCTGTATTTGGCGAAGACTGGGAACGCTATAAAACCTTTTCTGAAAATATCCGGAAAGAATATGCCTATTACAATGATGTGCTATACAATCAAGGTCGTATCAAGGTCTTGACTCATTTTTTAACGAAAGAAAGCATCTTCAAAACAGAGAAATTTAAAGACAGACTGGAAGAGCAGGCCAGAAGCAATATGGAGAGAGAACTACAGGACTTGAGCAATTAGTTCGAAGTCAAATCAATTTAATAGATTGTCTGCGAGCAAGAATCTGCAGTACTTTCATGACTATTGATGGCGCTCTTGAGTGTTTAATGCCAGACTTGATTAAATTTAGGCTATGAAAAAATCATTCTTATTTATTGCCTTTTTTGCTTTATTTTCCTGTACAAACGAAAACACCTTGCATTCATCAGAAAAGTACATCGTTGAAACAAGTGTCAAAGTTAAGGCGGGTACAACCCAGAACGTACTGGACCTTTTTAAACGTACCAACCCTTTACTGGTGGAAAACGAAAGTGATTGGCTGAAGGCGTCTTTTGCAACGGATGAAGAAAAGAGTCTAGTCATTGTTCGAGCCGAATGGAAAAGCAAAGAGGCGTATATAAACTTCTCGGTTTCCGATAGGTTCTCACAAACAATGCAAGATTTCAGAAAGTATTTTGACGGAAGACCGGAAGTGCACATAAGCAAGGTGCTTTTTGAAATGTGAATGATAATAAAGTCAGTGCTATCATTTCATCCATTACAACAAAATGGAAAAAGGTTATAAGAATCCGTAATTCTGTTAAACGGGAAAATTTCATCTTCAGGACATTTGCCTAATCTAAATAGAAGATCAATGGCAAATAAAAATGTTATCTGGTGCGATGAAAATGCACTATCAAAAGACTTAGCAGGAAAGACCTTTATTGTAACCGGAGCAAACTCTGGAGTTGGATTTGAAACAACAAAGCAACTAGTTAAACAAGGAGCACATGTGGTCATGGCCTGCAGAAGACCGGAAGCTGGAGAAGAGGTCGCTAGGCAATTCACGGATTTAAAAGGATCATATGAAGTGATCAAATGCGATTTAGCAGATCTGGATTCGGTTCGAAGTTTTGTAAAACGCTTTCAAGAGAATCACAATCAACTGGATGGTTTAGCATGCAATGCAGGAATGGTCAACATGGAGAACAAAGCAAAGTACACCAAGCATGGATTTGAAACAACGATGGCGGCCAGTATTTACGGTCATTTTTTATTGACAGAATCATTGCTGGAAATTTTGAAAAACACAGCGTCTTCAAGAATGCTGATCCTCTCCTCTGTTGTTCATGCCGGAAGTCCCAAGAACCGATACAAATTACATTTTGATGATTTGGATTGGCAAAGTAGAAAGTACAACAATTTCGCTGCGTATGGAGAGGCCAAGGTGGCTTCCGTTCTTTATGCAAAAGAACTAGCCGAAAGGCTCAAGGGAACCGGAGTAAGTACATATTCTGTTCATCCTGGTTGGGCAAGATCCAATTTTGGAGGAGGTGGCAACGCCATCATGAAAGGATTGATGACGCTCACCAAGCCTATTTTTAGCCTTCTAAATTTAAGTGACAGCAGTTGGGAGTCTGCACAGACATCCTTACATTGTTTATTATCGGATGAAGCTCCAAATCACTCCGGAAAATACTTCAGTCAACACAGCGTTTTGTACCGAGATAAAGAATGTAAGAAAGGTGGTTGGCCAATGCAAACGCCTAATCCGCATGCCGATAGTATGGACGATGCGAAAAGACTTGTCGAAGTGTGCAGAGCAAAAGTTGGATTAAATTCGTAAAGATGTCTGACATTTTAAGAATAAGCAGTGTGTCTCAGTTTCACAACATATTGGGGCTGCCTGCTCCTGAGCATCCGCTCATTAGTTTTATCAAGGATAAAGATGCCCTTAGCAATCTAAATTTAGATGATTCACTGTATGATATTCGCTTCACTTCAGATATGTATTCCATTATGTACAAAGATAAGATCAGCGGCTCTTTAGGTTATGGCAGAAATTCATATGATTTTGAAGAGGGGACTTTGGTTTTTGCCAGTCCCGAACAAGTTTTTACTTCTCCCAAGAAAGAAGAACTAAAGGGGAAAGAAGGATGGACCTTAATTTTTCACCCTGACTTGCTTATGAAATCAGAGTTGAGCAATAGAATGGATGTTTACACGTATTTCTCCTATGAAGTATCAGAGGCCTTGCACCTTTCCAAAAAGGAAGAGTCCTTTATTTTTCAAGTGGTGGAACAGATACAAGAGGAGTATTCGCAGAATATAGACAAACATAGCCAGCAGCTTATTATATCCAATCTGGAACTATTGCTCAACTATTGCATGCGGTTCTACGACCGTCAATTTTATACGCGCACAAATCTGAACAGCGATTTTGTCAGCGATTTTGAATCACAATTAAAATCTTATTTCAATTCAGAACGAATAGGGGACTTGGGAATTCCTTCTGCAGATCACTTTGGGAGAAAACTGAATATGTCTACTAATTATCTAAGCGATTTGTTGAAAAAAGAAACAGGGAAGGGCATTAAAGAGCATATTGATGGGTACATCGTCCGAAAAGCAAAAAATGTTTTGTTGAGTTCAAGTATGTCAATTAGTGAAATCGCTTATGATTTAGGCTTTGATTACCCGCAGAGCTTTACGCGGATGTTCAAGAAGAAAACAGGTCTCAGTCCAAATGAATTTAGAAGTATGAACTGAATGATGCTGAAATAAGCACTTTGCTTACTAAATTTACGCCTCATTTCTTAGCGATTATAGCCGTGAATAAACACCTCTATTCATTAGTACTAATAGCTTGTCTATGCTGCTCTGCATGTTTACAGAATAAGGAGCAGACAACACTTGATTTTCTTCAAGCCAAAGGTTGGGTGAATGACTTCGAGAAAATTCTGACGGAAAAGGAAGAAAAAGAATTGGAGTTCATAATCGAACAATTTGAACAGCAGACCCAAATTGAAATTGCGATTGTCACATTGGACAGCACCTTGACGACAAAAAGCGGATTTGACGATTATACTTTAGATTTAGCTAACAGTTGGGGAGTAGGTAAAAAGGAGTCAAATAAGGGTGTTTTAATAGGCTTTTCTTCTTCATTACGCATTATCAGAATACACAATGGAACGGGTATTGAAGAAGTGATAAGCGATGCTGAGACGAAAGAGGTCATCGACAAGCATTTCATTCCATACTTTAAAAAAGATGAGTATTTCAAAGGGTTATTTGAAGGGACAAAAGAGTTAATGAAGAGGTTGGAGTAATACGTTTGTGCAGAATGTATAACAGTCTTCAATTTCGAGAGATGATCCTCGGAATAGGGAAAATAGAAATAGAATTCAGGATTTAGCCTTTTGGGCTTTGTAAATAAAAAATTTGCGTTCACCGAATGGCCAGGGTATTTAGGAAACCTCGCTGTATTCGATGTCGTATAAAGAATTGAACCTATTTACGTACTCATGAATAGAATCTATATCCTTAGTGCAATTCTGATTTTAATGTATGGCTCATTTCACGCAGAAACGAGAATAGAAGCCGTAGATGATTTCGAAATCAATACCAATTATTTAGGTGAAGTTTTCCTGGAATGGGAGAATAAAACAGAGGTCTCTAGTGAGCTATATTCCATAGAACGCTCAAGCGATGGTGAAACCTGGTGGAAAATAGGAGAAGTACATCCTTTGAATAAGCAGAGCCTCGTAAGTATGCACTATTCATTTTTAGATCAGCAACCAATGAACGGAGTATCTTTTTATCGGGTCAAGTCTACAATTGTTGGTGGCGATCGCGTAAATACAAAACCGAAAATGGTTTATTTGGAAAATGATAAAGACTTGAAAATTATTCCTGATTCTAAGAAGAAAGAAATCAATATTTATATGAAAGGGAGTATTATAAAGGACGTTCAATTATTCGGGCCGAGCGGAATGCCCATTCAGGTGGATTATTTGAAAGAACCCTATGCAGGGAAAATTGATTCGAAAAAATTAAATCCTGGTAAATATAATTTAAGTCTGATTACAGATAATCAGACCATCAATAGACAGATAATTATTATTTAAGCAGCTTCTTCGCTATCTCTTGGATCATAGCCATAGCGATGCTTGAACATTCTATAGTATTCTTCTTCTTTCTCTAAATTCGAAAAAGTCGAACCTACTTCAAATTCGTTCAATATTTCTCTTTCTTCATTTTCGTTTTCGTTGATATCTCTTCTCATGTGTAAATGTTTCTAAGCTTTTATACGCGTCTAATGGTAAAAAGTCATTTTTTTCTAAATATTGTTTGCCTTTTCACAATTTTTGAAAATATCTATGTTGTGTGAATCAAGCATCTTTTTATTGTTAATACATTTATAAATTAGCGATTGAAATGAGCCACAAAATCTATGAACTCATAGCTCAAGGTGAGCATATACATCAGGATTTCAAATATGAAATAGAAGATGCCCACAAAATCGCCAAATCAATTGTTGCCTTCGCAAATACAGAAGGTGGACGCTTGTTAATTGGCGTGAAAGACAATGGAAGAATAAAAGGCGTTCACTCCGATGAAGAATTGCATATGGCCGAGGCTGCAGCGGAAGTTTATTCCGTTCCTGAAGTACATTTTGATATTCGCAGATGGAGCATTGAAGGCAAAGAAGTACTGGAAATTTATATTCCTAAATCCAAAAACAGACCACATTTTGTAAAGAATCAAAAAGGTCCTAACAAAGCATATGTGCGTGTTGATGATATGAATATAGCAGTCAATAAAGTGATGCTCGCCTTTTGGGAACTTGAGAAAAAGCCTAAGGACAAAGAGTTTCTGTTCAGCGAAAACGAAACAAAACTTTTCGATTACTTGAAAGATAAAGGACAAATTTCATTTAGCAAGTATTGTCGAATTACAAATCTTCATTTTGAGGAAGCAGCCAATAGGCTTGCCAAACTTTTGCTTTGGGAAGTAGTTGATTTAGATCTGAGTGAAAAAGGCTGCTTTTACACAATCAATCCGAAGAAGATTCAGGATTGATCCCCAAACAATTTATTAACATGCCTTGGACTCCTTACCCAAAAAGGACCCTTTTGTTTATCCTATAATTGGTCTTTTAAATTAAGATTAAACAGGAAGTCTATCTCAAAGCGATACTGATTTTGACATGTAAATTAAATTCTTAACTTTGATTTAATAGAGTGTCAAAATGACACTTACATAATTTAAACCCATAAACATGAAAAAGATTTTTACCTTATTATTTATCGCTGGCATTCTCGGAGTCTCCGCCCAGGATGTGAACGTAACCATTCGCGTTAACATGGAATTAGAAACCACCAGCATGGACGGAGTATTTGTCGCTGGAGGAGCAGACTTCGGCAATCCAGGTGATAACCCAATGGCAGATCCGGATGGTGATGATGTTTGGGAGATAACTTTTGTGCTTCCACAGGGATATACTGGCAACTATACCTTTACAAACGGTGCCTGTCCAGATTATTCATGCAAGGAGAACATTGTGGGATTGCCTTGTGCAGATGGTCCATTCAGTGACCGCCTATTGTCGAATATTCAAAGTGATACAACAATTAATACCTGTTTTTCTCAATGTTCGACAGACGGTATGTGTACGCCTCCTTTGGCTCCTGTGAATGTTACTTTTCACGTAGACATGAGCGAAGAGACTGTGCTTGGACCTGTTTACATAACAGGTGGAACTGTTGATGGATGGTGCGGAAGTTGTACACCTTTGGACGATCCTGACGGAGATGGGATTTATACGGGAACAATAGAATTGGCTCAAGGAGCCCACGAATATAAATTTACCAATAACGGATGGGCGCCTGATGGGGTTGATGAAGTGTTCGATCCAATGACAGCAGATAGTACATGTACACTGACTTCAGGAGGTTTTACGAATAGATTCTTATTTATAGACGGTGCAGATGATATAGAAATGGACGTTGTTTGTTTCAATTCTTGCTCTCCATGTATGGGAATGCCTATTGATCCGGTTCCTGTTGTTTTTCAAGTAGATATGAGCTTGGAAACTGTTTTAGGTCCAATCTATATTACAGGAGGATCAATTGACGGATGGTGTGGATCATGTACTGAATTGACAAATGTGCCTGGAACAAATATCTATAGAGATACACTTATGATGGATCCGGGAGCGCATGAATATAAATTCACCAATAACGGTTGGCCAGCTGATGGGGTAGATGAAGTTTTTGACCCGACTACTGCTGACAGCACATGTACCTTAACTACGGATGGATTTACAAATAGATTAATTATGGTGCCTGAAGGTTCCGGGATGATCGTAACCGATGCATTTTGTTTTGCTTCTTGTGAAACGTGCCCCGTTGGAATTGCTGAATTAACGGAGCGTCAATTCACGTTGAATCCAAGCATTACAGATGCGGTAACTACAATTTCCTTTAATGAAGTACTCAACGAGAATAGAATACTACGTGTTTACAGCACTTCAGGAGTTCTAGTTGAGCAAGTGATGATCAAAGCGAATGAACAACAGTATATTTTGGATGTAAGCGCCTATGCAGAAGGCCTTTATATTTTAAATATTGAGTCAAACGGAATCGATGT
The DNA here is from genome assembly GCA_039028335.1 of Bacteroidota bacterium. GTDB lineage: Bacteria > Bacteroidota > Bacteroidia > Flavobacteriales_D > JABDKJ01 > JABDKJ01. Next base: position 10,996 of record JBCCIF010000048.1, read on the forward strand.
AACCAAGAAATTGGTGGTAAGCAAATAACCAAAGAATAAAGAAGTTTTATGAAGAAGCAATTTCTAGCGCTTCTAATCTCATTAGTTAGTACAGGAATGCTCTTTTCGCAAGGAAAGAGCATTTCAGGTACTGTATTAGATGACGCAAACCTACCTATGCCAGGTGTGACTGTTCTGGAGAAAGGAACACAGAATGGAACAACTACAGATTTAGACGGAAAGTATACAGTGAATGTAAACTCAGATCAGTCTATATTAGTTTTTTCCTTTATTGGATTTCAGACTGTCGAGCGTGTTGTTGGTGAAAATTCCAACATCGATATAGCGCTAAAAATTGACGCAACTGACCTTGATCCTGTTGTGGTGATAGGATATGGAAATCAGAAAAGAAGTAAAATCTCTGGAGCTGTTTCCACCATCAAACCCGAAGAAATAACAAAGGCACCCGTCCTTAGAACGGAACAAGCATTGCAAGGAAGAACCTCAGGAGTGCAAGTGACTCAAAACTCCGGTCAACCTGGGAGTACACAGTCAATTCGAATTAGAGGAACCAGTTCCATAAATAATGCTGAACCCCTCTTTGTAATTGACGGAATACCCAGTTTTGGAATTGATTATTTAAATCCTGCAGATATTGAGTCTATTTCGATCCTTAAAGATGCTGCTTCAGCAGCAATTTATGGTGCGAGAGGAGGAAATGGAGTTGTATTGATAACAACGAAACAAGGAGGAAAAAATGACCGAGCGCAGATCACCTATGACGCCTATGCCGGAATACAAGAGCCTTGGAAGCAAGTTGCAGTGCTGAATGCTGAAGAATATGCAATTATAATGAATGAATCTCGTGCATCAGCAGGCTTGATTCCCGAGCCCGCATTGTCTAATCCTTCGATTCTAGGTGAAGGAACCGATTGGCAAGATGCCATATTTGAACGTGCTCCTATTATGAGTCATTCCTTGAATTTTTTAAAGGGATCCGGGAATAATTCTACGGCCATCGGTGGAAGTTATTTTGTTCAAGATGGAATAGTAGGAGGAGATAAAGGAGAATTCGAGCGCTACACTTTTCGTGTGAATACGAGACATGAGGCCGGAGAAAAATTCAGAATAGGTCAAAACTTTAATTTTACTCACCTTACAAGAAATGCATTAGCAGAGAATAATGAGTTTGCAAGTCCTATTATTAGAGCCTTGAATATGGACCCTGTTACTCCTGTCAGTCGACCTGATGGAACTTTTTCCTATTCTCAATATATTGATTCGGATATTGCAAATCCTGTAAATCAAATTGAGACTACGCATGATCGCTGGACCACCAATAGATTGGTTGGAAGTGTATTTGGAGAATATGATCTCTTTTCAAATTTCACTTTTAGATCAACCTTTTCTGTTGACCTGTCATTGGGATCTCAAAAGATATTTTTCCCAACATTTGATTTAGGGATTGGACCAAATGATCCAAATAGACCTGCATTTGAGTTCAGAGAAACCAATGCCCTGGTGAGAGCAGAGAACAAATGGGCCAATTGGCAATGGGAGAACATGGCCACATACGACCTTGAATTTGAGAATGGAAATAGATTGAAATTGACAGGAGGCTATTCGGCTTTATTTAATGACTTTCAAAATTTGGTAGGTTCAAGGGATTCCCTGGCCACAAATGATCCAGAACAAGCTTTTTTGGATAACAGTTTAAATTTTAGAGAGCAAACGCCTCAAGCAAGCGGTGGAATTGGTCAATCCTCGTTCCTCTCGACTTTCTTAAGAGCCAATTATGAAATTGGTGACGAATTTTCATTTGCTGGTACAGTAAGGAGAGACGGTTCTTCGCGATTTGGAGCGAACAATAGGTACGGAATATTCCCTTCAGCTTCCGCAGCTTGGAATCTTACAGAAAAGAGCTTTATTAAAGGACAAGAATGGATTGATTTCTTGAAAGTTCGCGCTTCATGGGGGAGAAATGGAAATGCAGACGGGATTGGAAATTACGACTATACCTCCTTGGTTATAAATGGCTTAAACTATTCATTCGGTTCTGACCAATTTCAGGTAAATGGGGCAGGGCCTTTGTTCACATCTAATCCGGATTTGAAATGGGAAACTGTTGAACAAACCAATGTCGGTTTTGATGCCGATTTGATCAACGGGAAGATCAATTTTGTATTTGATTATTTTATCAAAGACACAAAAGACATGCTTGCTGCTGTGCCTTTACCGGGTGTTGTCGGATTGCTACCATCAGCCACGAATGTAGCATCTGCGCGTAACTCGGGTATAGAAATAGCTCTCGGCTATAGAAACCGAGACAAAGCTTTTAAATACAATGTAAACGGTAATATTTCTTTCATAAAGAATGAGGTTACTGATCTTGGAGAAGGCGGACAACCGATTTCTACTGGAAATGTCTTTGGTTCTGGTGATTTTGTAGCCTATACAGAAATTGGACAGCCAATTGCTTATTTCTATGGATTTGAAACGGCAGGCATCTTTCAAACGGATGAGGCCGCAGCTGCAAACTTAGCTCAACCTGACGCGCAGGCAGGTGATATTATTTTCGTTGATCAAAACTCGGATGGAGTGATTGATGGAAATGATAAGGTCATGATAGGTAATCCTCATCCGGATTTCACTTTTGGTCTAGTCCTAGAAGCGGAATACAAAAATTTCGATTGGAGTGTATTCTTGCAAGGTACTAGTGGAAACGATTTATTTAATGGGATGTTCAGATACGATCTGAACACAACAAATTACCCTATTTCTGCATTGGAAAGATGGACAGGAGAAGGCAGTACAAATGAAAACCCACGTATCTCGCATAATAATGCCAATCAAAACAATCGGGTTTCGGACAGATTTGTTGAAGATGGATCCTTTACTAGAGTGAAGAATATGCAACTGGGCTATACGTTGCCTAATCGAATAATAAAGCGTCTTGATATACAGAAATTACGCGTATATGTGGCCGCTCAAAACTTGTGGACGTTCACCAGTTATTCCGGATTTGATCCAGAGATTGGAACGAGAGGTACACTTGAAATAGGAATAGATAGAGGCTTTTATCCGGCAGCCCGAATGTTTATGACCGGTGTTAACGTAACTTTTTAGAACAATGATTAAGAGAATATTTATACTAGCGCTTCTTCCTTTTTTATTGACGACTTGTTCGAAGGAGTTCTTAGAATTGGATCCATTAGTGGGATCTACAGAAGCAAATTTTTATGCAACAGCTGGTGATGCCGAAGCGGCAATCATATCATGTTATAACCCGTTACAGCAAGAAGTAACACCTATTCAAGGTTCTAGTTTGTTAGCACCTCACTTCAGATGGTACTTCGGAGATGTGTGTTCAGATGACTCTTTTAAAGGGGGATCTGGAGACGGTGACGAGCCCGAGTTGTTTCTTTTTGAGAATTTTCAGGGAAATAGTTCCTCTAAATTGACTTTAGGGGAATGGCAAAGCCATTATAGAGCTATTGCCTATTGCAATATTGCCCTTGAAAAGATTCCGGATATTGATATGGATCAAGACTTGCAAAACAGGTTTTTAGGTGAAGCCAGCTTCATCCGAGCCTATAGCTATTATAATTTGGTGATAGTGTTTGGTGGTGTGCCTTTGGTGACGACATCTCTTTCGCCAAGTGAATATCAGCAGCCAAGAGCAACCGAAGCCGAAATATGGGCTCAAATCGAAAGTGATTTGCAATCAGCAAGAAATGCGCTTCCACGAAAAAGCGAATTATCTCTCGGTGAACTTGGACGTGCTACATGGGGAGCTGCAAGCAGCCTCCTAGGCAAAGCACATATGTTTCAGCAGGACTATCAAGCCGCTCGAGATATATTATTGGAAGTGATCAATTCAGGAGAATATTTCCTTGACCCTTCATATGAAAATGTGTTTTCGCTTGCTGGAGAAAATGGACCGGGGTCAATTTGGGAAATTCAGTATATGAATGCTTCCGGAGGTAATTGGGGAAATCAATTGGAAGGTACCTTTACCAACGTTTTCCAAAGAGCCAGAGGAGCTTTCAATGGTTTTGGCTTTAATATTCCTACACAAGACTTTGTGGATGAATTTGAATCTGGAGATCCAAGATTAAGAGCAACCGTTTTTCAAGAAGGAGATCAAATGGGAGATCGCGGAGTATTTACGCTTGACGCCACAGGATTTCCTCATATCTACTATCCAAGAAAATATTTCCTAAATGCGGCCGATGAAGCCCCATTTGGTGATGTTAACCCAAACGGGCCGGCTAATGATAGGGTGCTTCGCTACGCTGATGTATTATTATTATATGCAGAGGCTTCATTTCAATTAGGACTTGAACAAGATGCACGAGACGCTGTTAATGAAGTGAGAGAAAGAGCAAGAGGTGGATTTGGTGGAATTCTACCCGATGTCAATGCGGGAGGGCCTTTCCTTTTGCAGGCAATTTATCATGAGAGAAGAGTTGAATTGGGCTTAGAAGGTCATCGATTCTTTGATTTGGTGCGCCAAGGGCGAGCAGCAGAAATTATGCAAGGCCAAGGGCTTTCTTTTGTAGAAGGTGTGCATGAAATTTTTCCAATCCCCGAAGTAGAAATTACGCTTTCGGGTGGAGCAATAACACAAAATCCAGGATATTAATATGAAAAAGTACAGTTGGATAATAGGAATACTGGTTGTCGGCCTTATGGCTTGTGAACCCTTTGAGGAAGACGGGATTGATTTGCCTGCTCCTCCTAATGCAGCTTTTCAATGGTCTTTCTTACCGGGAGATCAGAATAGAGTAGTGGTAGAGAGTTCTGCTGGAGATGGCTTCATTCATTTTTGGGATTTTGGAAACGGATTGACGTCTACCGACAAAAGAGACACTATTTTTTACCCAGTAATGGGTGACTATGAGATTACCTATTCCGTTTCAAACGCGGGAGGAATGGGGACTTCATCACAAACTGTCAGCATAGATCAAACCGTTGAAATTCCTTGTGAGGGACTATTCGAATTATTGACAGGTTGCGATAACCAAAAGAGCTGGATTTTCACAACCGCTGCGGGAGCAATAGAAGTTGGACCTGATCCTTATTCTACGGAATGGTTTTCCTCTCCAGTAGATGGCTTAGTACCGGAACAATATGACGACTCTTATGAGTTTCATTTTGACGGTACATTCGTATACAATAATAATCTACTTACGATTGATCCTTGGAATGGCTTTGTCGCTGTTGAATATACTCCTCCATCTGATATGACGTGGATTTTTAGTGAGGGTACAGGAACTACAGGTGAAGATCAAATCATTTTGCCATTCTGCAGTTTTATGGGGGTTTGGAACTCTGGAAATGTATATGATATCGTGGAATTAACGGAGACAACACTTACCTTGCATTCTACTTTGACAAACTCGGATTGCAGCGTGGGTGAAGGATTTTTTACAGTAAGATTTGTAGCACAATAATTATGAAAAAGTATTTTGGAATTGCGCTTGCTGCGCTTATGGCTATCGGAATTGTTCAGTGTAAGGAAGAAACAGAAGATCCGACTTTTGCGGAAATTAAGTTTGCTTCTGATAAAAGCGCTTTTGAAACGGATGCCAATTCAGTCTTTGCATTTGAAGTTCGATTGAATCAATCAACGGATTTGACGGTCACTGTGCAGTATGAAACAGAAGGGATAACAGCCGATGCAGGAGATGATTTTGAATCGGTGAGTGGGACTTTGACCTTTTCTGCTGGGCAAACGAGTAAAATGATTGAAGTGCCTATTGTCGTTGATGATTTTCTTGAAGCGGACGAACAATTTAAAGTGAAGTTGAGTAATCCAGTGAATGGCTTTTTGAAGGACAATGTTCAAGAGGCTATTGGAACAATTCGAAATGATGACGATCAAATCCAGATTAATACTGAAGGGTATACCACTCCGGATAATTATCCAGGGATGGCCTTGGTATGGTCGGATGAATTCGAAGACCCTCAGATCAATTTGTCCAATTGGACCTACGATTTAGGTGACAATGGTTGGGGAAATAACGAATTGCAAAATTACACCAATAGCGAGATCAATTCTTACATACAGGATGGCTTATTGGTCATACAGGCTAATCAAATAGCGCAAGGGCAATATACATCTGCGAGATTGAAATCAATAGGTCTACAAGAATTTCAATATGGGCGTATAGATGTGCGTGCGATTCTTCCTGTCGATGAAGGACTTTGGCCAGCAATTTGGATGTTGGGAGCTGATTTCCCAACAGCAGGTTGGCCGGCATGTGGTGAGATTGACATAATGGAGCTCGTTGGATCTAATCCTAGCAGAATACATGGTACTGTGCATTGGGGAGATAATGTTTCACAGCATACATTTAACGGACAAGGAGTGTCAATATCGTTTCCAGAGACCTTTGCGGACGAATTTCACGTATTTTCTATCGAATGGGAGCCTAACTCTATAAAATGGTACTTAGATGATGTATTGTACCATACAATCAACGAATCAACTGTAGGAACTCAGAATTATCCTTTTAATGATGAGTTCTTCTTTATAATGAACGTTGCGGTAGGCGGAAATTGGCCGGGCTCTCCAACAGATGAGACGACTTTTCCGGAGTTCATGGCTGTAGATTATGTGAGAGTGTTTCAATAAGAATATTAAGATTGTCTAAAGGGGCTTCGGCCCCTTTTTTTATTTAGAATAATCCGATGATCCAAACAATCAAAAAATATGCGGCTACAAGAGAAATGACGCATAACACAAAGAGCATTAATGCCAAGGTCAAGGCGAACTTTCCTATGCTCTCATTGGGCAAGCCTTGCGAATGATGATTCTTAAGAATGTTGTAGTTGCGATCATTTGCTTTATAAAAGAAATCAAAAATGCTACCCAATATGGGAATGGACCCAATAGTTGCATCTAAGAATATATTTCCTCCCATTTTGAATGCCATTTTTCGCGTTCCTCCATGTTTCAAAAAATAATAAAGAAGCATTATTGAGAAGACCAGGCTAATGGCGTCACCTACCACAGGAATTAATCCCAGTAATGGATCCCATCCAAAACGGATTTCTGTTTTAGGAATACGAATACTCGAATCCAAAGCTTTCGCATATTTTTCTAGATATTTAAACGCAGGGCCATTTGACCCTGCGTTTTCATTTTTTTGTGTCATATGTTGATCGATAAGTGGCCTAGGAATCTAAGGCTTTATCAATGATCAATTTTAAATGCTGTCGATGCGCTTTCGTAGAAACATTTCCTTGACTCGAAGAAGCAAATCGCTTGATACGATTCATTTCGTACAATGCCATGGACTTTGTATTGGTCATAGCTGTTTTCGATTTCAAGTAATTCGCCAAGTATTCCGTATACGACAATTGTAGATTTTGCCTCGCTGTGTTAACGGACTTATTGTTATCTGCTCTGAAAATAGCATCTGTCAAATCGCCCATGTATTCAGCTAATGCGTATTCATTGCCATATTCTTCAGAGTTAGAAATACGATTCAACACATTTGGATGTACCAAATGTCTCAATAAACTTTTCTGGATAAAAGCGATACGTTGATGCAATTTAGGGTCTTCACCTGTAAAGGGTTGGTTAAAGCCTCTTCTTTGCATTTGCAGGTGTCGAATAAGCTCTCCATCAAATTCCCACGCATCAGGAGCGAAGGCGTATTTAGCCAAGGCATCCATCGCTGACTTCTGATAAGCTTCGGACATAGGTGTATAAGGATCTGAATTACCACCATCGCCTTCTAGAGAACGATTCACTGTAATTCCACCAATATGCTTTGAAATTACACCTAGTTGAATGGCCTTTTGTCCGGTTAGGTTTAAATATGCATTGCGCAACTCAGCATAACTTTCGCCTTCCTTAGAAAATTTGTCCAGTAGATTAGGCATCAATTTATTGTCAACCAATTTGATACGATCTACAGCATATGCTACTGGTTCGCTTGAGAGATCATAAATATTCACCATGGGGTCAATTCCTTTTCCAGATGAGCGCATATCATCACCGTCATTTCCAAATACCAACATGGGGTCATTTGATCTACTTAAAATCTTTTGCAAACGGGCTTCTTCAGCTTTTGGATCTTCAAGACTTTCCGAATAAGCAAATTCTATTGCCCAGTCATCGTATGCGCCAGGTTTAGAATCGTAAAAAAGGGCTTGTTCCTCTTTATTCAATGCAAAATTGATAGCTGGATATTCCATGACAGAGTTGCACATGCCTTCTTCGAGCATTTTATCCATGTTCTTCAAATCTTCTACAGACTGTATTGAAGATCCTTTCATATTATGATTTAGCCCTAATGTGTGCCCAACTTCGTGCAAAACCAAGCGCTGAATAGACTCAACCAAAAAGCGATCTTTATCAATGTCTGGAAGATCGTTAATTTCCATAGCATTGTTTGCAAACAAAGACTGCTCAGCAATGATATGACCTGCCATACACTGATGATGTGTGCATTCTTCACCAAAATGAGGCAGCTCTTTTTCTTCCTCTAGTAATCCAGATAATCCGGCAATATCAAATATCTCTTCAGATCGCAATCGACCAAGAATGTATACATACTCAAGCATGATATCGGCACCAAGGATTTGCCCTGTTCGAGGATTTACGAAACTTGGGCCATAACCCCCAAAAGGTGGAATAGGAGAGGAAGTCCATCTTAAGACATTGTACCTGATGTCTCCGGCATCCCAGTCTGCATCGTCAGGTTGCATTTTTACCACTACGGCATTTCTAAATCCAGCTTTTTCAAAAGCTAAATTCCATTGTTCTACTCCTTCCTTGATTATGGGCTTTATTTCTTCGGGAGTAGTGTTCTCCACCCACCATGTAATAGGTTCCACAGGTTCAGAAAGTTCCGCTCCCGGATCTTTTTTAACCAGATGCCAACGGTGAATCATATCCCTGTAAGGTGTCACAGCCTCACTGGTTAAATCGGTTACCGTTGTCATAAAGTACCCGACACGTGGATCGTCTCTTCTCGCTTCATAGTCATTGTCAGGAACTGCAATTAGACTTTGATGAAAAGTGACATTAACAAAGCGCCCATCCGTTAAGGACTGTGATCCAAAAGAACTCATTCCTGTACTTTCATAAGTCAATTGAACACGTACATCCGTATTTTCAGGATAATTATTAATCGCCACGGTCTTACTTTTGTCCTTGTTCATTTTTCCCAGCTTAAACCCTCTCCAACCGGGTGGATAAATAGGCTTCATACGCGAAAAAGACTCTGCCATAAAAATGGGCTCGCCTTTGATGAGATATTTTCCCTCTTCTTCATCTATTCCTTCTATTTTCTCACTCAAAACGATGGGCGTATTGATGTTCGCCTCAGCTGCTTTGCTGATGTTATTATCTGGATCGAAGTAATATTTCGTATTTGCCAATTCAAATTCTATACGATCGTAATGCTTTTTAATCTTGAAAATTTTAGAGGAACGATAGGCTCCTTTAAAAAGGAAAGCGTCAATTACTCCGTTTTCTACATATGAGAAATAGATAAACTCTTTATTGAGCTGATCCTCTGTGATTTCAAAATAGGTTTTTCCCGAAGTGGTGTCTTGATACATCGTGAAGAGACCATCAATTTTCTTGCACTTTTCTGTGACTTCCTTGATGCTCTTTATATCTGATTTCTTTTTAGGGGGAACTTCGGTAGTTTCGCCCTTTTTCTTCTTTTTCTTCTTCTGAGCGCTCAATTCATTCGTAAATCCAACGCAAACAAAAGCCAGTAAGGCAATGGTCAAATACTTTCTCATACTAGTAATTCTAAAAATTGAGCCCTCAATTTACAGAATTGTAAGATTCAGACCTTTTTTGCCTTATTTATTTTTGTTAAAACTTTATTGGCGGCAGATTTAAAGCCAGCAGTGGCATTGTTCATGTTTAATTGAATGGCCAATTCCAATTCGCTATAAAGATCTTCGTTTTCTTCAGCTATCCGATCAATGATCTTTAAACTCCACATTTTTGGGGCAACAGTTACTTTGGGAGCATAGAGAAAATCAAAACACTTCGCTACAAGAATTCCAGGATCAACATCAATTGGAGATAAAAATAATAGCTTGAGCAATGCTCTTTGAACAGCTTGATGGCGCTCTAAACTTAAAAACTGAATTGCTTCTTCTCGATAAGGGTAAAATAATTCTGGATGAAAATCGAAATGGGTATACACCACCCATGAAGCCCTTTGCTGAGTTTGTGAATCTCCATGAACGAACAAATTCCAAAGAATAGCATAGCGTTCAGCGTGTTTGCCAATGTATTCAGAAATGCCTAATGTGTTCTTTTTGCTGTGTTCTTTAGCCAGTTGTCCACATATTTCCACATTCAAATATAGTGGATTATGCGCGCGCTACTTGGCGCATCAACATTCTTTTAGCGATAGGAAGAAATGTTTCTTCTTCTGGAACACTCAATTGACAATTTACCACGTAAGCTGCTGGATTGGGTAATTCATTGAATTGTTTTGTCAATTCAGTCTTCATATTGTCAATAGAGTTTGCCACTGATTGTCGTGCTCTTTGAATAAAGGTTGTGGTGATGCTGTGGTACTTGCTGTTCACATCTTTTAGGGACGAAACCGCAAATTTGTAGATAGAAATGAGCTTTGAATCGTCATTGGATAAAAAGAGATATCCTTCCTTATTGTAAAGGGGTAAAACTCCGACAGCGCCAAATTCCATTGCATCTTCAATAATCTCGTAGAGCTCTCTCCCTTCGCGAACCGCGTCTTCAATCAAAGGAATGGAGTATTCGACCAAATCATCAATTTCTGACATTAAATCATCATCTTGAATTATGGCTTCATAGATCAAGGATACCTTCTTTTTGTCAAGGCCCTTGAGATGCTTTGGGAATTGGTCTTCTAAAAATTCTTTCGTCTCTATGTAGTACATGAGATTTCTGTGGTGAAAGACCAAATCAGAAAGCATGGGATAGAGTTTTGTTCGGGTATATTGCTCGCGAACATTCTTAAGATAGGCGAGAAGTATATATTTTTTATACTCGAAATCGATTAGACCTTCAGTAAGCCAGGTAGCACAAAGTTTATCCATCGTAAATAGTGTATAGACAATAAACTTATACGAAGAGGAAATGATTTAGATTCAGTCTTTTAGATAAGGCCAAAAATCAAGCTATTTCTCCCATTCAGGAATCTAGGCCGTGTGGAGCTGTAAGGTGAAAGAAGCACCTTCATTGAGCTTGCTTCGTACATTGATCTGGGCATTATGTAATTCCGCAATTTTCTTGACGATTGCTAAACCTAGCCCCATGCTTTTTCCAGCTGAATCTTTTTGTCCACTTTCATATCGTTGAAAAATGCGCGATAATTTAGCTTCCTCAATTCCTTCACCTTCATTTTTAATGGTAAAGTGGACATGATCGGCATCACCATGAATTTGAATTTTAATCTCACTATTTTCAGGTGAATACTTCACCGCATTGTCAATCAGATTTTGAATTGCTCGCTCTATTAGAGAGATATCGCCTAATATCATGCTATTCGATTCACTTGATTCAAATACTAAGCGAATTGATTTTCTTTCAAGAATAAGGTCAAAACGGGCCATTAAATCTGAAATAAGTTCTTTCAAATCAAAGACTTCTTTCTTGAGTTCTATTTGATTGTTCTCTAGTTTACTTAATTCTAGCAATTGATTAAGCAATCCTTCTGTTTGCTTTGAACTTTCAATGATGTATTCTAAATATTTGTCTCTTGTCTTATTGTCTAACTCTTGGCCTTTTAATTGAAGTGTTTCGGCATATCCCTTCATGACCACAAGAGGACTTCTTAAATCGTGTGAAATATTTGCAATAAATTCTTTCCTGAACTGGTCAACGGATTTGATCTTCTCGAAACTTTGCTGAATTTCATTTGCCATTGAATTATAAGCGTTTGCGATTGCTTTAAAGTCTCCCGTATTTTCCTCAATACGCGCATCCAAGTCCCCGTTTTGAAAAGCCATCATACTGCTTTCAATGGGTTTGAGGTTTTTGGTAAAGCGCCAAAGTAAAATCAAACCTATCACAAATGCCATTAAAAAAGCAACTATGCTGGTCTTCATCCAGTAACTCAGTGCAATATGACTTTTAAGACTTTCCAACATACTTGCTTTTTCTTGACTGGCAAGAATGATATAGTAATAGGCGAGGGTCTCACCATCCTTGATGATAGGGGCTGCTGAAAATATCTTTTTACCACTTTCACTTCTGGGATCATCACCTTCAATACATCCATTCAAGCCTTCACTTATAAATTGCTTTATGGGCGCTAAGTCGACTTTAGTTCGGAGAACTTTTTTCTTTGGTGCAACATGCTTGAGAATTTCACCTTCATGATCCACTAAATAGACTTCGACATCCGGATTGATGACCATCATGGAATGCATAATGTCATTCAATGCGCTTTCGTTCACTTGCCCCAGACTATCAAAAGTGACCACATGATCAGCCGTGAATTGAGCCAAATCTTTATTCAATCTTTGATTAGCTTCATGATGATGCTCAATGGAGGAATCATAGCCCAATTTCCCCATGATCGATCCCAAAATAATCAGGATCACCAAGAGAGATCCAGATAGTTTATAGAATAAACTGTTGTTCATAATTCCTCATTAAATCGATATCCATATCCCCAAGTAGTAAGAATATACTTGGGTTTGGAAAGATCGTCCTCAATCTTTGAACGCAAACGATTGATATGCGAATTCACCGTATGTTCAATTCCCGAAAAATCATATCCCCAAACGATATTCAGCAAATTTTCCCGCTTAAAGCTCTTACCGGGGTTTGAAGCAAGAAATGCAAGCAAATCAAATTCCTTTGGAGTCAA
>JBCCIF010000049.1:0-23807 GCA_039028335.1 Bacteroidota bacterium
CCACCAATCTTTATTCGAAGTTCCTGTGCTAGTGTTCCCCCCATGCATGAATGGACATTTTCCCATAGATCCATTAGCATGAATTTTTTCATTCATTAATTCTTCTTGCATTTAATCAGATTTTATTTGGGCTCCAAATAAGGAGCGTCCAATTTTAAAAATTTTTAATTATAGATAAAAACGATTTATTTTATATTAGTATCGATTTTATCGATGAACAGAAGTCAGATAGAATATATACTGGCCCTTGAAAAATTCCGAAATTTTGGCCTCGCATCGGAACACTGCAATATTTCGCAATCTACGCTCAGTGCAATGATCGCAAAGTATGAAGATCAAATTGGTTTTTCAATTTTCAATAGGAAGACACGTCCAGTTGGGATAACTGAACGTGGAATGAAAATTTTAGATGTATTGAAGCGAATTGATCAGGAATTTGGCTTATTGGATGAAAAAGTCAATGAAATTAAAGATCTTGAAGACGGGATCATTCGACTGGCTTGCATACCCACAGTTGCCCCTTATCTCTACCCTCAGATATTGAATATTCTTGCGCGAGAATTCGAACAAGTGCATTTTGTCGTTCATGAAATGACCACAGAACAAATTATTCAACAAACAGTAGAAGGCGCAATTGATTTGGGAATTGTTTCTACTCCACTTGATCATACAGATCTTTTAGAGCAAGACTTATATGAAGAAGCCTTTTTTATTTATGACCCCTCTAATCAAGATCAGAGCAAGAATTACAAAATTTCAGACATCGACTTGAAGCGTTTGTGGTTATTGGAAGAAGGGCATTGTTTGAGAAATCAGATTGGTAAAATATGTGACTTAAAACAACAAAGTCAACTCAAAGGCAATCTCTCTTACAATTGCGGCAGTATATCAACACTCGTTCGCATGGTGAATAAAAATAAAGGAATAACTCTTTTACCAGCGATGGCCGTAAATCAAAACACATCAATCAAAAAGAAAAGCATTTTTAGCATATATGGATCTACGCCCTTACGCAAAATAGGTCTGGTGTATCATAAATCATTCGTCCGCAATCGACTTAAAGATAAAATCGCACTTCTTATCCAAGAAAAAGTAAAAGGTACAAGCGTTTCAAATAAGAAGAATTCGTACTACCTTGATCCGCTCTAATGATTCCAGTATATGATGGACACCTTATCTCTTTGGGCAGTTAAGCCACTCGATTATTTTGCACGCATTTTCTCATTACTTTTAATTCTGCTTTGTTCAACCATGCAGGCGCAGAATGACACGCTCATTCACATTGATTTTGCTGATGCTATGCCAGAGGGATGGGAAAGTATTGACCTCAATCAAAACGACTTTAATTGGGTACACACGTATGTGGGAATCGAAGCTGTATATAATCCAGCCATTGCATCTGAATTGAATTCCAACACAAGTGAAAATGGATGGATGATGTTTCATGCCGCATTTTACAATACAGATTCATTGAACAGTAATACTGAGGCAGACCCCGTTCTTGAAATGAACAGTATACTTACATCTCCTGAATTCGATTTTTCTCTGAATGCAGATGTACATCTATCACTCATTCACTATTTCAGAACTTTGAGTTCTCCAATCAATGGATCGCTTGAGTTAGGAGTAAGCACTGACAGTATTAATTGGCAAATTTTTGATTTACATACCGGCTCCGACTCACCATTGAATTTAGAAAATGGTGTTGAACAGATCTCTTTAGACTTAAGTCAACTAATTGGCTTAGAACCCCAAGCTTGGATTCGCTTTCACTTTCGTAATTTGGCATGGCACTTTTGGTCCATAGATGATATCGTTTTCAGTTCGGACCCCCTTGTGAGCTCCCTTGCTGACACGGGAATTTATACCGAACTGGTGCAGCCTTTTCCCAATCCGGTTAAGGATGTCCTTTTTTTGGACGATAAATGTCAAAATTCAAACTATCGGCTATATAGCAGGGATGGAATACTTCTCGAAATGGGACAAGTAATGGGCTTTGTAGACTTGAGTCAATGGCCTTCTGGCATGTACCTTATTGAAATCGATTCGTGTAATCTGAAAAGAAAGATCATACGACTCTGATGAAGAAGGAATAAAAGAAAAAGGGATATTTGAAAAATAATTATGTCTGAAAAAGCAAAAATATCGGGATTCAGCATGGTCAAAAATGCTTCCAAACTCTACTACCCGATCAAAGCAGCAATTGAATCAATTCTTCCAATTTGCGATGAATTCATTCTTGCTCTTGGGGATTGTGACAAAGACGACACCACTCGAGAAGAGGTACTTTCTATCGATTCGGAAAAGATTAAAATTATTGATACGGTTTGGGATCTGAAAAAATATCCCAATGGCACCGAAAATGCGCATCAAACAGATATCGCGCGAGAAGCTTGTTCAGGCGATTGGCTGTTTTATGTTCAGGCAGATGAAGTAGTGCACGAAAAATATTTAGCCAGTATTGTAGAAAAATGCAATAGATATTTAAACAATCTGAACGTTGAAGGACTCTTGTTTAAATACAAACATTTTTGGGGTGACTATCATCACTTTCAAAATTCACACGGATGGTATCCGCATGAGATAAGGGTTATTCGTAATCACCCCGATATCCATTCTTGGGAATCTGCCCAATCGTTCAGAAGAATTCCAAATTTCGACTATCAGAATTACCGGCAACAAGAAGGCACATACAAATTGAATGTCGTCATGGCAGATGCATACATCTATCATTATGGTTGGGTAAGACCACCTGGTCTAATGCAAAACAAAAGAAAAGCGCTCGATACTATTCATAAAGGAAAAGAGAAAGTTAAAAACATGTATGCTGCGGAATCGGACCGCTTTGATTATGGACCACTAAAATTCGCTGCAAAATTTGAAGGTACGCATCCAAAAGTCATGAAAGAATGGATTGATAAATTCGATTGGGGCGATGAGCTATATGAAAAAGGGTCAATACCGAAGAACAGAGACCCTTTTAAGCATGAAAAACTAAAATACAGGCTTATGACTTTTCTTGAACAGAAAATTCTCGGTGGTAAACATCTTGCAGAGTTCGAAAATTACAAGCTTATAAAAATTTAGATTGAAGATTTCCAGCATTCAATATGGCATGGCTCTCTTCATTGATTTTCTCGGTTTTGCAATGCTTGTATTCGCCTGGTTTGTTCCACATATTTTAGATAGAAGCTTGGGAACGAGTTTTTATCTCTCAGATATTCATATTTCTAACGAGCCCCTCGAATTTGTAGGAGGGAGCCCAATTTTATATGAACATGTATTCTGGCACTTGAATTACTATGAAGTATACATTTGGATTTTGGCCTTATCAATTTTGACTTTCATTCTCGCATTCAAGCACTTCAATAAATAAAATTATTCTATATATTCGATACAAATCGCTTTATGTCAAAGGAAAATCCAAAAGTAACAGGACTAGGTGGCATATTCTTTAAATGCAAAGATCCCGAAGCAACAAAAGAATGGTACGGTAAACATTTGGGATTGGCAGTAGGACCTTATGGATCGTCATTCGAATTCAGAAATGCCCATAGGCCAGAAGAAATTAACTATTTACAATGGAGCACCTTTCCAGCGGATACTAAGTATTTCGATCCTGGAAAAAAAGAGTTCATGGTAAACTACCGCGTTCAAAATATGGATCAATTGGTAAAGAACTTAAAAGAAGCTGGCGTGACAATTTGCGATGAAATTCAAGAGTTCGATTATGGAAAGTTCGTCCATATCATGGACAACGAAGGGAATAAAATCGAGCTGTGGGAACCTAAAGACGAAGTATTCACGGCTATGGGAGGCGAAACAACCAAATAAAATGAAGTTCACCTGTTCAGTAGAAATAAATGAACACATCGATCGCGTTGTGAATCTTTGGAAAGATGAAAAGAATCTGAAGGAATGGCAAGATGGGTATCAAGGAATGGAACATATTTCCGGAGAATATGATAAAGAAGGCTCTCAATACCTCTTGAAATACATTATGAGAAATAAGCCCATGGAGCTCAAAGAAACCATCCTGAAACACAACTTACCGGATGAATATTTGGGCAAGTACGAGCATATTTACATGACGAATACCATGCGCAATAGCTTTATTGATTTAGGAAATAACCGTACCCGTTATGAATCAACTGTTCACTATACAGAATTTAGAACGTTCTCCATGAAAATCATGAAAACGCTTTTTCCTGGAATGTTCAAGAAACAGGTTCAAAAATGGATGAATCAATTCAAGGCATTCGCAGAGCGGGAAAATATCAATGCTTGATTAAGCGGTGAATTTCATTTTCCAGGACTAAAAAGTACATTCCATTACTGCTGTTTCCCAAGTCAAAATTCAAATTAGGAACATTTGAAAACCCTTCCTTCATAAGACGCATTGAACTGTCATAAATGCGATAAGAAAATCCAGTATGATTCCTTGCATTTATAAAAAACAAGCCTTCAGAAGGATTAGGGAAAATACTGAATTCTTTAGGAGCCAATTCATCTACCGATGTCAATAAGTTGGACTCACCAGGTGTAGTTGCAGCTTCACCGAAAAAGATAAAATTGGGATTTCCATCTCCTTGTCTACCGTATGAAAAATTATCCGCAATTGCGGGAAAAGTCAATGAGTCCAAGACGTTTATTCCATCCTGTGAGGTTAATGCAAGAAATTCACCTTCTCCACTTAATCTAAAATTCATGTGCAAAGGCCCTTGATTCCCATCTTCGTCTGCCCAACAGAGTAACCAACCATTTGCAGGAATAATCGTTTCTGGTTCCTCAATTCTAAATCTATCTTTTTTCAAGTTAAGTGGATTATCACTAACGTAATATCCAGCTACATCAACTGGAAAAGCATTTGGATTGTATATTTCAAACCAATCATCAAATTCCATCTCCTCATCTGAAATAGTAGAGGTATTGCTTGCCTGCAATTCATTGATTAAAAGCGGAGGAGAAACAAAATCATCATCTGCAATTAAAATCAGCAAGGTGTCTTTCAGTCCGATATTCGCATTATTCACCGTTTCTACTTCGATTCGGAAGTATTCTAATCCTTCGCTCTCTGTATCATTAACTACAGGTATAGTCAATGTCTGGGACATAGTAGAAAAAGGATTGAAAGACATATCTGGAATAGAACTGGCACCAATATCTCCAGGACTGGATGCTGTTCCAGTCAATGGTGTAAAACTGACTATTGAAGGGTTCGCATTCGAACCGCTGATTGAAATCTCTACACTAACAGTACCATCAATTTCATTGGCTTCTATTGTATTTTCAAAGAACTGAACTTCTGGAATTATTATTCCAGGAAGGGCTCCAGGAGTAGCCAATACGGGAGAACCGTTGTCTAATGGTAAAAGACCATTTGTCGAAGCAACCCAATTTGCACCCAATGCATTGTCGTTATCAGGATCATTAAGTTCTGCGGACGGACCCAATCCATCTGCGCCTGGGGGCCAGGGTAAATCATTATTAAAATCGACCGAGTCAATGGTAGCTCCTTCAGCATTGACGAGCTCAATGAGCTCACCATTATTCGCAAGCGAGCCAGAATACTCTAAGAATGGCATTCCATAGTAAGTCTGAGCCGCAAGGGCATTATTGGCGACAAGAACGAACTCCCCGGGTGCTAATGTAGAAGTAGGAAAAATAAAGCTTATTCCATCTTCCAATTCCAATCCCCCGAGAACTGCTTCTGTATTTCCATTATTATAAATCTCAACAAATTCTAATGAATCAACCGATGATGCATCATTGTACATCAATTCAGTGATCACTAATTCAGGTTCTGAATCGTTATAGAAAAAATTATATTGATAAGGAGCAACCATGGGGTTACCTGCTACATCTTGAATACTGAAAACCACTAAGGTGTAGCCGTTTCCTAGGACAAAATCAGTTCCATAATTCAAGGTGACAGTATTGCCATCGGCTTGCACAACGGCTGATGCTAAATTGGATATCCCGGTATAAAAAAATGTATTTGTAGCATTACTTCCCACATCCTCTTGAAAAACGATATCAATTGTATTAACTCCTGTGCGGTAAGCATCAAAAACCTCTAAGGGCATTACGTCTCCTTCACTTTCTTTTAATCTGAAATTATCCAGCAGAATTTCTTCTGTTTCAGCGCTCAATTTGAAAACGGCTCTTACTTCTATAGAGGAACCTGCTCCAGGAATAGTCATGACAAAATCTTTAAAATTGCCTGTAACTGGAATGTCTCCTATTTCACCTCCATTGCCATTCATATTGGTGTCAAAAAATAATTCTGAATCTCCACTTAATGTATCCGTTGAATTAAACTCACCAATCGATTGCCAACCGGAATTATCGATATTTACCTCGAAGTCCAAAAAATCTCCGTTATCTGCTTCTCGATCATCAAAATTACCGTCATCAGCATTACAGGAAATAGAAACGACTAATTCGAGATTATTCATTCCTGAAATATTCACGGGATCAATGGATAAAAAAACTATTCCATCAATAGGTGAACCCGGCTCCGAAGTGAGGGTGTTTTCGGCTCCAATTGCAAATTCACCATCACCTCCAAGAATGGGATAGCTGATCCCATCAAAAGCAGTATTTGTCAATGAGTCTCGTTTGACAAAATCATTCACACCGTCATCAAAAGTATGTGAAAGGCTCCACCCTGTTAAGGATTCAAACGATTCACTATAAAATACCTGAGCATCTAAAGAAAAACTAGCTATCATGAGAATGATAGCAACAAAAAATCCCCTCATTTTCTTTGCAATTTATTTCAAAGATAATTTTTAGAAAAGTAATAGATCGAATTCAAGAGACAAAATATAGACGAAGAATCACATTTTCAGGAAGGCTACTTTGCCTGCTTTTGTAATCTCTTAGCTTGCTTCTTTGCTCTTTTGAGCTTCTTTCTTTCTAAGCGCTTTTTTGCCTTTTCGGTAATGGGTTTCCGTGGTAGAGGTCGCAGCTCACCTCGCTCAATGGCTACTATAATCTCTTCGATTATTTCATCATCTCCTTCTGCATCATACTCTTGTTTGAGATTTGAACCGAATATTTTGGCAACTGACTGCCACATGAAAGCGGTAAAAGCACCGCGTAATTGTCTAATTAGTTCAAACGAAGTCTTGCCCGTTTCTCGATCTATGAGTTTGATCAATATCCGCCCTTCGCTTATGGTTAAATTTCTGATTTCACCTTCGAATTCTGCCTTTAACTCATCCTCGGCATTTTTCATGTAGATCTTTCTCTCCTTCTCGTTCTCTATTTCCTTCAATTCAGTTTCATAATCTTCAATGAGCTCTTTTGTAATTTGAGAATAAGGATAGACCTTAAGAACCTTCTTTTTGATTCTTCCATACCTGCGTTGGTATCTGCGACTGTTTCTTTTTCTTTTCGAGCTGATGACTATATCGTCAAGGGTGATAACAGGAATAGTATCGTTATTTGAAACAACGGCTTCGTAAACCCTTTGGTCTTTTTCTTGAGAATAAATCTCAGAGCATAGTAAAAGCACCAATATGAATACAAGCTTTTTCACCTTTATGTTAAACGAATAAATTTCGCTTTTGTGTGGGTCCTAGGATAACAATTTTCTCTTTTCTTTCCATTTACTCTTAACAGAAGGCACATTCTGTGCCGAATTTTCTTTCTTCTGGCTTTTAAAAGTTCCTAAAGCTATTGCCAGCGCTTCCCTTTCTTCTTCTTCATATTCATATTCATAAGAAGAATTGAAGTGGTTCTTTATGAAGTTTGTATCGAAATCCCCTTTTCTGAAATATTCATTTTTACAAATCCAGCTGCCAAATTCTAAGGTGGTTTCAATTCCGCCTATATCATATTCTTCTATTGCTCGAATCATTCTGTCCATCGCTTCATCGCGATTTCTTGCATAAACGATGAGCTTACTGATCATTGAATCGTAAAACATAGAAACTTCAAGATTTTCTTCGAACCCGTCATCAACTCGCACACCAGGCCCTTTTGGTAAAGAATAGCGGGTGATTAATCCATTTGAAGGAAGAAAGTCATTTAAGGGATCTTCTGCATTTACGCGTAATTCAATTGAATGTCCATGAATTTCTAGATCTTCTTGCTTAAACGAAAGCTCTTTTCCCTCAGCTATTTCAATCATTTCACGAACGAGATCAATTCCAGTGATACATTCCGTCACAGGGTGTTCAACTTGTAGGCGCGTATTCATCTCTAGAAAGTAAAAACTTCCATCTTGATCAAGTAAATATTCAACCGTACCAGCTCCAGAATAATTACAGGCTTTGGCGATTCGAACAGAACACTCTCCCATTTCTTTTCTTTTTTCATCAGTCAAAATGCAGGATGGAGCTTCTTCAATTACTTTCTGATGTCTCCTTTGAACAGAGCATTCACGTTCAAAAAGATGAATACAATTTCCTTTTTTGTCCGCAATTATTTGAAATTCTATATGCCTTCCTGAAGCCACATATTTTTCAACGAAAACTCTTTCATCATTAAAACTGGTTTTAGCTTCACTCATTGCTCTTGCCATCTGATCTTCAAACTCATCTGGGGAATTAACAATCCTCATGCCTTTTCCACCGCCACCAGAAGCCGCTTTAATCAATATGGGATAACCTATCTCATCTGCTATTTTCTTAGCCTCACTCGCATCTGAAATCGCGTCATCCGTTCCTGGACATAATGGAATTTGATATTCTCTGGCCAGTTCTTTGGCCAATAACTTGTTGCCCATTATATGAATAGCGTGAGAACTTGGCCCAATAAAAATGAGTCCCTCTTCTTCAACCCGCTTTGCAAATTCTGCATTCTCCGATAAGAATCCGTATCCTGGATGAATAGCATCTACATTGCTCTTTTTGGCTACATTGATTATTTTATCAATATCCAAATATGACTGAGCCGCAACGGCTGGGCCTATGTGTATAGCTTCATCAGCCCATTTAACAAAGGGCATTTCTCCATCGGCATCAGAAAAAACAGCAACACTTTTCAAACCAATCTCACGCACCGTACGAATAATTCTCAATGCGATTTCACCTCTATTTGCTATGAGGACTTTTTGGATCTTTCTATTCATGCTTCGAAAATAAACCTAAATATTTAATGCAAAAAAAAAGCCTTGCGAATGCAAGGCTTTTTCATAGCATTTGGTTATCGTTATTCTATAACGATCTTAGTTGTGACTTTGTCATTATTTGAAATGACATCGACAAAATAAATTCCACTTTGTTTATCCTCTAGAGACAATTCAAAAGTTTGTGTTTTAGACTCAACAATTAATTGAGTAGCATATTCAACTCCGCCTAGAAGGTTGTAAACTCTTACCTGAACTGGGCCTTCATGTGACAGCTCAACATTCAAGTTAAATTCTCCGTTATTTGGATTTGGGAAAATACTAACCGTCTTTAAGGTTGGCGTTTCTTCCAATGGTTGAAGCTGGTTAAAGGTAAAGTATGACCAAGCACTCCATGGAGTAGCTACTAAAGGATATGCAGAACATCCACATCTCACTCTCCATTGATATGTAGCACCATCATTCAAGTGAACATTATTTACTGGATATTCATTAGGCGCATCACCATTTATTAGCAAACTCACCATTCCGCCTCCTACTTGACCTCCCATTACTTGGCAGGCAGTTGCTCCTGGAGTTTCCGTCCAAGAAAGTAAGGTTACGTTATCAGAAAAATCTTCACCCAAATCAGTCGGAGCATTTTCGAAATTTTGTTGAATACACGGAACAACATCGCATTCTCCACAAGTGCCATATACGTCAGAAGTCTCTGCATCCATATTCGTTACATCGACAATTCTATTTGCAAATGTTGCAAAATCGGTAATTGGAGCACAGTCGGCACCATCTACCATATCATCAACCAGGTCTTCTTGAGAAGTCCAGTTGTCTACTTCGTATTTATATTCAACAGTTGTATTTGCTGGGAATGCAATCATTGTTGTGTAAATGCCATCTCCATCAATGTCTTCCATCGGATAGCAATCACCACACCATCCTGCAAAAGGACCAGTAACATAAGGAGTCATAAATCCAGTTTCGCAATTCATGTTCACGTTGAACGTCACATAATAAAGACATGAACCGTCATCGGTAGTAGCCTCTTCGTTATAATTGATTGCTTCTGTATCCGTACATCCGAAGATTTCATCATCGCAAATTCCACATGTTCCATACGTATCATCATTTGTCACGGGAGCATCACTAAGGTCCACTAATCTATTCGCAAAAGTTGCAAAGTCAGTCACAGGGGCGCATTCCGCACCATTAATCATATCATCAATCAAGTTCTCTTGAGATGTCCAATTATCGACTTCATATTTATATTCTACAGAAGTATTTGCAGGGAAAGAAATCACAGTAGTATAAATACCGTCACCATCTAAATCTTCCATTGGATAGCAATCACCACACCAACCGGCAAATGGACCAGTCACAAATGGAGTAGTAAATCCAACTTCGCAGTTCATATCTACGTTGAAGGTCATATCGTACATACATGATCCACTATCTATTGTTGCATCTGGATTGTAGTTGTTAGCGTCTTCATCTGTACAGCCTGGAATTGGAGCTCCCTCACAGCTATTATTAAAGTCAACTGCGGTATTCTCTGTGCTCAATTGCCAGTTTCCTCCAAAAGAAGCTTTAGACCAAAGAACATTCAATTCAACAACTGAAGGCGGTGTATCTGCCCAGGTTAAAGTCTGACAAATTTGCCCAGGAACCGAAGTATCTAAAGGAGATAGTGCAGGAGAACCCGTAATAGGACCACCAAAAGCATTTACGATCAATACATCAACGGGATCACCGTCAGCAGATTGAATCGTAACTTTCATCGAATTCGGTCCGGAATTTTCTATAGTCAAATAAATTGCAGTATTCACTTCAGCAGGTATTCCTAAATGAAGCACTTCAGTGAAACAAAATGATTCTGTATTCGGCTCAGCCTCGCAAATGCCACACGTACCATAGGTATCGTTGTTTTCAATTGGAGCATCAGTTAAGTCAACCAAACGGTTTGCGAAAGTAGAGAAATCGGTCACAGGAGCACATTCAGCGCCATTTTGCATATCGTCAACTAAGTCTTCTTGAGAAGTCCAGTTATCTACTTCGTACTTATACTCTACAGAAGTATTGGCCGGAAATTGAATCACAGTAGTGTAAATTCCGTCTCCATCCAAATCTTGCATAGGAAAACAATCTCCGCACCATCCGGTAAATGGGCCCGTTACATATGGAGTTGTGAAACCAGTTTCACAGTTCATATCCACGTTAAAGGTCATATCATAAACACAAGAACCATCATTTTCTGATGCATTCGAGTCATAATTAGCAGCATCTGAATCTGTACAACCGGGTCCGCCCGTTGAAGTGCATTCACTATCAAAAGAAACTGTAGTGTTCATCGTTCCCAATTGCCAATTTCCCCCGAAAGACTCTTTCGACCAAAGCACATTCAAATCAATTTCTGCAGGCGGAGTTCCAGCCCATGTGAGTGTTTGACAAATTTTCCCTGGAACAGAAGTATCCAATGGCGACAATGCCGGTGATCCAGTAATCGGACCATCAAAAGCATTCACGACTAATACATCTACAGCATCATTATCGGCCGATTCTATGGTAACTTTCATAGAATTTGATCCAGTATTTTCTATTGTAAGTAAGATTGCTGTGGCGGTTTCTGCTTCAATTCCCAAATGCTGAACTAGGGTATTGCAATATGTCTCAACCATTGGTTCTGGTTCACAAGTTCCGCAAGTCCCGTAAGTATCATTGATTGAACCATTTGCCATAATTTCAATCTGTCTATTGGCGAAGCCAATTCCATCGGTTATAGGAGCACATGTCCCACCATTGTTGACATCATCAATTAACATTTCTTGTCCAGCAAAACTGTTAATAGCATACTTGTATTCGAATAATCCGAGCGGCAATTGCAATGTTCCGGTCCAGATTCCATCACCATCACCATCTGCCAAAGGAGCGCATCCTCCGCACCATCCCAATGTTGGGCCCTCAACTGAAACCAAATTGATCGGATCTGTGAATGGAGCATTATTCTCGATATCTCCATCATTTCCATCCCAGCAATTCATATCAACAGAAAAAGAAAAATCATATACACAAGATCCATCATCAACTGTAGCTTCGGCATTATAATTTGCCGCTCCAACGTCCATGCATCCGAATACATCTGTAGTAGTAGCTTCAACCACACACATATTGCTAAAAGAAACCGTAATATCTTCTATAATCGGACTACCATCAAAATTTGCCACTGCAGCAACCAATTCAAATGGATCACCGTCAGGATTAAATGGACCAGCTGAGCTAGGATTTCCAGATGCAACTACCCCCCCAAGGGTATAAGTTCCAGGTTCTGAAATAGAAATATTGAAATCAAACCAAGGACAAGGAAAACCGCCACATGCATTTTGTATTCTCCATTCTATATTAAATGGATAATCCCCTGCTGCTCCTCCTTCTACTGTCATGTCCACCCAGATTGAAAATTCTGAATTGCCTAATCCTTCGTCACTTAGATTCCAAATGTAACCAGCGAAATCATTGTTGGCTCCTGCCAATAAAGTCATAGAAGATGGTGAACCACCGGATAAACCTGAACCGCCATCAAAGGCCGTTTGATTCGTAATAATAAATGGACTTGTCATCATCTCCGCGCAGAGATACTGACATGAACCGTCCTCATCGGTTGCTGAAGCATCGTAATTCGAGGCATTCATATCTGTACAACCATTAATTTGAGAGTAGCTATCACAGCACCAACACAAGAGAGCGCATAGTATAGCCAGAGAGTAAAACTTTTTCATAGTATGAAGGTTTGCTTTTAGTAAAAAATGCTATTTATTATTTCAACATAATTAATTGACTTTCAAAATGTTGTCCCTGGCTTACCTCGAGAAGATATTGACCTTTTGATAGGCCAGAAATGTCCATTTGAAATTGATTGTGTTTAGCATTGTTAGGATAAGTTGTATCAAAAACGACCTCGCCCAATAAGTTTCGAACGATCAAATTGATTTGACCTTCGTCAAAGTTAACAAAATCCACGACAAACTGGCCATTGTTAGGGTTCGGAAATAATTTTACAGCTTTTTCCGCCTCAGTTACTTTCTGCTCGTTTTCAATTTCCTCAGTTGGTTGCATAGCTGTACCTAAATTCGTAAAGAAGTCATAATCAGACCAAGGTGACAGGATAACATTCGAAGGTGCGAGACCTCCTGAAAGGTTTATTAAGCAACCACATCTTGCCTGCCATTTATAATGCTCTCCAGGAAGAAGAGTCCCTGTATTACCATTAGGAAAAGTAGCGGGGTTAAAAAGTGTAAACTGCTGATCAGGTGATAACTGAACCGAGTTGTCAAAGCCATTTGTGCCGGCTATCTGAGGTCCCTGCAAGAGCACTTGTCCTTGACCCAAGATTTCATTTGACGGATCTAAAATTTCTTCCAGCGTACCTATTAAAGAAAAAATAGCTGTCCCTTTCAAAATACAGGCAGTAGAAGCATCACTATAATGATTGAATTTCAATTGTGTTTTTTGCCCATTCGCTACGGTTTGATCAGCAAAAAGTCCTGTTGGCGGGTCGATAAAATTTTCTGGAATGCATGCCGTAGGGTCTAGGAGTTCGCATTCGCTGCAGGCTCCATATGTATCGCTAATCGATCCATTTGCCGTTACTGTCACTTCCCTATTTGCAAAATTTGCAAAGTCGGTAATCGGAGCGCACATCTCTTGATTATTGGCATTATCCACTAGTTGCTCTTGACCAGCAAAACCATCAATTGCATATTTATACTCGAAATCTCCGAGACTCATATCATTCAAAGTAACCGACCAGATTCCGTCACCATCCATATCATCTAAAGGCACACAACCTCCGCACCATCCGAAATTCGGACTTTCCAAGGATACCGCACTGAATGAACCACCATAAGGAGCGTTGCTTTCAATATCCGCATCATCGCCATCCCAACAATTCATATCAACGTTAAAAGTGAAGTCATAAACACATGTTCCGTCATCTGTCACTGCATCTGGATTATAATTGTTTGCAGCTTCATCTGTACAACCTGGTGTAGCACCACAATTGGTTGACACACATAAGTTGTCAAAGACAACTATTACCGTATCTACTATAGGAGAACCATCAAAATTCGCCAATGCTGCAACTATTGAAGGGCTTACACCGCTCGGATCAAAAGATCCAGCTGAAGAAGGAGTTCCCGCAGAAACTATCCCTCCTAAAGAATATGTTCCAGGTCCGCTAACAGACAAATTGAAATCATTCCAAGGTTCAGGAAAAGATCCGGTTGCTCCATTATTCTCAATTCGGAATTCCAAGGTCATCGGATAGTCGCTTGGATCGCCACCCGTAACTGTATAGTCTATGGATATACAAAAGTCATTTGCATTTAATCCTGTAGTTTGCGCATCCCATATAAATCCGCCAAAAGAATTATTCGCACCTGGCAATAATCCCATAGAACTTGCATTTCCAAAAGAAAGCCCATCTCCGTTATCAAAGCCAGTACTTGGTGTAACCGTCAACAAATTTGAAGGATCTTCGTCACAGAGATAAAGACAATTGGTTCCATCGTCCATTGCAGGATCTGCATTGGGATTGTAATTCGAAGCTTCTGGATCTGCGCATTCATTCATAGCTGTGCTTGAGCATGACATACCGCAAGGATCGCAGCAATTCCAACAAACCGAGCTTAAGACAATATCATCAGTTCCTGTTATTAAGGAACGGTTTGTAAAACCATCAATGGTAGATGTGCAAGAATTCCCGGGGCTAAAGCTTTCAAGTATGCTGAAATTTCCTATAATAAATAAGTACTCAACTGTATCCTCTTCAGCAATCATTACCGAAGCTTCATACACTCCGCTAGTTCCTCCTTCTACCATATCATGGCAATCTCCACACCAACCATTTGTCATTGGATCAAGCGTCCATGAACCTGTGACATGTAATTCACCAGCTGTTATTGGTCCTTCTGAAGCGATATAATCATTCATATCAACTTGGAAAGTAACCATAACTTCTTGTGCTTGAATAGCTGAAAAAAAAGTAAAAATGCTCAAGAAAAGAGCGAGAAAAATGCGTTTAAAATTCATTTTAGTAGCGGTTTAATTTAAAATCCTTGGGGTACTTAGTGTAAAAAGCACACTAATGTAAATAAAAAAATCATGCTTCTGGACGATTTAAAGCATAAAATTATCCTCTTGTTTAATCAATTAGTCGAAATGATTATAAATACAAAACAAGAATTGAACTAATACCTATTTTTAGTTGAAGACCTTGGAAGAAGGATAAATCTCACCTTTAATTCGGTATAAATGCGAGTAGGATCAATTGCATGTTGTGTCTCGGACTCTAAAATTGTCGATATAAAACTGCGAATTGTTATTGCTGTTTGGAGCAAAGAGGAATAACAGATGGTTGATCGCATTATCTGGAGTAGTTGTATCTGGCGACCAATCATAACTAAACACTAAACTATGCCATTGATTCTGTTGCTGAGTGACCGCTTTGTAAACACTATGTCTGCCAGCTGGAAAGCTACCTAAAGCAGCTTCATGCTCCTCTAATTGAATTAAAATCTCTGTGCCTGGACTGGCAGCTGTATATACGTCTAACTCAAAAAGCAAAGTACCCGACTCAAATTGAGCGGCATTGTCTATTAACTCGGTAACAAAGTTCAATACATCGTACTGAGCGCCAGGATTTCTGGTGTAGCGATGACAAAGAGAAGAATTGTTTACGCTATTGGGATTGGGGACAACAATGTTCTCATCAAAGTCTCCATCTTTTCGAATCCAATACAATTCATCATCTCCGTTTGCGTTAAGGATATTCGCTTCGCAATTCATCTCCTTGACTTCTACTTGTCTAGATGCAATTTGCATACAGCAGCATTTATCAGTTTCCACCTCGATCGTCCCACCTTGATTGCCCCATAAAACTGATATTTCATTGCTTCCCTGTCCGCTCAAAATACTTGCGCCAGCAGGTACCGTCCAATTGAAAGTAGTACTGGACAATGGTGCTACTTTGTATGAAGTCGCAGCTCCTTCTATAACCGTTTCTCGACCATCAATAATTAATTCTGAAAGGGTCTGAAATACGCGAATGTATTCCACTTGCATCTCAGCTGGGAAAGTCGTTGATCCGTTGGGAGGACCAGGCCAATTTCCACCTACTGCCACATTCAACAACATATGCATATCTTGATTAAAGGGCCAAAATTCCCAATTGATGTCATTTTTGGAAATACTATTGTATTCAACTCCATCTACTGACCATTTCATTATGCTTTCCGTCCATTCTAAACTGAATACATGAAAATCATCGGCAAAGTTGGGGCTACCAATGGTGTAGTTCGCTCCAGTCATTTGATTATTGGGATAGTAGGGACCATAGTGAAGTGTGCCGTATACTTTATTGGGTTCTTGTCCTAATAGTTCAACAATATCAATTTCACCACTTGAGGGCCATATACCGTATTTCCATTCCTCTGGAAGCATCCAGAATGCCGGCCAAATGCCTTGACCACTTGGTAACTTCATTTTTGCCTCAATACGACCAGAAGAAAATGCAAACTTACCGCGAGTTACAATACGTGAACTTGTATAGTTGGATCCTCCAAAAGATTGATTCAATGCTCTAATTTTTAGAAGGCCATCTTCAACCAAAACATTCTGGTTACTATTTGTATAATACTGTAACTCATTATTTCCCCATCCATTGTTACCAGTTCCTATATCAAAATCCCATTTATCTGTATCAAGAGCATTACCCCGAAATTCATCATGCCAAATAAGATGCTCGCATTCTTGGCCGAACAAAGTCGCAGAGAGCATTAACAAACAAATTATATTTAAGGAGTAGTTTCTGAACATGAAGATCTCTTATCGCCTAAATTTAACCCATTAACTGGACAAGGTCGGCCGTGCGAGCTGAATATCCAGCCTCATTGTCATACCAAGCTACGACCTTTAATAGTTTACCATTTACTGAGGTCAACTGACTGTCGAATATACAACTATGGGCATTACCAATGATATCAGAAGATACAATAGGGTCTTCTGTATATTCCAAAACTCCCTTCAACTGTTTAGCGGATGCCTTTTTAAATAATTGGTTTACCTCTTCTATGGATGTTTTCTTTTTCAAATTGAAAACACAATCTGTTAAAGAACCTGTAATAACCGGAACTCTAGCCGCCATTCCGGATAATTTTCCTTTTAGCTCTGGCAGAACCAAACCTACAGCAGTTGCAGCTCCTGTGGTTGTCGGAATAATTGATTGAGCAGCGGCTCTTGCTCTTCTCAAATCACTATGAGGGGCATCTTGAATACGCTGATCTGAAGTGTAGGCATGAATGGTTGTCATATAGCCAGAAGAGATTCCAAATTGCTTGTCAATTAAACTAGCCATAGGAGCTAGACAATTCGTTGTGCATGAAGCATTGGAAACAATCTTATCAGATTTATTGAGTTTCTTTTCATTCACGCCTATAACAATCGTTTTCACACCATCTCCTTTTGCAGGAGCTGAAATGATGACTTTCTTCGCTCCAGCTTTTAGGTGCAATCCAGCAGCCTCTTTGCTTCGGAACACACCTGTTGATTCAACAACCACGTCAACAGCGAGGTCCTTCCATGGAAGCTCTTCAGGATTTCGATTATCAAAAACAGGAATACGCTTTGAACCAATTGAAATTGATTTGGATGTGTACTTTATACTCTTTGGAAATTTTCCTTGTGCCGAATCATACTTGAGCAAGTGAGCCAAAGTCTTATTATCGGTAAGGTCATTGATTCCCACCACCTCTACTTTTGGATTATTCAACAGATTACGAAAAGTAAGTCTACCTATTCTTCCAAAACCATTAATTGCAACTCTTATCATTATCTTAGTGTTAAAAAGACACTAAAGTAATGAATTCGCAGCTTAGATTAAAAAAATTCTGAATAAATTTTTAAAGCAGGTCTTGGATGATTTTAGAGATCGAATAGCCTTCTGCTTCTGCTTTATAATTTCTTACCAAACGATGACGCAATACTGGATTTGCCACGGCTTTAACATCTTCAATGTCGGGAGAATACTTGCCATTGATA
The DNA here is from genome assembly GCA_039028335.1 of Bacteroidota bacterium. Classification (GTDB taxonomy): domain Bacteria; phylum Bacteroidota; class Bacteroidia; order Flavobacteriales_D; family JABDKJ01; genus JABDKJ01. Next base: position 18,167 of record JBCCIF010000049.1, read on the forward strand.
GCCGCATGTGTTTTGGCACCAATGATCAAATATTGTGAAGCTCTTGGCCCTGCTCCCCAACTGATATAATCATTCACAATTGAAGCTGATTTCTCTGTTCCCGGCCTTGTTTTGGCTACCAAATTAACTGCATATTCTACAACATTATCGGTCACAGGGATTTGTCTAACCAAAGATTGAAACTTGAGAATATCTTCTTTCGACATAATCGAAGAAGCTTTTGCTGTTGAACCCGATGTCGTAGATTTCACTACCGCTAATTCTTCTTCAAAACTTGGATAATCAACCCAAATATTGAACATGAATCGGTCTAATTGAGCTTCTGGCAATGGATACGTCCCCTCTTGCTCAATTGGGTTCTGCGTGGCCAAAACGAAAAAAGGATGGTCTAAAGCAAACCGCTGTCCTGCAGTTGTGACGCTTTTCTCTTGCATGGCTTCGAGCAGTGCAGCCTGCGTTTTAGGTGGTGTACGATTGATCTCATCTGCAAGAACGATATTAGCAAATATTGGCCCTTTAACGAACTTAAAATTCCTCTCGCTGTCAAGAATCTCACTTCCTGTAATGTCAGAGGGCATCAAATCAGGTGTAAACTGGATTCGCTTAAAACTAAGACCCAATGCGTCAGAAACTGTATTTATCAAAAGCGTTTTTGCCAATCCAGGCACACCTACTAAAAGGGCATGTCCTTGACTAAATATCGCAATACATAGGTATTTAACGACTTCTTCTTGACCAATGATAACCTTCCCTACTTCTGTTTTTAACCGATTAAAAACATTTCCAAATTCATTTAAAGTTTGAACAGCACTGTTCGCTTGTTGTTCTGACATCTCTCTTCAAGTGTTTAGTTTAATTCTCGTTCATCGTCCATTGATTATCAAATGAACAGGTGTTGAACTGATCACCTATTCGAATATACGTTCGTTTTACGGTAGAGTTCACCCAATCCTTAACAGATTTTTGGCTAATCTCTTGACGTGCCATCTCTTGTATTAATTGATAGTCATCAACCATATTGGCCTGATGTGGGTCTGTACGTGCATTGAGCTTTAGAATCCTAAAAGCCTGAGATCCATCTGGGTTTTGTAAAATGACTGGCTCAGATATCTCCCCAACTCCCAGTTTATCAATAACAAAGAACATTTGAGGATCTACATCTTGAACAGCAAATCGCACTGAACGTGTGCTGGGATTCAATATTACACCCGAGCTAAATTTAGAGTCTTCATCATCGCTGTACTTCTTAGCCGCTTCTTTGAAAGTCAAACTATCGCTCACTATGAGATCCGCAATTGAATCTAAAAGTGTAATAGAACCCGATATGTCTTCTTGAGATATTTCGGGTTTAATAAGCACATGACTACTTCTATAAATCTCTCCTCTCCTATCAACCAATTGCATAAAATGAAAACCAAAATCGGTTTCGAATACGGGAGACACTTCTCCTATGTCCAAATTGTAGGCCATTGCTTCAAATTCTGAAACCATCATTCCCTTTCTTGCTTCTCCTAAATCTCCTCCCTTAGCAGCAGATCCGGGATCATCGGAATACAAGGTAGCTACCAAAGCAAAGTCTTTCCCAGCAAGGACATCTTTTCTTAACTGATTCGCTCTTTCCTCAGCTCTCCTCATTTCTTCTTTAGAGGGCTCTGGTTCAATAACGATATGCGCCAATTCAACTTCTGAACCAATCAAGGGCAAACTGTCTTTCGGAATCGCATTAAAAAAGTCTTCAACATCAGCGGGTGTGACATATGCAGTTGCGGTCAACCTGCTCTGCATTCTTTGCGTAAGCATTTGATCTTTAAGCAAGGTTCTGAACTCGGCTTTGATCTTCTCAACGGACTTTCCGTAAAATTCCTCCAATTTTTCTTCGCTTCCAAACTGTTGAGTGAAATAGAGCATCCTTTGTTCGAGCTCTAGTTCTACTTGTTCATCAGGAATTTCTATACTATCGATTTTAGCTTGGTTGAGCATAAGTTTTTCATAGAGTAAATTCTCCATTACCAAGCAATCTAATTCAGGTCCTGCAGCACCCCTGGAAATTAATTCGCTCTTTTGAACCTTATGATCGGAAAGCAAAATGATTTCGTCTCCAACGACTCCAATAATCTTGTCGATCAATTGCATTTCTTGCGCATTTGACGCAAAAATCAAGAGACAAAAAAAGGCAGTTAACTTATTTCTTAACTTCAATTTCTCCATTATTTAATGCTTTTAGAAAAAGCTCATCCCTCATATCCTCAAGCAATTTTAGTTTGCGAGCATTTAGAATTAAACTTTTAATATTATTTGTTTCCAAATCAATCGGGGAATACGCGTCTTTTAATTTGAAATCCTTTACGAATAAAAGGTATTGAATGCCTTTTTCATCGAAAGACACGAATTTATTCTTTTTGAGAAAGCTTTCCTCGTTATAAATTGTTAAAGGAATTTCTCGCAATACGTTTTTGAGATAAATCCATTCATCTTCCTTATTATAACATTTCATCTCTGGATCTTCGCAAATATTTTGAAGTTGAAGGCTATCTTCTCTTGAATAGTTTTTGATCAAATTTTTCAATTCCTTCTTGTCCTCATGGTCTATAGGAAATGAAGCATATACAACTTGAATCGCGTAATCGTTCAATTTGAACATATCGATATTTTCCATGTAGTAGGTCTCCGTCTGTTCGTTACTAATGGCTGTATCCAATTTTTGACGGAGCAACTCTCTTTCAAAACGATAGATTATAAGATCCTCTTTGTACTTTTCTAATTCAAGTTCAACATTCTTCTCAAGATCGCTTAGATTTAAATCGGCTTGATTCAGAACCACTTGCTTTCGCACCCAATTATCTACAAATAGATGAGCCAGCTTTATGGAATCTTCCTGGCTAACATTTTTTGGGATAGATGCATCAAGATTATCTCGACTCAACGCTTTGTCTTTGACTCTTGCGACATAATCCTGTGGTAATTCAGGTGCACATGCAACAAGAATAAAAAATAGACAAAAGCTAGATATTCTAATTAGGGCAGAATTATTCAATCGAATAGAGAACGTCTTTATTAAGAGAAATATTTCTATCCATCCTCAAGGTCTTAATCCATTCTTCTTCCAAATGATTTTGATATGCTGCTGTCACCAAACCTCTGGCTTTATTTAGAGGCTTTGGCTGAGGAGGAAGAACTTCTTTTACATGGACAAACACGTGTTGTTGATTTAATATATGGCATTTAGATATGCCATCTTCAAATTCAATCAAGCTAATAATATCTCTATCATCTCTTTCATAAATATCACTCATTATGGTCACATTCAATTGAGAGTCTTCATTAAGCGTTTTGTTAATTTCAGAAATATCAATTCCTTTCTTTGCCATTTTCCTCGCTTTTTTCGCAATTTTCTTGTCCTTGCAATAAAAAACAGTTGCATCTACCCGATCTTTATATTGAAAATCTTGCTTGTTGTTCTCGTAAAAATCAACCAAACCCAAAGAATCATCTACGGCTTTCGTCCACACTTTCTCGTCCGTTAATTCGAAAAGTAAAACTCCGTCTCGGTATTCTTTCATCAAAGACTTGAACTCTGGATATTTTGCTTCGAGTCGATCATTTTCATAAGCCGTGATTAACTTATCCTCGAAAGAAATCCTTTTTTTGGCCAAATAATCTTCCAATTCCATTTTAGGTGATCTTCTTTGGGTGTTAAACAAGTAACGCAAGTATTCTTTTTGATTCACTGTAGAATCGCCAATACTCATCACAGGCTGTTTATAGTCTTCAAAATCTTTGAATTCCCAAGTACCGTTCATGATTTTTTCATCGGTCAATGATTCAACCTGTTCCATATTTCCTTTGAATTGATTAAATCCGTATTCCTTCTTAACCTTATCAATAAAAGATTTGCGTGTAATTTCGGCACGAACATCCTTGTTAATCTTTGATTTAATCTGGCCCTTCATTTCATCAAAACTCTTTAACTCTCTATAATCTTGTCTTTTGATAATATGCCATCCGAAAGTCGACTTGAAGGGCTCCGAGACATCTCCATTATTCTCTATTGAGAATGCAGCTTTTTCAAATTCTTCAACCATCCTGCCTGTGCTAAACCAAGGAAGGTCGCCTCCTTTTTTAGATGTTGATTTATCATCTGAATGCTGCGCAGCCAAAGTGGCGAAATCCTCTCCTTGAACTACTTTTTGATAGATTTCATCAATTTTCAATTTGGCCTGTTTCTTTTTATTGTCAGGGTCTCCCTCAGCAGATTTTACCAAGATATGCGATACCTTTAGCTCTCCTTGTGACTTTCTTCGATCTACGACCTTAACAATGTGATATCCGAAAGAAGTCTTTACTACATCTGAAATTTGACCAACTTCGGTTGCATAAGCTGCGCTTTCAAAAGGATAGACCATTTGTAAGGAGGAGAAGTATCCTAAATCGCCACTGTTTTTCTTCGCACTTGGATCTTCCGATAGCTCTCTTGCAACTTTGCCAAATTCTTCTCCATTGATAACACGTTCTCGAATTTCGCGAATCCGATTGTAAGCATCTAAGGTATCTTCGCCTTGGGCCATTATAAGAATATGAGAAGCTCTAATCTCTTCTTTCATTCTATTATATGCTTCTTCCAGCAACTGATCAGTCAATTTTGTATCTACCAAATAAGGTCTTGCCAGTTGCTTTCTATACCCCGCCAATTCACTAATTAATTTAGGAATTGTATCGTACTTCAAGCGTTCCGCCTCCATGACTTTAAGCTTGAAATTGATAAACAGCTCAGCATATTCGTCAAGCGATTCTTTTGAAATTATTGAATCTCTATTATTCTTCTTAAAAATATTCTCGAATTCAGTTTTTGAGACCTTGTGTTCATCAATCGTCAATATCGTCTGAGAGGACATTTGAACGTTCACGCATAACAAGGACAAAGAGAGTATAATTAAAGCTCTATACATTTTCATTTTTTTAAAAAGGCTTGCAAAAATAGTAATAAGAGGCGTTATCTGAAACTGTAATTTGGAGCCTCTCTTGTTATGGAAACATCATGAGGATGACTTTCTTTTACTCCTGCATTGGTAATCCTCGTAAATTTCGCATCATGTAAGCCCTCAATATTAGCAGCGCCACAATATCCCATTCCTGCCTTAAGCCCACCAACTAACTGATAGACGACCTCTCTCAATCCTCCTTTATAAGGCACTCTGCCTGAAATTCCTTCCGGAACAAATTTGCTCATATCGCTAGTATTCTCTTGGAAATATCTATCCTTTGAACCTTTTGCCATGGCTTCTATAGAACCCATTCCCCGATACGATTTAAACGAAAAGACAGCGATCCTGATCGATACGTCGCCGGATCTACGCGAACAATTGCTGGACGCTGAAGTGACGCGGTTGGATGCGATCTTGTTCACACACGATCACGCGGATCAGACTCACGGCATAGATGATGTGCGGGCGCTGGCCATTCGAAACCGCGCGCAAATCAAGGCTTTTATGGACGCGCCGACCCATGACACCCTGTTCCCGAAATTCCGATATGCGTTTGAGGGGCAGGGCGGCTATCCGGCGATCATTGATGTTCAGCCGTTGATCAATGTGAACCGGCCTGTTCACCTGTCCGGTCCTGGCGGCGAGGTCACCTGTCTACC
>JBCCIF010000050.1:0-23376 GCA_039028335.1 Bacteroidota bacterium
ATAGAGACCAACTGGTTGAAGCAACAACCGCTGATTTGCCTTCAAATCAAGAAAACCAAATTTAGACCGGATGTCGTTGCAATTTAATTGGGGAATTTTGGATTTCATTGTGTCTTTTTTTCTTATCGCATCGTTTTCATTCTTGCTAATCTACTCATCTCAAAAGATGAAGAATTCGAAACTGAAACTGCCACTTTATCTGATGATCATTCTAATTTTCCTTCTTGTATGGGTAGAACTTGCCGTAGGCATTTTTGGCACTCCCTTTGCTGGGGACTAGTGGACTAAAGGATAAAATTGTTCATAAAATAGGTAGCAATCACTGTTTATGCAGAAGTCTGTTGCCTTCCTATCAAAGGAATTGATTATCTTGCAGGCCAATATTTACAATCCTTTCATCGTATTATTACTAGATCAAAGGAAGAACGAACTTTTAAAATTTAGAATGGGTAGATCACAAGAGACATTTGGTAAAAAAGAAAGAGAGAAGAAGCGATTAAAAAAGAAGAAAGAAAAAGCCGAAAAAAAAGCCGAAAGAAAAGAACACAAGAGAGACGGTTCTTTAGAGGGCATGATGGCTTATGTTGATGAATTTGGAAGAATTGTAGACACTCCGCCAGACCCATCTCAAAAAACTGAAATTAAAGCTGAGAATATTCAAATTGGGGTTCCTAGTCGAGAGCATGTTGAAGAGGATCCAATTAAAGAAGGCAAAGTCGCTTTTTTCAACCACGATAAAGGCTATGGCTTTATTAGAGAGAATTCTTCCAGAGAGACTTTCTTCGTACACATCAATAATTGCTCAGAACCTATCGATGAAAACGATAAAGTAATGTTTGAATTAGAAAAAGGCCCCAAAGGAATGGTGGCTGTGCGTGTAAATAAAGTCTAAAGGCTCATCTACTTCCGTTTTTCTCGGAGAAAAAAAATTGGCCATCCCTTATGATTCAAAATTTGGGATGGCTTTTTAATTTAAGACCATTCTCTTATCACTTTGAACTTTTGTGGAATTGAGGTGTACTATGCATCGTATTCAAAAGAAATCAAGATGATCAAACACTTTAGCCTCTCGGTATTATTTGCGCTCATTCTCTTCGATTATAACGCGCAAAATTTTTATGGTAATGTAGCCAATTCGGTCAATGAAAGCCTCTCCTATTCAAATGTTGAAGTCTATCAAGGGAATAATCTCGTTGCAAATGTCATTACAGATTTGAATGGAAACTTTTCCCTTCAATTGGACAGTGGACTCTACCGCATAGAAGTCCTCAATTCAGGTTATAAAAAAGAAACATTCGATCTCAATATCAATGGAGATATCAATAAAGATTTCAAACTAAACGATGACCCCAATGGCAAAAAAAGACGGCTTGATTTGATTGCCATAGAAGAAGAAAAAGAAGCCGAAGCTCAAATGCTAAATGAAGTCGTCATTGTAGCTGAAAAGGCACATTCGGACAATACCGATGTTAAATTGATTAGTCCGCCTCAAATCAATGTTTTTGAATTAAGTTCAGACGACCTGGACGAAGTCTCCATAAGCAGAGACTCAAAACGAAGAAAAACAAACAAAATATCGAAAAAGGAAATTCAAAGAATTCCTCAAATTACAGAGTCTACTGAAACCGAGCCCAATGGCTATTTCATGCAAAATGGATCGTATGGAACAGATGGTGAAATGTTGAGCAATCAAGCAATGATTGACAAGTTTGAAAAATATATCGGGTATACGCAAAAGAGAAAAAGCGAAGGCAAAAAATTCGAAAAAGGTCTTACGGCCGGAGAAATTAACGATTTCTCCAAATGGAAACTCTGGGAAGACATTGTCGAGAACAAATTGTATGTGCATCAGCGGCTATGGCAAATCGTGCCAAAACATCGCTATATGGTTCAAGTAATTGATGAAAATGCTTCACCCATAGTCAATGCCCATGTCGAGCTCATTGGTGCCCAACAAGATACACTATGGCGTGCGCGAACGGATAACACAGGAAAAGCTGAGCTCTGGGGTAATACTGAATTCTATGTAATGGAAAAATTTCAAGCTCCTTCTCATATTCAAATTCACTATGGCAAGCAAAAAAAGAAAATTTCAAATCCAAGTACCATCGAAAAAGGCGTTAATACGGCCATGCTCAAATCCAATTGTGATGTAAGCAATACGGTCGACATTGCTTTCGCAGTTGATGCTACGGGTTCAATGGGTGATGAAATTGATTTTCTCAAAAAGGAAATTGCAGAAATCATGTACCGTGCAAAGGGTGACAATAAAAAATTACTCATGCGTTTTGCCAATGTATTCTATCGCGATCATGGAGACGAATACCTTACCCGACATTCTGATTTCACAAAAGTACTTTCCGAAACAGGTGCATTCATTGATCAACAGGATGCCCTTGGAGGAGGAGATGGACCGGAAGCAGTTGATGAAGCTTTGGACCTGGCCATTAATCAATTAACGTGGACAGAGGATGCACGTGCGAAAATTTTATTTCTCGTTTTAGATGCACCACCGCATAACAGAAAAGACAGGAGAGAACGCATTAAAAAATTAATGAAAACAGCTTCGGCAAAAGGAATTCGTATCGTTCCTATAACAGGAAGTGGTTTGAACAAGTCTACAGAATACTTAATGCGTTGTCTGGCCCTATGTACTAATGGAACCTATACCTTCTTGACCGATCATAGCGGAATTGGAGAGAGCCATATTGACCCTACCACAGATTCTTATGATGTTCGCTTAATGACAGACCTTATGGTTGAAATCATTCAGAACTATGCCTATGTACCAGAATGCGAAGAAGAAACTCCATCCTTGGAAGTCAATCTACCCGATTCTGCATTGGCTTTTCAAATAGAACCAGATAGCTCAAAAAGAGATACGACAACACAACACATCTTAAATACGTTTATTGATGACAACCCTAAAGTTATCTCCTGGAAGTATTGGCCAAACCCTACTATGGGCGACTTAAACATTGAAGTTTCTGAAAGTGTTGAGCGACTTTACTTATCCGATATGAACGGCAAACTCATTCGCGAAATAGAAATGAACGGTGCCAAGAAGACCTATATCAATTTAGAAGGTCTATCAACAGGAATTTATTTGCTGCGCTATCCGGTTGGCAAGAAATGGATTTCAGGTAAAGTGGTACTCACGAGGTAAACTTTATACCAAAAGGATTCTTAACTTGCTGAAAAATGTAAATGAGAATTCTTGAACTTTCTTTATGGGTTGTTACCTGTCTTGGTTTTATTTTTAAATCATTAGAATGGACAGGAGCTTTGTTACTTCTATTATTTGGTCTTGGATCTCTTTCTGTTTTTTATTTCCTTTTAAGTTGGGCATTTTTCAGCAAGATTGGTTTTCGAAAAATTTTTAAGAAAGAGACCTATTCAGACGTTCAAGTAATTCAATTGGTCGGGAAATTTTTCATGGGCTGGGGACTCTCTACCCTTGCCATCGGTATACTATTTTGGATAATGGAATGGCCAGGAGGAAAAATTAATCTCATAGCCGGATTTGCTGAAGTCGGATTAGGATTAATGATCGCACTAATCTATTTTTTCATCAAAAAACATCCGATCAATTGGCGGCTTCTAAGCAGAGGAATCGGTTTGTTTTTATTAGGAATAGCTACGCTTTCATTTTATCCAGGACTTTCTGGCCAAAATTTCGATTATTATTCAGATCCGAATTACTTAGATGCTCTTGAAAATTACGAAGCAAATCCCTCCTTAGAAAATCAACACAAATTGTATATCGCTGAGATGTATGCAAGGGGAGATACTCTTGAAGCACAAGAGTACTTCATTCAATTCAAAGAGGAAATTGAATAGCCCTAGGAAGCAATCACTGCAATTTTAATTTTTCGAAAAGAGATTTAGTTATATTTCGGAATGCTAAATGAGCTCAATCACCCCTTTATTGTTGGTACAATGCGCTTTGGGAAATGGGGTGCTAATTTATCTGCAAGGGAATACGAATACTTCATTGACGGTTGTCTGGATTTGGGCCTTTCCTGCTTTGATCACGCAGATATCTATGGGGCCTACTCAACAGAGGAGGAGTTTGGTCAAGTCATTAAAAAAAGACCTCAGCTGAAAAATAAAATTCAAATCATCACCAAATGTGGAATCCGTTATGTTTCAGAGAACCGAAAAGAGCATAAAATTAAATCCTATGACACCTCTAGCGGACACATTCGAGCTTCTCTTGAGCGTTCGCTATTGAATTTGGGCATTGACTCTATTGACTTACTTTTGATTCATCGACCAGACCATCTTATGGACCCTGAAGAGATAGCCGATACCATCTCTGAACTTAAAAAAGAAGGAAAATTAAAGGCCTTTGGCGTATCAAATTTTAGCTGTCAAGAATTCGACTTACTCAACAATCTCACGCCCTTAAGCAGCAATCAAATAGAGTTTTCTCTGGTACAGCGCAAAGCATTGGAAGATGGAACATTAACACAATGCATGCAGCATAAAATTCGACCGACTATATGGTCACCTTTAGGTGGCGGTGTTTTGTTTAAGAAGTCCTGTTCTGAAGCACTTGATAAGGTACTGTATGAAATTGGTGAAAAGTATGGGCTAAACAAGCAGCAAGTTCTTCTCAAATGGATAATGACCCATCCATCTGCTCCTCTGCCTGTGCTCGGCACAACAAAAATTGAACGACTCAAAGAGGCATTAGATTCGGCTGATACGCGCATGAAAAGAGAAGAATGGTATGAACTCTTAGAAGCGGCCTCAGGTCAGGAAGTCGCATGAGCAAGATAAGCATTCGGTCAAGGCATATAGAAGCAGCAGAAATTTCTTGGTTCGCTCCCATCTGTGATGGTGACGATCGTTATCTCGGAGAACGCAATGACCGATTTAAAAGCAATTGGGAAAACACTTCAGAAATTGTTAAGGAAGCCGATAATTTAGGCTATAGAAATATCCTTTGTCCTTCTTCATACCAAGTCGGACAAGATACTTTGCCCTTTGTTTCTGCTTTATCTCCTTTAACCCGAAACATCAATTTATTGGCGGCTGTGCGATGCGGTGAAATTCATCCACCTATGTTAGCCCGCACTTTGGCAACGATAGACCATATATTGAAAGGAAGATTAACGGTAAATATCATCTCATCCAATCTTCCCGGAGAAGATCTTGATTCCGCTAGTCGCTACCAAAGGTCTCGTGAAGTCATTCAAATTCTCAAGCAATGTTGGACACAAGATGAAATCGATTTTAAGGGTGAATTTTATCAATTCAAATTGAGTTCAAACCCGGGCAAGTCTTTCCAAGACCAAGGTCCCCTTTTATATTTTGGAGGCTATTCTCCGTCTGCAATAGATCTCTGCGCAGAATTCTGCGATGTTTACCTCATGTGGCCAGAAACGGAAAGCAAGCTGCAAGAACATATGGTAAATATGAGCGAAAAAGCTGCCCAATTTGGAAGGACAGTTGATTTTGGCTTAAGAGTTCATGTTGTGGTGAGAGAAGATGAAAATGAAGCCAGGGCATATGCGGATAGTTTACTCTCTAAATTAGATTTAGATACAGGCACTGAAATCAGAGAGCGTGCTTTAGATGCCAAATCTTTTGGTGTAAGCAAGCAGTCTGCCATGAGAGCGATAAGCGATGAAGAAGGCTATGCCGAAAAACATCTCTGGACCGGCATAGGAAAAGCCCGCTCTGGTTGTGGAGCGGCATTGGTTGGAAACCCTGAACAGATCATTGAAAAAATTCATCGCTATATGGAAATGGGTATTCGTTCTTTTATCTTTTCTGGATATCCACACCTGAATGAATGCAGAGAGTTTGCTCGACTCGTATTGCCACACCTTAAGACCTGTTCTTTTCCTATTGAGCAGAATAAAGTGGGTAATAATTCCGGCCAATCTCCTCTTGGCAATTTAAAACGCGTTTGACATGCTCGATCTCCTCATCGTCATCGGCTACTTTTCGCTTGTTTTCATTGTTGCCATTCGCTCTAGAACCAAAGGCGATGATGCAGAAGAATATTTTTTGAGCTCGCGAAATCTAAAGTGGCCCTCAATTGCTTTTTCAACTATCGCAACAAACATTCAAGGTTATCAATTTCTCGGGATGATGGGTTCGGCTTATCTCTATGGTCTTGCCCAAGCCAATTTAGAAATCAATGCCGTGCAAGGAATTCTGCTAGCCGCTTTTCTTTTTGTCCCGCTTTACCTCAAAGAAAAAGTAAGCACCATTTCTCAATTCATTGAAAAGAAACTAGGGCCTACACCTGCCTTGATTTATTCATTGGCAAATATTTTCATGTTCTCAACCATCACTATCGGTGCAGCACTTTTTTGGGGCGCCTATGCGGCAGAAATAGTATTCGAAGAACAATTGTCCATCCTTCACCCCGATCGCGGCACGCGCATAATAATTCTCGTGCTCATTTTGGGTTCTCTTTCTGCTATCTATACTTTTTTTGGCGGGCTAAGCGCAGTAGTAAAAACGGACATTATTCAATTCATCTTGCTCTTGAGCGGAGGTTTAGTTATCCTTTTCATTGCAATTCGCGAACTAGGAGGATGGGCACAACTCTATCAAAAGACTGAAAACCTCATGCATTTACATCTACCTGCAAATCATGAAAAACTTCCTTGGACACATATTTTTGGTCTTTTCCTTTTGAACATCAATTATTGGTGTGCCAATCAATCGGTTGTGCAGCGATCTTTGGCTGCTAAAAATCTAAAAGAAGCACAAAAAGGTCTTTTGCTTGGTGGTTTAATGAAGTATTTAATGGCTGTAGTTATTGTCGTTCCCGGTATCGCACTTGTGGGAATTCTAGGCCAAAATGCTTTGGACGATCCCGATATGGCATTTCCTTATTTAGCAAGTACTTATTTGGTCCCCGGAATTCAAGGTATTGTGCTTTGCGCACTATTTGCTTCCTTGATGAGCACCGTTGATTCAACCTTCAATTCAATCTCAACGCTATGGTCAATAGACATTTACAAAAAGTATTTAAATAAGAAGGCATCGGATCGGCAAATGATCAAAGCTGGAAAAAGAGCTATACTTTTTGCTTTTGTCACTGGAGTTACCATTGCAATTGTTCTTCTCGAAGTAAAGTTTTCTGATCTCAATCAGGCATTTACGCATACCCTGAATGAATTAAGGTATTATATAAACTGCGGTATTGTGGTCATGATCGTTGCTGCGGTAATCCTCATTACGCCCAAAGAAAGAGCAATTATAATTGGTTTTATTGCTGCTGTACTTTTTCAAATGATCTTTAAATCCGTTTTTCCAGAGATGAATTATTTCGTTCGAGCCATGTGGGTAATTATTTCGGCATTTATCCTTTTACTCTTTTTCGCAAAATCAGATGTTAAACGTTTACCTAATCTATTCAAAAGTGCCGATACGAACGTATCAAAATTTGGATTTGGAATGCTGGCTTCACTCATTCTCTTGCACGTTCTCTTTCATTAAAAGTCAAAGTATTCACATAATTTTTAAACTATCGCGAGACATTCGTGATAATTGAGAACTACATTTGAAATATGAAATATTTTATTCTGATAATTTCTGGAACGATCTTTCTTGCCTCATGTGTAAAAGACGATTTTATTGATGATCGTGTGGATCCTGTATTGCGCATTTCAAATGCGCCTGACACAATTGCGATTGATACGCTCTATCAATTTCAATATACATACAGAAACAATATAGGAATAGAAGAAGAAATTGATGTGAATTGGAGCAGTTCTAACGATGCAATCTTCAGTATTGACCAAAACGGCCTGTGCACACCTCAGGGTATAGGATCTGCTTATGTCAAAATCGATGCAGTCACAAATGAACTTGTTGATTCTGCTCTCGTTCATATTGGCAATGAGACCGTCATACCTACCACTGAAAGAACGGGCTCATTGAATACCACTACCTTCTATACATTAGAAGGAGATTTTGTCTTACGAGAAGACGGTGATAATTTGATTCTCGAATTCGCAGAGAATTATGAAGCATCGTCTTCCTTGCCCGGTTTATACGTCTATCTGACAAACAATCCCAATACGACTTCCGGGGCTTATGAAATAGGCGCTGTAAGCGTATTTTCGGGAGAACACTCCTACTCCATTTCAGGAGTAGACATCAATGAATACGACTATATTCTGTACTTCTGTGCACCATTTAATGTAAAGGTTGGAGATGGACAATTTGAAAATTAGACTTATGAAAAAGACACTTATTATTCTCTTCACATTGGGCGTAACGCAAATGGCTTTTGCAGGAGGTTGGGTAAAAAGCAAAGGAACCGGTTACTATAAACTTTATCAGTGGTGGACAGTATTTGATCAGCATTATACCGACCAGGGTTTAATCGATCCAAACGTAACAATGGGCTTATACAATACAAGTTTATATGCAGAACATGGACTAAGTGATCGGATAACTTTGCAAGCCAATATCCCTCTTTTTAGTAGAAATATTATGAACAACTTGGTATCTTCCAATACTGGAAATATTTTGGCGGAAGGAGATGCATTGAACTCAATAGGAGATATTGATCTTGGATTCAAATATGGATTCAATCAAAGTAAAACGCCTATTGCTGTTACGCTTATGTTGGGATTACCAACAGGAAATGAATTAGGCGGAATTATGGAGAATTTGCAAACGGGTGATGGCGAATTCAATCAAATCCTGAGATTTGATATTTCAAGATCATTTCAAATAAAAAAATTGAACACCTATTTTAATGCATACTCCGGATTCAATAATAGAAGTGAAGGATTCTCCGATGAATTCAGATATGGATTCGAGTTAGGAAGCTCATTCAATAAATATTCTGGAAATGTTAAAGTCTTCGCTGTTGAGTCCTTAAAAAACGGAGATTCAACCATTGGAGCGAACAGCACTAGTGTTTTTGCAAACAACAGTGAGTTCAGTGCAGTGGCAATTGAAGGTGCCTATGCAGTTACCGACAAATTTGGATTATCCCTTGGCTTTTCTTACGCCTTTCGAGGAGAAATCATAGCAGCTGCCCCTTCCTATAGCATAGGTGTCTTTTTCGACACATCCAAGTAGGAATTATAGCCAAAAGGACCAATTCTACAGGTTTCTGCCCACTTGTCACAATTCACGGATAAGTGAGATGCTTCTTATTTATATTCAAAGTGACAATAGCATTTGGTAATATAAATTAAAAGCAATGACAACAGAAACAAAAACGAATCCGGAAGTTGATAAAGCAGTAGATAAGATCATCAATAATCGCATGTTACTTTCCGTAGGAGCAGGATTGGTTCCTATTCCTTGGGTAGATGTAGCAGCAGTAACAGCTGTTCAAATCGATATGATCAAACAAATTGCTTCGGAGTACGAAGTAGACTTTAATGAACATGCAACAAAGTCTTGGATTTCAGCAATAGGTGGTTCAGTACTCGCTCGATTAGGAGCAAGCACAATGAAAGCCATTCCTGTCTTCGGAAGCATCCTAGGTGGTTTAAGCATGGCGGCTTTATCAGGGGCGAGCACCTATGCCATGGGTAAAGTATTCAAGAAACATTTCAGCGAGGGAGGAGATCTGAACAGTATTGACTTTGAAAAAGCAAAAGAATTCTTCAAGAAGAAATTTGAAGAAGGAAAAGAAATGGCGAAAGAAATGGTTCCGAAAGTAGAAGAAGAAAAAGCGAGAGAAGAAAAAAGTGCAGAAGACAAATTGAAAGACATGGAAAAAATGCGTGAAGACGGATTACTTACACAAAGAGAATTTGAAGCAATCAGAAAGCGCATATTGAAAGCATAATATTCCCGTACCATCCCATAGCATTTGGGACAATTATTCCAAGCCTCAATATCGACATTGAGGCTTTTTTCATTTTTGCCGTGCAACCTTTTTCAATTTATCGGTCTTTAGAGCAAATCGATCAAATTCATGAAACCAACAGTAATCATTTTCTTTTTATTTCTATCCATTTCAGTCTTTTCACAAAACACACAGCATATCAGAGGAGTGATCATTGATACAGAATCTGAAATGACACTTCCCGGAGCTACGGTCAGTGTTTTGGATTCAGATCCCCTTATCGGAACTTCTTGTGACATGAATGGAAATTTTAAACTAACAAACGTTCAAGTTGGTAGAATTGACCTATTCATTCAAATGATGGGTTATGAAGATCAAATACTGCAACAAGTTTTGCTGACCAGCGGGAAGGAGCTCTATCTAACAATTAAACTCCAGCCATCGCTTCAGCAATTAGACGAAATAGTAATAGAAGCAAAACAAAATAACCAAAACGCTTTAAATGAAATGGCAACTGTAAGTGCCCGTTCTTTCAGTGTTGAAGAAACACAGCGCTATGCAGCAAGTGCTTTTGACCCAGGCAGAATGGCCCTTGCTTTTCCAGGTGTTAACACAGCTGGGGATGACCTCATGAATGAAATTTCTGTACGTGGAAACTCACCAAGAGGCATTCTTTGGAGAATGGAAGGCATTCAAATTCCAAACCCCAATCACTTTGGAAGTTTAGGATCATCCGGGGGAGGAATTAGCATGTTGAGCAGCAGCACATTGAGTACCTCAGATTTTTATACCGGTGCCTTTCCTGCCGAATTTGGTAATGCAACTGCAGGTGTTTTTGATCTTAATTTGAGAAATGGGAACAATCAAAAAAGAGAACACAGTCTTATGTTTGGAGCACTTGGTTTGGAAGCCAGCACAGAAGGCTTTTTTAAAAAGAACAGCAACTCCTCTTATCTGATCAATTATCGCTATTCAACATTTGCTTTATTAAGCACTGTTTATAATCCAATAGGAGACGTTCTACCCACGTATTCCGATCTCTCGTTCAAACTCAATTTTCCCAACACGTCAATAGGCGCTATCTCAGTATTTGGTTTAGCAGGCAGTAATATTGCGGATGAAGCTGCAGAAATGGACAGTACCTCAACAGATTTCGAGGCCGAAACGGAATCTTTTAGGTCAAATCAAGAGTTGGCCGTTATTGGTGTAAAGAACGTAATTCGACTGAACAATAAAGCTTTCATTAAAAATGTAGCTGCGTTTTCTCTCAATAGATATGAAGATGAATCCTATGATTTCAACCTAAACGTTTCAGACGCAGGAGATCTCTATGACTTGACCACATTCAAGGATGATCAAATTGCTTTTAACAGCAGCCTCACTTATAAAATCAATGCGCAAAACACGCTAAAAACTGGTTTCAATATTGCTCAAAATCATTTTGATCTCATCTACGACAACAAGGATCTTGACACCGACATTTGGACAAATTATGTAAACAACAAAGGAGACATGACCGTCTTTGATGCGTTTGCTCAATGGAAAAACAGGATCAGCGAAAAGAGCACATTAAATCTCGGAATGCACGCAACTTACATACCATTTAATTCAACGTATAGCATTGAACCTAGAGCAGCTCTAACGCACCAATTCAGAAGAGGCGAAGCGAACGTAGCCATAGGTATTCACAGCAAGCCAGAACATGTTTCTACATACTTTCTGAATAGAGTTGTGGATGACGTTTCTCTTGAACTTGCCGCGAATAAAGACATTGAAATCCCTAAATCCCTTCATACAGTTCTTGGCTATAAATTCCCACTGAATGAACGCACCTTGCTAAATACAGAGGTCTACTTTCAATACCACTTCGATGTACCTGTTGAAGGAAATGATAGTAGCATTTTTAGCGCTATAATGGCCAGACATATATGGGATATGGTAGGAAGAGATCGCCTAATCAGCCAAGGAACTGGCAGAAACTACGGAATCGATATCTCTCTTCAGCGTGCATTGCACCAGAACTATTATTACATGCTCAACACCTCCATTTATACTGCAGAATATTCAAGTTTTGATGGGAGGTGGTTCAATAGCCCTGCAAATGGCAACTATATTGTTGGATTCACAGGAGGAAAAGAGTGGAAACTAAAAAATGAAAACAAAACACTAGGCATTAATACCAAGTTACTTGCAAGCGGAGGAAATCGACTAATCCCGGTTGATTTGGAAGCTTCACTTGATAGCGGAGAGGGCGTGTATTTAGAAGATCAAGCATGGACTGAAAAAGCAGGAGCCTATTTCAGGTGGGACCTTGGTCTCGTATATAAAATAAACCGAGCACATTCAACTCACTCGCTTATGTTCGACATTCAAAATGTAAGTGGTAATCAAAACGTATTCAATAAGTTTTTCAATGAAGATGATTTACAGGTGGAAACGGTATATCAATTAGGCCTTTTTCCATTCTTCAATTATCGAATTGAATTTCAAAGCAAATAGAAGGTTGGTTCAAAGTATAGGCCTTGCACAAATCTGAGTAATTTTTCATTAACTTAGATTTGTGGAGGCCTATGCAAAAGCACTTTTAATTGGAATTCCTTTTTTCCTTGTTCTGATAATTGTCGAATTGCTTTATGGATTATTAAAAAAAGACATCAAGTACAGAACAATTGATACCATTTCTAGTCTTGCATCTGGAATAAGTAATATTCTAAAAGATACACTGGGTTTAGCAATTGTATTGATCTCCTACCCCTTTATTCTTAAGCATATCGCTTTGTTTAAAATGGAATCGACCTTTCTGGTTTATTTCATTGCATTCATCGCGCTTGACTTTGGCAACTATTGGCAACATCGCTTAGCACATAAAGTCAATATTTTCTGGAATAAGCACCTCATCCATCACAGTAGTGAAGAATTTAATTTGGCTTGTGCTTTGCGTCAACCAGTGGCCGGCATATTTGGATACTTCGCACTGTTCTTGATCCCTGCCGCTATTTTAGGCGTACCGAATGAGGTAATCGCCCTTTTGGCCCCTATTCATTTATTTGCACAGTTTTGGTACCATACTCAGCACATTGGTAAATTGGGCTTTTTAGAATATATCATTGTGACGCCCTCTCAACATCGTGTTCACCATGCCATCAACCCAGAATATATAGATAAAAATTTAGCGGCCATTTTTTGCGTTTGGGACCGTATGTTTGGCACATTCCAGGAAGAATTGAAGGAGGTTCCACCCGTCTATGGCGTGTTGAAACCAGTAAAAACCTGGAACCCAGTACTCATTAACTTTCAACATTTCTGGCGTCTTTGTCAAGATGCATGGCGAACAAGAAAATGGATTGATAAAGTCAGGATTTGGTTTATGCCGACTGGCTGGCGTCCTGATGATGTGAAATCCAACTATCAGATGGAAACTGTTAAGAATCCTTATTCACTTAATAAGTACGATACATCTCCTCAAAAGAAATTCACCGCATATGCGATCTTTCAATTATTGAGCATCACTTTCTTAATGCTCTATATGTTTGCCAACTTCGAAAATTTGGATGCGATATCTACGATGACAATAGGTCTTTTCTTGTTCGCAGGCATATTTGGTTTTACCTCACTTTTAGATTATTCTAAATGGGCTGGATATTGGGAAATTATAAGAGCCTCTTTAGGCTTAATTCTTTTGATTTATGCGCTCATTTATCATTCAAAAATTTATTTCGGAGCTTTTACCTTGATCTTCTTTGGTTTTTACAACTTGATTACCTTGATAAGCACACTATACTTTATGAAGTATGAGGTCCGTTTTCTTAAAAAGCACAAGCAATGAGATCTCCTATAATCGTCCTGCTCGCCTGCGTTTTAATTTATGCTTCAAAATTCGAATCTCAAATTTCATTTGAAGACGATCGCTTTTTTACATATGTTGTCGACCCGAAGAAGGACAAGATTGCTCTATTCCTCAATGATGAGCAGGGAATTAAAATTTCTAATTTCTCCTCCTTAGCGGTGCTCTTGAGTGAGAACAATAAAGAATTGACTTTCGCTATGAATGGCGGTATGTACATGAAGGATCAAAACCCACTAGGACTCTACATTGAAAACGGAAATAAGATTCGAAATTTAAATAATCGTCAGGAAGGATATGGCAATTTTTATATGCATCCGAATGGGGTCTTCTCTATTAACGAGAAAGGAATTGCAAAGGTATCAAAGCGTGATGAATTCGAAGAGTCAGGAGTTCTTTATGCGACCCAATCTGGACCAATGTTACTTTTTGATGGACAAATTCATCCTTCATTTACAAAAGGGTCTTCAAATCTTCACGTTAGAAATGCTGTGGGAATATTGCCCGATGGCAAAATTCTATTCGTTATGTCAAAAAAGAAGATAAGCTTCTACGACCTTGCGAAATATTTTCACGATCAAGGATGTGAAAATGCACTTTATTTAGACGGTTTTGTTTCTCAAATATACCTACCAAGCAATAGTAGATATACCCAGAACGCTCAATTCGGAGTTATCATAGGGCAATACAAGGAGAAATAATTCTTGAATTTCATTTTCTTTGTTCCCTATGAAAATCCTCATTCTTCAACCTGCTTTTATTGGCGATGTAGTCTTGGCCACTTCCCTTATTGAAAGTTTGAAAAATGAGCATATCGACTGTCACATTGATTTCTTAGTGCGGAAGGGGAATGACGCGCTCTTATTGCATCACCCAAAAATTAAGACGCTCCTTGTTTTTGATCGAAAACAAGGAAAACTGAAAGAACTCAGAAGGTTGATAAAACTAATTCGAAAAGAAAAATACGACTATGTCATCAATCCACATCGTTTTGGATCATCTGGAATTCTAACCGCACTTTCAAAGGCGAAGTTTAAAATAGGATTTAGAAAGAATCCCTTCTCACTATTTTATTCAAGGCAATTTGAACATTCGCTTGAGAGCGGTCTTCATGAAATTGAGCGCAACCATCAGTTGATTTCAAGTATTGTAGAAAACACGAAGCCTTCAAATCCTCGCTTGTATCCTGTATCCAATGATTATGAAGGTATTCCCGAAGGAACATTTGTTTGCATGGCCCCAGCTTCCGTCTGGTTCACCAAACAATATCCCGCAGAAAACTGGGTCCAACTCGTAAATAGGCAAGATGTCGAGACTGAAATTCATTTAATAGGTGGACCAGGTGATAGAACTTTATGTGAAAACATAGCGACACGATGCAAGCACCCATTGGTTAAGAACAGAGCTGGAGAATTGAGTTTTTTGCAATCCGCAGCTCTGATCTCGAAAGCTCAAATGACATACGCAAATGATTCCGCTCCGATGCATTTTGCCTCGGCAATGAATGCTCCCATTACGGCCATCTTTTGTTCAACTATTCCTTCTTTTGGATTCGGTCCTCTGTCAGATCAATCTAAAATTGCTCAACAAAGCAAACATCTATCTTGTCGACCATGTGGAATTCACGGAAAGAAATCCTGTCCTGAAGGACATTTTGAATGCGCTAAGTTTCAAATCGAGGACGGAGAATCGCTATATTGAGGAAAAAATATGAAACAGTTTCTCCTTTTGTTTGGCTTTTTAATTTCAGCCAATTCCTTTTATGCGCAGGATATGAATAATGAAGAATTGCATAAAGTCATATTGGAAATGAGCGATTCCATTGAAGGTGAACTTGGGCATTGGTCCTTCCTCATAAACGGGATTCCTCTTTATTGCATAAGCGATGTCAACCATAATCGCATGCGGATAATTAGCCCGATAGCAGAAATGAAGGACTTAAAGAAAGAGCACAAAGAAATGGCGCTTAAAGCAAACTTTCATAGCGCATTGGATGTGAGGTATGCAGAGTCTGATGGTATCATGTGGGTAGCCTTTATCCATCCTTTAAAGGAATTGAACAATGAACAAGTGAAAGATGCCATCAAACAAGTTTTTGCAGGAGCCGTTACCTTTGGAACAACGTATACCAGCACAGACTTAGTCTTTCCAGGTTCGGGAGGTGAAGAACCAAAAGAAAAAGAAGAAGAGATAGAACGCTCATAATTAATCGATAACCTCTTGACCTAGAAGCTCCTAAACCCTTGTCAACACTATAGCCTTTAGAACTCAAAATCATTTAACACGCAGATAAAGCTATGCTTATAACTTAGTATTACTTAAATCTAATACTACTTAGCGTATGCCGAAAATCTTCGTTCTTGACACCTCAGTTTTACTCTTCGATTCAAATGCCATAAACAATTTTGACGAACATGACATTGTCATTCCCATCACCGTTTTGGAGGAATTGGACAACTTTAAAATCGGAAATGAAACCAAAAATTTCGAAGCGAGAAATGTCATCCGATTTTTAGATAAAATTTCTGAGAATTCAGGCCTCAGCCAATGGATCTCACTTGGCAAAAATAAAGGACGAATCAAAGTCACTGTCAATGACCAAGAACTCGAAAGGTCGGCTACTGAAATTTTCGGATCCGATAAGAATGACCATCGCATCATCAATGTGGCTTTAGCCATGCAAAAGACAAACAAACGCAATAAAGTCATCTTGGTTACGAAAGATATTAATCTGCGTATCAAAGCCAAGGCGATTGGCTTGCTGTCGGAAGATTATTTAACAGGAAGAGTAGAAGATGTCAATGATCTTGGTGAGAGTTTTAATGCTCATTTGAGCAATTTGGATGCGACCATTATTAAGTCACTCTATGAAAAGAAAGGCATAGAAGAACAAGGCATCTTAAAACAAGATAAAGTAGCCAATGCCTATTACGTTTTAAATAATTGCACCAATTCTGCTTTAGCGAGGTTCAATGGTCAAAACAACCGAATTGAGTTAGTAGAGAAGATGAAGGCCTATGGCATCAAGCCCAAAAATGCCGAGCAAACATTTGCATTGGATGCATTACTTAATCCTGAAATACGACTTGTTGCATTACAGGGAGTAGCAGGAACAGGTAAAACACTTTTGGCCTTGGCTGCAGCCCTTGAGCAAAAAAACAGGTATGATCAAATCATCCTTTCAAGACCCATCATCCCACTGAGTAATCGAGACATAGGTTTTTTACCGGGTGCAGCGGAAGATAAAATTTCACCCTATATGCAACCGCTTTGGGATAATCTAAAAGTCATAAAAAATCAATTCAAAGAGAATGCGCGAAAAAAGAGATGGATTGAAGAGATGCAAGCCAACGGAGATCTCAGTATAACGGCACTGGCTTTTATTCGTGGACGCTCTCTTAATAAAGTCATGTTCATTATTGATGAGGCCCAGAATTTGACTCCACACGAGATAAAGACAATCATAACTCGAGCTGGTGAAGGAACAAAGATTGTATTCACTGGTGATGTTCATCAAATTGACACTCCATACTTAGATGAAAATTCAAATGGATTGTCCTATATCATTGATAAATTGAAAGGCAATAACCTTTTCGCCCATGTCAAATTAGAAAAAGGTGAGCGATCCGAATTAGCAAATTTGGCGAATGAATATCTTTAAGTTTTCACAAATCTGAGTACCTGAGTTTTGGATCGATCCCAAAGCTTAATAAAGTAAGATCCTTTTCTGAGAAAAGCAACATCTAACTTGGTGGAGTACAGATTGGATTGGGAATGTACCACTTGCCCAAACGAATTGTAAATCTCCAAATTCCAGCTTGAAGGGTCTTCTATTCCGCGAATGAAAAGATCATTCTCTGCCGGATTTGGAAATAGCGAAATATCTTCAGTCGTGCAAGAAGCATATTCTATCTGACTGTATTCAAAACTTCCGTCAAAATCAACTTGCTTAAGTCGATAATAAAAATCGCCTTTCTCATTATCTGTCCATGAATAAGCTAAAGTTTCGGAACTATTTCCCGCACCCGTGACCCTTGCTACTTCAGAAAATTCAATGCCACCACTGCTTCTTTCAATACTGAAGTAATCGTTATTCACTTCTGAAAGCGTGGTCCAATTTAGTGCTTGATGTTCACCATGGCAAGCCACTTCGAATCTATAAAGATCAACAGGTAGAATAGTAAAATTGGGTATGAAAGGACAGAGATATTGTTGGTTAGAATAAAAACCGGTAGCACCAGTACTGCCCCAAAAAACATTCTTTGAGCCAAAGACATTCGTCACAAAATCATGATTTAATGTGGCTCTCAAATCTCCATCGAAATAAATATTCATGATTTGCGTACTTGCTGTCCATTCCACTCTCAACAAATGCGTGAAATTATCTTCAATATTATTTCCATTAAATTTTGCTCTTACTGGAATAACCAGAGGATTTGATGGGCCGTCATCGCTTACCCAAACTGCAATATGATCATAATTAAAATCACCTCCTCCTTCGAGTACCGATCCATTATTATATGTATCAACTTCAATTATCAAAGCATTTTGAATCCCCGCAGCACCCATTCCTTCTCCAATGGAACCACAGGCGTTTGTTCCCAATGGATCATTATGAAACACAACTGTCATTCCATCGGCTCCGCCATTGCTATCACCTAAAAACAATATCATCCATTCATCGATATCTTCGCTGAAATCAATTGTATTTCGGTACCATGCACAGCCTTTTTCATTCTGAGCATCATTTGTCGTTTGCATACATGTATCCGCAGGAAAGTTAAAAGTAACAGCATCATCGTTCAGACAGAATACATCGTTTGGGTCGATCACCTCAATTTCATAACTTCCAAAATCGTCATTTCCATTCTCCCAGATACGAATATATAGGGTGCTTCCAGCACTTAAATTATCAGCTATGAAATAAGGCATGCTTGCATCACTGCAAATAATAGAATTGAAGGGGCCAGAACAATTGTTTGCTGTATAGACTGCCATTCCTAAATCAGATGGCTGAGTTGCAATGGAAACCAAATTAATTTCGACCACTCCTGTGCTTGGCACAGTCACCGTATACCAAGCATCTCCTCCTTGAAAATTCCCGCATGAGGGATTTCCGATACCCGAATCCGTCAATCCAATATTGTTTCCAAACTGTTTGGGCCCACAATTCAAAGAAAGAGAACTTGCAGTGCAAGGAGTATCACCTGCCCAACCCAAAAGAGAACAGCAAATGAAGAAGGCAAGAACGCAGATATATTTTAATATCACATGCATTTGATATGTTAAGCTCTTGAAAATCAATTTTAACCAAGTCCTTGAAATAATCAAATTCTATTCGACCAATTTGCAATAAGCAGGCCAAAAGTTCTATTTAGAATCGTTTAAGCATCATACCCATTCTTATTAGTACCTTTGATTAAATACAATTAAATGACAGAAATTCCTCCAATTGAAAAGTTGAAATACCCGCTAGGAACTTTCAATTTCCCTCGTGATCAATCCAGAGAATTGACAAGGGAATGGATAAATGTATTGAAGTATTTCCCAAAAAGATTATCAGAAATTTCTTCTTCTCTACCAGAAGAAAAATTGACCTGGAAGTATAGGCCGCAGGGTTGGAACATTCAACAGGTAATTCATCATTGTGCGGATAGTCACATGAACGGCATTATTCGCACAAAGCTCGCCTTGACTGAAACAGATCCTGAGATTAGACCATATATGGAAGCCAGATGGGCGGAATTAGAAGACTATAACTATCCAATCAAATATGCCATAGACACCCTTGAACTTGTTCACTTCAAATGGGCATTGCTCTTTGAGAAATTTCGAGAAAGTGATTTTGAAAAACGCTATTATCATCCTGAGGATGAAAAGCACTATACCCTTCGAGAACAATTGGCACTATATGCTTGGCATTGCAACCATCATTTCGCTCATATTGAGCAAGCAATCTCTTATGAAGGAAAGTTTAACGAAATTGTGCAGGCTTAGGAATGACTGAGGAGCAGAATACAAGGAGTGATCATTCCATGGGAATAAGAGCCCTATTTGACGAACAGCAAATTCATCAATATGACGTAGGCCGAACAACGGTCAAAGTTCGAAGGAGAAAACTTAAAAAACTACTCGATGCTATATACAGATACAGTGACGAAATAAAAAGAGCATCGTATTTAGACCAAGGAAAACCAGAGTTAGAGGTATTGACCACTGAGATCTATCAGATCACATCTGAGATTAAGAAAGCGAGAAGAGATTTGAGCGAGTGGATGGATAAACAAACAGTTGGGACGCCCATATCTCTATTAGGTGCAAGTTCATATTTCCGCTATGAACCGAAAGGTGTATGCCTCATCATTTCTCCTTGGAATTTCCCATTCAATCTGAGTTTTTGCCCCTTGGTCTCGGCTATTGCAGCAGGCAATACAGCAATCATTAAGCCTTCGGAAAACACTCCTCATGCATCTTCTTTGATCAAGAAAATAGTTGAAGATATATTCTCAGAAAATGAGGTGGCTGTTGTCGAAGGAGGCATTGAAAGCTCAACTGAATTATTGAAGCTTCCCTTCAATCATATCTTTTTTACTGGATCATCTGCAATCGGAAAGATCGTTATGAAGGCGGCAGCTGAGAATTTAAGCAGCGTGACTCTCGAACTTGGGGGGAAATCTCCTACGATCATCGATGAAACTGCAAATATTCAAAATGCAGCAAAGAGAACAGCATGGGGCAAGTTCATGAATAATGGACAAATCTGTATTGCTCCAGATTACGTTTTCGTTCATGAAAAGAAAAAAGATGCCTTTATAAAAGAGCTAAAAAAATCTCTTCAAACGTTTTATGGAACACGTATTGAAGAGAACGAAGACTATAGTCGCATTGTAAATGAGCACCATCATGCGCGCCTTGAATCTTATTTGGATGACACTGAGAAGAGAAAACTGGAATTTATTCAGAAAGGTCAAATCGAAAAGAGCAATCGGCTGATTGAACCTACCATTGTTGAAGCTCCAAAAGCGGATTCGGCTCTCATGAAGAATGAAATATTTGGTCCCATTTTACCTATCTTTTCTTATTCTGATATCAATAGCGTAATTGATCAAATCAATCAAGTAGAAAAGCCTCTTGCATTATATATTTATTCAGACTCCTCTAAAAATTGTGACTACATCATTCAAAATACACGTGCTGGAGGAACTGTTATCAACAATAATAATATTCAATTCAGCAATGGGAATTTACCTTTTGGCGGGGTCAATAATAGTGGAATAGGAAAGAGTCACGGGTTCTTTGGTTTTGCTGAATTCTCAAATGCCAGAGCGGTAATGAAACAACACATTGGATTAACACTCTTTGCATTTATGCCTCCCTTTAAAAAATGGAAAATTAAAATTGCAGAACTTGTCGTTAAATGGTTTTAATCTGATCTCGCTAGTTCATATTAGGATCTTTTCTTCTTTTTTACATGAAGACTGCTATTCTCAAACTGATAGAATTGATATCAATACTTCGCGAACAAAAGGCCCCAAATAAAAAAGGCCAATTCCTAAGAATTGGCCTTTAAGGTCTAATAACCGTAATTAACCTTACCCAAACATGTCTGCCTGCATCACTTTGTTCCAAGCAGACACGAAGTCTTTAACAAATTTTTCTTTGTTGTCATCCTGTGCATAAACTTCAGCATATGAACGAAGAACTGAATTTGATCCAAAAACGAGATCTACACGAGTAGCCGACCATTTGAATTCGTCATTCACTCTATCTCGAACTTCATACATATTCTCTCCTACAGGAATCCATTTATTGCGCATATCTGTAAGATTGACAAAGAAGTCATTACTCAATGCTCCTACGTTATCTGTAAATACGCCTTCTCGTTTACCTCCATAATTGGTGCCCATCACTCTCATCCCACCAATTAACACCGTCATCTCTGCAGCTGTTAAACCAAGAAGTTGAGCCCGATCCAGCATCATTTCTTCAGGAGTAGAAAAATACTCTTTTTTCTGATAATTTCTAAATGCATCAGCAAAAGGCTCAAGCGGTGCAAATGAATTTGCATCTGTCATTTCAGAACTCGCATCTCCCCTCCCCGCTTTGAACGGAACTTCTACATTAAAACCTGCGTTTTTAGCAGCTTGTTCGACACCAACATTTCCAGCCAAAACAATGATATCCGCAATGCTTACTCCAAATTCGGAAGCGATAGGCTCCAGGACATCTAATACCTTGGCTAATTTCTCAGGTTCGTTTGCTTCCCAAGCATTTTGCGGAGCCAATCGAATACGAGAGCCATTTGCTCCTCCTCTCATGTCAGAACCTCTATATGTTCTGGCACTGTCCCATGCCGTATTCACCATCTCTGAAATGCTCAATCCAGCTTCAGCAATTCTCTCCTTCACTGCATTAACATCATATGACGAATTGCCCACAGGAACTGGATCTTGCCAAATTAAATCTTCTTGTGGCACATCAGGACCGAAATAACGGGATTTAGGACCCATATCCCTATGCGTTAATTTGAACCATGCTCTTGCAAAGGCATCCGAAAACGCATCAAAATCCTGATGAAATTTCTCAGATATTTCGCGATAAGTAGGATCTACTCTCAAAGCCATATCCGCATCAGTCATGATTGGATTGTGACGCGTAGTCATGTCTTCCACATCAACTGGCATGTTCTCTTCTGCAATTGAAACGGGTTCCCACTGATTGGCACCCGCAGGACTCTTTTTCAATTCCCATTGATGCCCAAACAACATTTCAAAATATCCATTGTCCCATTTGGTTGGATGTGTTGTCCAAGCTCCTTCTAAGCCACTCGTCACTGCATGACGACCTTTTCCAGATGCAGTTGGATTCGACCATCCGAATCCTTGCTCTTCAATTGGTGAGCCTTCTGGATTAGGACCTAAAATATCCGCGTCACCGTTTCCATGCGCTTTTCCTACTGTATGCCCACCTGCTGTCAAAGCAACAGTTTCTTCATCATTCATCGCCATTCTAGAGAAGGTCTCTCTCATGTGAAGCGCAGTTCGTGCAGGATCAGACTTTCCATTGAACCCTTCTGGATTTACATAAATCAATCCCATGTGAACAGCCGCAAGCGGATTTTCTAAAGTCGAAGCATCTTCGACATTCTCATATCTATTTTCACTTGGAGCCAACCATTCATTCTCTGAACCCCAATAAATATCTTTTTCAGGATGGTAGATATCTTCCCTTCCAAAAGCAAAACCAAAAGTTTTAAACCCCATGCTCTCATAGGCCATATTTCCTGCCAGAATATAAAGATCTGCCCAACTGACTTTATTCCCATATTTCTTCTTGATGGGCCAAAGTAGTCTTCGCGCTTTATCCAAATTTCCATTATCTGGCCAAGAATTCAATGGAGCAAAGCGCAGGTTACCCGTCCCAGCTCCTCCTCTTCCATCACTAATTCTGTATGATCCTGCAGCATGCCATGCCATTCTAATCATTAGTCCACCATAGTGTCCCCAGTCCGCTGGCCACCAATCTTGACTATCAGTCATTAAGCTTTTTAAATCCTGCTTCAATCCTTCTACATCCAATTTCTTCAATTCTTCATGATAATTGAAGTCGGGCCCCATGGGGTTCGTTTTTGCATCATGCTGATGCAAGATGTCTAAGTTCAAAGACTTGGGCCACCAATCTTTATTCGAAGTTCCTGTACTAGTGTTTCCACCATGCATGAATGGACATTTTCCCATTGATCCAT
>JBCCIF010000051.1:0-23359 GCA_039028335.1 Bacteroidota bacterium
AAAGAATTTTGCAGATATATTCTTCATTTGAGAACATTTTGAAAAACAATCTTTCTAAATCTTCAATTGCTCTCCTTTCCCGATAGTTAATCGATGCTAGAGCGAGATAATTTTCATTGGTCTCAATATTGTTAAGAACAAATGAATTGCCATAAAGCCAATCTTCAAATTCAGGAATTGACTTCGTTTTCGCTAAAACTTGTGTTATCTCATTTAATAATTCTTCCATTTTCACCACATCGATTTATTCGTAACTGCATCTTTCATTAAACCAATAAACATGGGCCAAACACATTCAGCAATTAATGTTCCCACTTCGACATTACATGTGGGGCAAATTTGATTGAGTGCATCCAAATCTCCCGGGCCACAGCAGCCCGCAAATCGCTTTTTGTCAGGATGATCTTTTAACCTTAGGTCGCCCGTATTGAACAAATAGTGAAGGTCATTTTCGAAAATGAAGTCTGAATTGGATGCCAAGATGTATTTGCCTTCTGGCAGCAATTCTTCAAAATCAGTATAATCCAATTCACTTTTCATAGCTAAAATTAACTCTTGATTGGTTAATTCTGTGTTACACTTTTTACAATACAATTTCATACTAACGCGTTTGTTTGGAACCTATTTTTTGATTCGAATTTTGGACTTAGAATTTACCTCAATGTTGATTGTCTTTCGGAATGAGCGTTTTTGATTTTAATACGAAAGTATTGAGTTTAGACTGAAGCTTCTCTGAAGTATCTTCTATTCGAAATAGATAATCATGAAGATATTCAAATTCATTTGCGATCTCTTCTTTCGTATACACTTCGACTTCATTCATAAGTGCTAATGTCTGGCCTAATTGAAAAGCAATTCCTTTATAGATTTCTAGTTTGCCTCCGTGCTTTCCAAATTCTGAAAATTGACCAAGTTCTATAGTATTCAAGAAGTGAATTTTATTTTGAAAGTTACCTCTAAGGGCTGCTTTTGCTTCTTCTCGCATACTTGTTCGCGTGAAATAAGAGACGATGGTTCTCGCACATCTTTCCAGCTTCAACTCTAGATTTCTAACTAAACATCTTTCTATTTGTAATGGATATGGTTGATTATGTAAGTCATAAGTTGCAATTAGAGCATTGTTCAATTCATCTGGAATTCCCTTAAAGCAATTATAAATTACCCCACTTTTAACAATTGCAAGATTAGCATTGATCTTTTTATCCGATTTAATTTTCAGTTCGCGCAAAAGAGACTCTGTTTTTAATTTGTTTTCTTCTATGCTTCCTAATTGACTAATAAATAGGCATATATCTAAATCTACCGAGGATTTAGAGCCAAAGATCTGATATTTGACTGGGGGTTTCGTTTTAGAAGTCTCCATAATTGACTTGTAAACAAGTTAGTCCTAATTCATTTCTCCATAAATCAACGACTTGATTTCTGTCGTCTAATACAAAATCTACATAGTATTTCCCGTGAATGAACTCATGATAAAAATCGCTTTTGACAATTGAATCCTTTCGAAAGTCTTTGGCAGATCTCATTAAAAGTAGGTCATATTCAATCTCGTGTTTGGAAAGCCACCTTTTGGTCTCTTCTTTATAGGTGTCATGTCTACCTGATAAGAGGAGAATCGCAAAACCTTCTTTCTTATAGTGTTTTACAAGGTTAGCAATGGGTTTATTCAAGAGATCTTTTTCGCAATTTGACGCGTCAAAAGGATTTCTTCCATTCATTAAGGCAAGCGTTCCATCCAAATCACAGATAATCGCTTTTGGCAATGACTCATCTTGGCTTTTTGGAATAGCTACTTCGTTCTTTGCAAGGTATTGTTTATGCATTCTTCGGATTACATCTGCACCAACGGAGTTTGATCTCTTTAAATCTCTTTTGATACATTCTTCTGGTGAAACATCAAAAAATTTCACTTCAATTTTAATTTCCTGTCCTGTTTCTTCACAGTATTCCGTGGCCAATTTCCTGATTTCTTCTTCATGCTTGGGAGCAAGGTTTGTATCATCCACGATGACATGTTTGCCATTTCTGAGTGCCTCTAGCAGCAAATAGTTTCTTGTCATGAGCACAAACTTTTCATTCGACTTTGAATGTTGACCAACATCCAACATCGCTCTTAGCTCATCTTTGTTAATCCGCTTATAGCTTCCTTTGTTTTCTCTTACAACTTCTTTCGCAAATGTTGATTTACCGCTGGCTGGAAGTCCTTTGCAAATGATAATTTTCTTCATTTTTATTATAGTTTTTGGTTAGAAAAAGCTTTTTCAAACGGGGGCTTAATCATTCTCCAAATTAATTTCTCATACTTTTTCATTCTCCACTTGCTGAACATGATTTTTGGATAAGAACAAGTCATAAAATAAGCTGCAGTTTCACGATCTGTATCAAATAGTCTCATTTCAGCATCTGTTATTTTGTCAATTTCATTGAATTGTGCTCTCAAGTTCAATTCGGTTTTTTTGACCCAAGCATAGAACTCGTCAGGCACATCCTTCAAAGTCGGCATAAGATCTTTTTCTTCCGATAAATGTTGCCAGATTATTGTGCTAGAAAGTTGAGTAACAATTTTATGTGTGGCGATATACTCTTCAAACTTTAGCTTTACACGAAAATTGTTCGAAAATTTTATTACGAAACCTTCTTGATTTTTCCAGTTTAATGACTTCATTTTTGCAAGATCATTGAACTCAGCATATTTCTTGGGTAATGGAAATCCAATGTCAATCAATTCTTCTTCATCACCGGTTTGGGTGTCAATAATGGCCAATAGAATTAACTCTTTTCTGTCTTTGTAGTCGACAACAATTCTATTTTCAGGATAAATTATTTCGAATACATAGGTCTTTGATCTTTCTAATTGGTTGATGCAACTTTTGTATTTCGTATTTAGTAGGTTATTTGCCTCTATTGCCTGAAGACTTTCAAATGAGTTTCGAGTAGCAATGAATGGCTTGTTATCTAGCCAGTAAAGTATACCCAAGGAGCCATCCATTTTTTCGTAAACTTCAAAAGGTAAATCAGGGAGAGATCGATATCCAATTTCCTCTAAATTGAAGAATTTGGAAATTGGTCGTGCTACTGCCTCGTGGTTTTGATCTAAGATAAGTCCCCTGCATATTAATGTCTCTTCATTCCATATTTGGTCATATTGAGCAGATTGAGTGTAGTTATAGATCCACAAATTTGCATTGGGATGTTTATTTGTCATAATATAGCCTTGGTCAATCATCTCGTGAACCTTAGTCATATTAATTCCTTTTGTAATCATTGGGCAAATCTCCTTTGGTACTACGCAATTAATTTGCGTAGTTCGTGAATTACTTTAATTTTAGTCCATGGCTCAAAATAAAAATGCACTGATAAGGTACAAAACCATTGATAAATGTCTACAGAATAAATATCGAAACTGGACTTTGAATGACTTAATAGAAGCTTGTTCTGATGCCCTTCATGAATATGAGGGAAGAGACATCAATGTGAGCAAGAGAAGTGTTCAATTAGATATACAGTTGATGCGCAGCGATAAGTTGGGATACAATGCGCCTATTGAAGTTTATGATAAGAAATTTTATCGCTACGCTGATGAGAATTATTCAATAACTGATATACCGCTAACCGAGAATGACATGAATGTGCTAACGGAGACTGTCGAAATGTTGAAGCAGTTTAAAGACTTTTCACTTTTCTCTGAACTTGGTGGAATCATTCATCGCTTAGAAGATAAAATACATACAGAAAAGACCAATCAATCCGCAATTATCTATTTAGAAAAAAATGAAAACCTAAAGGGACTTGAACATCTAGATGCATTGTATCAAGCCATTTTGAAAAAACTTTGCTTAAACCTTTCTTATCAGTCTTTCAGAGCAAAGAAACCAGGAGAAGTAGTTTTTCATCCTTTCATTCTGAAAGAATTTAATAATCGTTGGTTTGTCCTTGGTAAGAAAGGAGCAAACAGTCAGGTGATGACTTTGGCATTGGATCGCATTCTGAAGATTGATTTCAACTTGGACATCCCTTATTTGAATGAAGAATTTGATGGCGATGAATATTATAAAGATACAATAGGTGTGACAGTAATGAATGATTCCCAATTGAAGGAAATAGAGATGAAGATTGACAAGCACAATGCACCTTATGTATTGACCAAGCCCTTTCATCATTCACAAGAAATTTTGGAAACAGATGCAAAAGGTAATATCACTATTCGCATCAAAGTGCATCTCAATTTTGAGCTTGAACGATTGATCCTGGGATTTGGAGATGCCATTCAAGTCTTAAAGCCACGACAACTAAAACAGAGAATAAAGAAGAAATTGCAAAGAGCTATTGAAAATTACGAAGCTTAAATTTATTGGCCTTTTTCAGAGAATCCGCAAAGTCATCACTTCCATTGCTTAAGTTGCTCTTCCAAAAGATTAGAATTTTCAATCCTTCAAAAACCAAAGTGCATCCACACTTTCGGACCAAAAAGCAATATCCCAATTATACTTACGCCCAATGCACCAATTAAAACAGCAGCTGAAGCGATGTCTTTTACTTTTCCTGCTTGATGATTGAATTCAGGTGAAACGAAATCAACTAAATATTCTATGGCTGTGTTCATGGCTTCTAAGGCAAAAATGAAAAAAATACACAACAGAAGAATAAGCCACTCCACTTTCGTAAAATGAAGAATTGAAGCGGCAATCAAGCAAAGACAGGCAATGCATAAATGGATTCGGAAATTAGCTTCTTTTATAAGCGGAGATATGCCTTTGAATGCTGCAGCAAAACTTTTTTGTCTTCCTTTTAAGTATGAGTCATTTTCAGCTTTCATCAATTTTGCTTTTGTATTGCAAATATCCGAAATGTGAAATACTAAAATAAGCAATGATCAAAAATGAAGAGAGAATCAAAGTAACACCCCAGGTGCTGCCATGCTCAAAAGGATGGATAATTCGGTTGACAATATCAATCGCGAGTGCCTCAGGATGGGTAAGGATATCCCATGAATTCCAGCGTAAATATCTTCCAAGATAGACTCCGAATCCTGCCATGAAGAGTGAAACAAAGGAAAAGCACCAAGCAATCCCTTTGTTCCATCTTCTTTTTACCACCTCTTGCATATGCCATAGGCTATAAAAGCCCAATATCAAACCATTCCAGGCATATGAGAAAATCAGAAATAGGTCATACCAGAGCGGTATTCCCTGTTTGGGCTTGAGATGAAAAATATCCGTAATGATATAAGGTGAATTAGGAAAGAAGAGCAACCAAAGTCCTAAGAGACCTAACAACATCCACGTCTTTAGAATTTTAAATTTGTGATTGGCAATCAAGGCAATAACAAGCGGAATTCCAGCGAGTATCAAATTCCAAATAAGAAAGGTGTATGAGATGCTGTCGCTCATCTTTATTCTCGCATAGCTCAATATCAAACTTAAGCTGATGGAAATGCCCAGTATTGCAATGAGACGTGCTTCCTTTCTAATAATATCTACCATGATTTTTCTGTCGGTTTAAAATTAAACGGCAGACCTTTGCAGATGTGATTTAGCTTTTCTTAATTGATGTTAAAAAACGAATGCGTTTGAGTAGGTTTTAGAAAAATGATTTAGTCAGAGAATTAATCTTGTCTAGACTGGATGTAGTTCTCCCATCTCTCCAATACCTGTTGCATATCGGATGGGATTTCTTTTTCAAATTTCATGCGCTCTCCTGAAGTCGGATGATCAAACTCTAAAGATTTTGCATGCAAGGCTTGTCGTGGAAGTATGTCAAAACAGTTTTCTACGAAACGCTTGTATTTCGAAAATATGGTGCCTTTTAGCACTTTGTTGCCGCCATACTCATCGTCCCCAAAAAGGGTATGTCCAATGTGTTTGAGGTGGACGCGAATTTGATGCGTACGTCCCGTTTCTAATTTACATTCTACATGAGTTACATAGCCCAACCTTTGAATGACTTTGTAATGTGTAATGGCATGCTTGCCGTAGTCGGCTTCTGGAAAAACAGTCATGACTTTTCTGTTTTTAAGTGAGCGTCCGATGTGTCCTTCGACCGTTCCATCTTCTGCTATATCTCCCCAAGCTATTGCTGCATATCTCCTGTCAATTGTCCGGTCAAAAAATTGCTTAGCCAAATGTGTAAGGGCATGCTCAGTTTTGGCTATAACCATTATTCCGGTAGTTTTTTTATCTAAACGATGCACTAATCCAGGACGCGGGTCCTCGTGATCTCCTTTATCCGGTAATTGTCCAAAATGATAAACCAGGGCGTTAACGAGCGTTCCGGTATAATTTCCGTATCCGGGATGTACGACTATTCCGGCTTGTTTATTCAAGACAATTACATCTTCATCTTCATACAAAATTTCAAGAGGAATGTCTTCAGGAATGAGTTCGATTTCTCTAATTGGATAAGGAAGAACCACAGAGATTTCATCACCCGGTTTGATTTTGAAATTTGGTTTTACGGATTTCTCATTGACCTTTATCCCTCCATTATAAGCTACGGCCTGCAACTTCGTTCGCGAAGTATTCGGAATCCTATCCATTAAGAATTTATCTATGCGCAAAGGCTCCTGACCAGGGTCTGCCTTTAATCTATAATGTTCGAAAAGTTCTTCTTCGCTATGATCTTGTTTATCTGACAAGGATGAATTTCTTGGTTAAAGGGCGTTCAAGGTAAGGATTGAAAAGTCTAATCCAATACATTCCTTCATTGAGTTCAGAGAGATTGACATAGGAATTCTCTATTGCGCCTTTTGCAACCATTGACCCAGAATTCATGAAAACTTCGTATGACCATTGATCATTTAATTGAGGCAAATCAAAAAATAGTTCTCCATTGCTCGGATTTGGAAAAATCAGAATATCTTGTTCGGTAAACTCTTCAATCCCTACTACGGGAATTTCTCCTACTGCAGGACGAATCATTAAAGAACCCGATATGGTTGACGCATTCCAGCCTTGTCCGACATTAAATTTTAAACGATCGGCATTATTATTGGTGTTTTTATCATTGCCTATATTAAGTGAAGTTTCACCTGATTGTTGCCATCCAATCCATACTGTTTGGCCACTTTCAACGAATACTTTTTCTTGAAGTGGATAAACCAAGAAATAGTCGTTTGCAACTTGATAATCTGTAAAAGAAGGTGCGGCTATGTTATCCTGATGAATGATCGTGTCGGGACAATTGACCCCTTCATTGTGGCTCCAAATAGTGAGAAAAAATTGTTCATCACTGGGATCTTCAGCTACGGGTAAAAAGTACATATAAAGGGCAGAAATACTGTCAGATTGAATGAAATCGAATTTATATGCGACTTGTCCACCCGCATCATCTACACCGTATCCTCTTTCTGCAGACCCATCATCAAAAGCGTAATAGTCGTCAAAGCGTTGTGTAAAGCTCAGCGTATTATTATCGGTAATGAAATCTGGAGAAACCGCAAATGAAAAGGAAACATCAAAATTCACAGGTCCTGGAAGACCGCTGTCGTATTCAATTCCAGCATCTGCCAAATTATAATTGTAGGCCTGGGTAGCACCTGCAGCTATTGAAGGATCGGTAGGGTTAATATAGGAATCTTGCAATATCCCAGATTCGAAAATCTCTAAGACGTTATTTCCTTGAAAAGCATTGATTGCACTGTTATTTTTTACCTGCAATAGAATATCGCTCTTCATGAGTTGAGGGTCGAAATGTGACCAAGGTACGGAAGAGTAGATGTCCGTTAGACTGTGCTGAGGTTCAAAAAAGGCATGATCTTCAAGGATAGTGTCGTTCAAACTTCTATTGTCGTCAATTTCTACATAATCGATATGCCAATGATCCAATGCACCAGAAAGGGTTGCATAATTTTTGAATCTAAACTTAAAGTTAGGCTTGAGATATTTAATATCCTCAATGGAGATCAAGACCTGCTCGAATTCGTGTAGTGCTCTTCCAGGAGAAGACCATGCCCAATTCCATCTATTAGAGTCCGGTTCGAAAAATTCGAGAACTAAGGAATCTGCTCCTTCTGGACGATTTCCACGGCCCTCTGCCTGATATAAAAAGCTCATGACCACTCCTCCTGAGGCGGTGAATAAGTCTATTTCTACTGATTCAAGGGTATCAGCAACACCATAATCATTGGCGCTCTCAAAATTATAAGGGTAGCCATCGCAGCGAAGTCCGTCAAAGGTCATTACACCCAAAGTAGGGGCATCAATAGCATAGGTCTCATTTAGTCGTGCACATGATTCTTCCCATAAAACTTCATTACCATCGGGATTTGCAAAGGTTTTATCCGAAGAGAAGTCATCAAGAAAAGGAAGAGAAACAACGCTCGTTTTGGATGAGGATGCGATTCTCTTTTCATAGCTTTTGTTCAATTGAAAATCAACGTTCAATGGCACTTCAATTTCTTGGGCTTCTGCTCCAAAAGAGAGCGCCATTATGAAAGAGAAAATTAATTTAAGTCTTTTCATATATATTCATACAATTGGGATACAAAATTCCTACTGAAATCCCGTGGTATCTGTGGTTAAGTAAATATCTACGTTTCCTCCTAGACCCAACTCTCCATCACCAGAACGCGGTTTTTGTTCATATATTCTAGCCAAACTTGAATCGATTTTGTCATTGCAATTTATGCAGTTAATAACAATACCCAGTTTCAATGAATTTTCTTCCAACAGCTTTTGAGCATCATACATGGTCATGCCATAAAGATCTGGAATTGCAGTGTACTGATATGCTTGTTTGCTTACGACCAAGTCTATCTTTTCCCCCATCTTTATTGGGTCACCGGCTTTAATGGCTTTCCCTTTGTATTTTTGTTCTAGAATAAGATTGTCTCCAATCTGGTCTTGAACATAGTCTACTTTACCTAGTGCCAATCCTGCTGTTTCTAATTTTATTCTACCTACTCGCTCAGATATGTCAATCAAATTAGGCATTCTTTTAGTTGGTGGGGTCATTGTTGAAATTGTAGCGTAAATCTTTCGATTTTCCTTCACTCTTTTTACAATAGTATCCCCATTTTCCAGTACAGCGAATGCACTGGGTTTTTGGGATACAATTAACCCAGGATCAGATTCCTTTACATATACGGAATCTTGAATGACCAAGCGGAGATTATTTCTATTGATTACTTCCAATGCTTCTGCCAAATGCAAGTTTTCAATTTTTGGCACTTCAATCGTTTCTCCGTGATTGGTATAAAATCGAAGGCCGAAGAAAATGCTCGTAATCAGCAAGCCAATTAGCAGGCAATAGATGATCAGATTTTTGGGGAAATCTTTACTAAATATAAAAGCAACTAGGTCCTTAAGCATTTGGGCATCAAATATAACATTAGAACTTGTTATCGAACAATCTATTATACTCCTTATTCGTTCATTTCATTGTGTTTAAAATTATTTAACCTTTCATTTTTGAATGAAAAAAAAATGAAAATTTGATCGATGGACCGCAGAAAGAAAATAGCAGTTGTTGCTGGAGGCTATTCAGGTGAATGGGTAGTGTCTATGAAAAGTGCATTGACCATTACAGAAAATTTAGATTCATCCATTTACGATGCCTATTTGGTAAAGATTGTTGACGATAAGTGGTCGGTAGAACTTGAAAGTAGAGATGTGCCCCTTGATAAGAGTGATTTTAGTTTTGAGCAAAACGAACAAAAAATATCATTTGATTATGCCTACATCATAATACACGGAACACCGGGTGAAGACGGGATTTTACAAGGTTATTTTGACTTAATGGATATTCCTTACAATACGGGAGACTCAGTCAATATGAGCATTAGTTTTGACAAAGGAATGACACAAAGTGCCCTGGCAGGAATGGGGTTTTTGGTGGCAAAGAATATTGTTCTTTATGAACAGGACACTATAAATGCAGAATTGATCGCGAAAAAGCTCGGTTACCCCTGCTTTATTAAACCCACGCGATCTGGCAGTAGCATAGGTATTTCCAAAGTGAAATCTGAGCTAGAGCTGCAAGCAGCAGTTCTTGAAGCGAGGAAAGAGCATGAAACAGTCATTATTGAGGAATTCTTGGATGGAATAGAAATTACCTGTGGGGTTTTTAGAGATGGTGCAGGACTTTGTGCCTTGCCCGTTACTGAAATAGTTAGCGAGAATGACTTTTTCGACTATGAGGCTAAATATGAAGATGAAAAGACGCAAGAGATAACACCTGCGCGAATTAGCACAGAATTACAAGAGACTTGCCAAGAACTTAGCAAAGACATTTACACCAAATTCGAATGTCAAGGTGTTGTTCGGATCGATTATATGCTGGTGGGCGAAAAAATTTATGTTATTGAGCTGAATACTGTTCCGGGAATGAGTGCCGAGAGCATAGTTCCTAAACAATTAAAAGTGGCAGGCATCAAGGTAAAGGATCTTTTGAGTCAAATTATTCAAAGAAAACTAAATCATCAACTGCTGGTTTGAGACTTTAACGTATTGAGGTAATTCAAGAAATTTTGGAAGGCACGTGCACGATGGCTGTATTTGTTTTTTTCATCCATTGTCATTTGCGCAAAAGTTAGGGTTTGTCCATTTGGAACAAAAATGGGATCATACCCAAATCCATTTTCACCTCTTTGTTCTCGCAAAATTTTTCCTTCCACAATGCCTTCGAATACTATCTCTTCTCCATTAATAATTGAGCAAACTACTGTTCTGAATTGTGCTCTTCTGTTTGCTTTTTCTGTCATCAGTATGAGCACCTTTTGAATATTCTTCAGTGCATTTTTTTCTGGCCCTGCATAGCGTGCTGAAAATACACCAGGCTCATTATTCAATGATTGAATTTCCAGTCCAGTATCATCTGCAAAACAGGGCAGTTGATACCGTTCTGCGACCTGTTGTGCTTTTTGTCGAGCATTCCCTTCAAGGGTAAGGCTGGTTTCTTGAAGTTCTTCTATTCTATCAAGATCATTTAGCCCAATAACTTCTATACCTTCTGGAACAAGGCGCTGTATTTCTTTGACTTTATTGTCGTTTTGTGAAGCAAAAAGTAGTTTCATTGATCTATTCTACAAAAAACCATTGGTATTCTGACTGCGTATTATTGGTTAAGCGAAGTACGTAACTCCCTACTTCTAAATTTGGGATGTTCAAGTGATAAAAGTTATGTCCTTGATCGGCCTCGGTGACCCGACTTAAGACAATTCTTCCTCTATCGTCAATGATATCTATGTTTATGGTTTGATCTCCAGGAAGAACATAATTAATAAAAAGATCTCCTTGATTAGGATTTGGATAAGGAGGATAGAGAACAAATTCGGATTGATCAATTGCTTTGCAAAGTCGGTTATTTTCTAGACTCAATTCTCGGTTATTCCCATTTGGCTTGCTTACTTCTGAACAGAAAAAAGCCTGATTGAGCACATCGCTGTATTCTGGTCGAGCTACAAACTCATATAAAATACTTTCACTTGGGCGCAGCAATCCTTCCCATTTTTCAATGAGTCGTGCTCCATTTCCTACTTCTAGTGAAATATCGAATGTATTGATATCGTGATTTCCAAAGTTCGAAATAAAGGCTTGAACCAGAAGGCGCCCTTCTTCAATCGAACAAGCCAATTCATTGAGCTCTAGTTCAAAAATGGGGTCAATCACTAAAATAGTCTGCTCCAGACTTTCGCTGCATCCGTTTTCATTGAACGCAGTCAACGTAATGGTGAAAATTCCAGAATCCAAGTAGGTGTACTCAGGTGAAATCTCAATAGACTCATCACCATTTCCAAAATTCCAAACATAATTTGTTGCATCAATGGTTAAATTTTCAAATTCAACGGCCAATGGGGGCAGTCCTATTCCCGGTTCAAAATTATAATCCGGATTGGGATCTTCGAAAACACTAACAATTGATTGAGCCTCTCCTTCGCATCCAGCAGTACTTTCTACTTGGAGAGAAACATTGAAGTTTCCCGTTGAATTAAAAGTGAACATAGGGTTTTCTTCATCAGATGCTCCTTGATTGGCAAAATTCCAATTCCATGCTACAATTGAATCATTGAGAAAAATAACTGTTGTATCTGTGAATTGTGTGGCTTCATCTATACATGCCACCACATTACTAAAGCCCACCTCTGGCAGGTCATTGATATTAACAATTTGTATTGTGTCATCTATGCATCCGAGAAGCGAAGTGACACTAAGGCTTACTTCATATGGACCGGGAACAAAATAGGTTTGAGACGTGATCGGGAAATTACTCGTAAAACCATTCCCAAAATCCCACATGTAGTTCTGAACGGGTCCTGCTATCGTTGTATCAATGTTTTGACTAAATGCTGTTGCTTGTCCAAGACATGTAGAACTCGCGTTAAAGCTTGAAACCGGTGATGGATTGATGACAATATTTGCGCTTGTTGAGTCTATGCAATTCACCGCTGAACTGGCAACAAGCGTAACTAAATAAGTTCCTGGATCTTGATAGGTGTGCCCGACATTTTGACCGCTCGCACTCTGATTATCACCAAAATTCCATGACCAACCATTGATAAAACCATCGCTAATTATGGACGAATCATCAAAGAACGCATCTTGATCCGAACATAAATTCGAACTGCTAAAAGATACTTCTGGTAAAGGATTGATTTGAATCTCTGATTCAAAACTATCAGAACATCCCACAGGAGTTTGCACGGATAAAGTAACCGTATAAGTTCCAGCAGAGCCATAGGTGTTTGAGGGGTTTTGATCATCCGAACTATTGGTGTCTCCAAAGTCCCAAGACCATGAATCTATACTCTCTCCAGATGGTGGAAAGGAAAGATCTGTAAATTCCACAACTTCTCCAATACAAAAGTTAGCTGCAATAAAACTTGCGGTAGGTGCCTGTCCGATGATATTGACCTCAATAGTGTCTTGTGCTATGCAACCATTGACATTTTCAACTTCGACCCAATACGTTCCACTTGTTGAAACAATCAATTCTTCTTCATCTGAATCGTCATTCCAGGTATAAGAGCTTGCCTGTTCCGCTCCGTTTTGGAGGGAAATGGCATTGCCCGAACAAAGATCCAAATCAGGACCCAAACTCGCTTCGATTTCAAAACTATCAAGCGCAATATTTAACGTGTCGGATTGAAATGTGCATCCGAGCATATCTGTAATTTCGACATAATATTCACCTTGAGCATCGATCACAAGCAAGGAGTCAAAGCTCGAATCGCTCCATAAAAAATCAAATTCACTTGAGTTCAATTCCGTATCCCAAGTAATTTGATCATTTAAACAAATAAATTCTGTGTTTAATTCAGGAACCATCAAGGGTTCTACATATATCGTATCGCTTGAAATCCTGCCAAAAATATCTATTGCTGTTGCATAATAAACTCCAGGGGAAGTTACAAACAATGAATCTTCTGATGTTCCGTCTGACCAAGTAATCGAGTTGTAACAATTTGCTGGCTTGAGAACAATATCACAGAAATTTTGAGCATAAATATCTAAGCCCAGTTCAATCGGTGGAGCATATTTATCCATCAAGTATGAATTGATAACGGATCTGATGGAATCAGTTAATGTCGATTCAAAACCAATGACTTCTGGTGTAGTCATTTCCATATTTCCACCTCCTGAGCCAAAGGCAGCAATTGTCAAACCACCTGATGAATTCGTTCCTGTAGAACCACTGCTTTCGAATTCTCCATTTATATACAAACTGCTTTCCCCATTTTCAAGTTCAATATTTACTACAACATATAGCGAAGTGTCTACCAAGGTTGAGGAGACAATGCTTCCACCTCCTGCAAAAAATCCATATCCACCACTTTGATGCCTCAACAAGTGTTTTGCAATACCATTGCTTCCGTCTAAGTAATTCCCAGAAAGTTCCTTTTCGTTGAAAATGAGGAAGTAATTGCAAGGTTGGTCTAAATCGAAAGTATTGTTAGCCAAAAAATCATTTAATCCATCAAAGTAAATGCCGTTATGTCCATTGAGTTTAGGAGAGTTTTCGATGAGCAATGGTTGACGTGTAGCATTTGACTGAGACAAATCAAAACTATTGGGAGATTGGTCGGCCCAAGTCATCACATGCGAATTATCCAGAACGAGTCCGGAATCGGCATCAAAATGAAAAAACAAATTATCAAGCGATTCTACCTCTAGAATGGAAAGAAAACGCGTTTGTGAGGAGTCAATTAGAGGTGAATTTTGTTTTACACGCCAATAGTAAGATCCATTGACCAGAACTACTTCATCGAATCTACTGTTCGTTGTATTGCTGTAAATCAAGTTGCCAAAAAGAGAATCGCTACTAATTTCCAGTTCGAATTGTCCGTCTACTTCTGCATTCCATTCAAAAAGTATTGAGGAACTCTGAAATACTGCAGAATCTTGAGGAAAATTTAAATTTATATTTTGGGCAAATAATAATGGATGCGCCAGAAGAGCTAAAATGACGAGAATGTTTTTATTGGAAACTTCAATTTTTACGCGACCCATATCAGCAAAGGTAAATATGAAATTTATCCAAAAAATTTGATTTAAATGAAATTTTTAGTGGCCAATTGTTTAATTTTCAACGTTTGATTCAGTCGGTTTTATGTGTGGAATCACAGGTGTAATATCGCGCGAAAGTAAAGATGTTTCAAGAGAAATCAAGGTGATGAA
Organism: Bacteroidota bacterium; assembly: GCA_039028335.1. Classification (GTDB taxonomy): domain Bacteria; phylum Bacteroidota; class Bacteroidia; order Flavobacteriales_D; family JABDKJ01; genus JABDKJ01. The sequence goes on from JBCCIF010000051.1 coordinate 14,613, forward strand.
TGATGCTTTGGAGCATCGCGGACCTGATGCATCAGGTGTGTGGAGTAATAGAGAGAAGACTGTTCATTTTGGTCATAGACGCTTGAGTATTATCGATCTTTCAGAAACTGCCAATCAACCTTTACATTATCAAGAGAATAATTACACCATTGTTTTCAATGGGGAGATTTACAATTACATAGAATTAAAAAAGGAGCTGGTTAAAAAGGGTTATTTATTTCGTTCTTCAAGCGATACTGAGGTCCTTCTCGCTTTATATGCTGATCGGGGACTTGAATTTATAAAAGATCTTGACGGTATGTTCGCTTTTGCTATTTGGGATGGCATACAGCGAAAAGTAATTTGTGCAAGAGACAGGTTTGGAGAAAAACCCTTCTATTTTTCTCATCGCAACAACCAATTGGTTTTTGCTTCAGAAATGAAGGCATTATTTGCACTCGGAATACAAAAACGTTTTAAAGAGAATTCCATTTTTGATTACCTGGTTTTCAATAGCCTACAAGATGATTTTAATCCGGGTAATACCGTCTACGAGGGTGTTTATACCTTGAAGCCTTCAGAAATGATGGTGATTGATGAAGACCACAATATAGATAAGTGGAGCTATTGGAGTTGTCAATCAGAAGACAGCTCTTTAGGAAAGAGTGCAGCAAATATAAAAGAGGAGTTCAGGTTTTTATTTTTCGATTCTATTCAGAAAAGACTTCGTAGCGATGTTTTGGTTGGTTCAAGCCTTTCAGGTGGATTAGACTCTTCTTCGATAGTCGCTGGTATCAATAATCTAAACAAAGAACAACTCAAACAGAGGACCTTTTCTGCAAAATTCCCGGGTTTTGAGAGGAACGAAGGTCCTCAAATCGATAGCTTCTTAGGTGGCTTCTCGAATATAGATTCATTTTTTGTTTATCCTGATGCCAATAGCATTCAGGAGAATTTTGAGAGAATATGCCATTATCAAGACGAGCCTTTTGGGAGCTTCAGCATTTGCGCACAATATGAAGTAATGAAGCTTGCCAAAGAAAACGAAACAAAGGTTCTTTTGGATGGTCAAGGAGCAGATGAATTGCTTGGCGGTTATGTCCGATTTTATATTACCTACTTGATGCAGATTCGAAAGAATGCATCTCTCTTTGCTAAAGAGCATGCTTTTTTTGATGAAAGGAACATCAACAATTTCGAATTTTCATTAAAGAATAAGCTCAAGTATTCCTTTCCTTATAGTTCAGGCGAATTGGCTAATTATTTCAGAAGGACTAAAAAGAATGATCATTCAATTTTCAAGGGCCTGAATCCTGAATTGGTCAAGGAGAATAAAAATAGAAAACCGAAGACAAAGCGATTCAAAGCCTTGAAGGGACATTTGTCGCATGCTTTACTTCACAAGGACCTTGGTCAATTACTGAAATATGCGGATAGAAATTCAATGGCTAATTCGATTGAAGTGAGATTGCCATTTCTTAGTCATAAGTTAGTAGAATTTGTTCTGTCTTTGCCAGAATCATATTTCATCAAGGACGGATGGACCAAATATATTCTTCGGGATAGTATGAGTGAATACCTCCCAAAAAGTATTGCATGGAATAGGCAAAAAATTGGATTTGAGCCGCCAAATAATGAAATTCTTAATGCTGTCTTTTTCAAGGAAAGAATACAAGACTCAATTTCGAAATTGAAAAAAGAAAGGATTATTGTTCAAGATTATCCAGAGCTGAATTGGAAATATCTAATGTTGGCCCAGTATACTTAAGTGGTGCTAGATTTTATTCATTGGGGTGAATTCCGCATATCTACCCTGTGGACAAAGCAATAAATTAAATCCAGGTTTATCTTTCAATGATCCCCTGTGTTTTTGAATGCCATTTCGATGCACAAAGAATATTTCATACTGGTATTCCTGGATGAAATTGCTGAAGAATGCTCGGTTTTCTTCATTTAAAAATACTTCTACCAAAAGATTTGGTTGATATGTGCGAATGGTATGTTGAGCGCCTTTTAAAACAAAAAGTTCATATCCTTCAACGTCTATTTTGATAAAGCTTACTTTCTCAAGCTTTTTGCGCTCTATATAACTATCAATTGATAGTTGTTCGATTTTTATCGGCTTCCATTCCTTTCTGCCACCATAGGTTAATTCGCTAAATTCTTTTACGGCAGATGATGTGTCGGATATTTCATTGTCCTTAGGTACAAAAAAATCGATTTCTCCATCATCTTCCCCCAGGGCGTACTTCTCAATCTCAATATTTTTCAAAGAATTTAAGTGAATGTTCTTTTTTAACCGTTCGGTATTAATGGGGTTGGGTTCAAATGCAATTACCTTACAAGATGCACTTTTCGAAGCAGCAATTAAACTGTAGAGACCCGTATTCGCTCCGATGTCTAAGATACAGTCGTTCTGCCCGATCATTCTTGAGTACAGCTGAATGTCATTTTTCTCTTTATAGTCGAATTGATAAAATAAGGCGTTTACTATAGAGTCGTCACACCTGGAATACATTTTAAATTCAATATCATTTACATTCAAATTTACAGCACCTGAAATTGGCCATCTGTGTTTGACAAAGTCAATTGAACGGCCCAGTCCTATGAGGAAAGATCGAACAGCACTATTGACGAATTCAATTTTTCTGAATGATTTTAACATGAGCAAAAATTAATTCTATCTTGGTTTAAATTAAAGGTTGAGTTTAAAAAATATTTTTAGAGTATGTTTTTTAATTGCCTCAATTTCTTTTTCTAACCATCAACTCATGAATCCGATTGAAGAATAAGGGAAGAAGTATTGCTTTTTTGACGCTTGGTAGAGGATTCAACGCATTGGTCAATTTGTTGTTCCTGCCTTATATGGCAAGAGCACTTGTGCCTGCGGATTATGCGACCTATGGACAAATTCTTTTGTTAGTAGAAATGGCTGTGATATTTCTCAGTGTTACAAATAATCAATATTTATACGTTTTACTATCAAATTCCCGAGAGCACAACAAAAAGGATGTCTTGCTAACCAGCTTTGTTGCAAATGTTGCGCTATCGTTATTTGGAGTAGTGGCCTTATTATTTTCTCTAGATTTCATCTGTGAACTTTTTCATAACGATTCTTTGAAAGAACCCTTGCGTATATATGCATATTCGGTCTTTCCAATACTCTTAATCTCCAATCTGAACTATGTGCTGTACTTTTTTGATCGCGTAAAACATGCGATGTCAATTCAAATAGTTTTAAACCTCTTCCGTGTATCAGCCATCGTGATTGGTATCCAGTATTTCGAGTCATTGAGCATAGTTTTCACATTTCTGTTGATTATCAATTTTGCTATTTTGTTCATGTTTATCCCGAGGTTCCCAGTAAAGTTTTTTAGCGGTAAATTCAGGAAAATCATTCTGCGATCATTCGTGAAATTTGGATATGTTTTGGCACTCACCGGTGTAATAGGTACCTTGATTAAGAAGACCGATGGTTTGATGGTGAGTTCATTGCTGGAAGATCCGTCTCAATATGCAATATTTCGTATTGGAGGAATTGAAATTCCTTTCCTAATGATTTTTTACTCTAGCGTGATTACTGTGCTCTTGCCCGATGTGACTCGTCTTTTTGCTGAAGGAAAAATAGACGAATTAGTTAGTTTAAAAAGGAAGGCTACTTCGGCATCCGCATTGATTATTTATCCGACATTGGTATTTATTTTATTCTTTTCCTTTCCTGCGCTGAGTTTTTATTTTGGAGAGCAGTACTTGGAAAGTATTCCCATATTCATCGTTTTCAATTTGGTGATGTTTTTCAAAGTAAATGATTACCGAGATGTCTTAGTTGCAAGTTCAAAAACAAATACCTTGATCCGGGCTGATATTTTAGTGCTCGTTGTCAATGTTATATTGAATTTCGTTTTGATCCAATTCCTAGGGGCTATGGGGGCCGCGATAGCTACGCTCATCTCTTTCATCCTGCTTGCAGGACTATTAAATTTTAAGACAACAAAATTTTTGGATATAAAATCATTCAGTTTTTATGATCTGAAAATGATTGCAAGTGTGCTTCTTTCATCATTGGCCCTTTCATTCGCATTTTTCTGGCTGTATAGGTATACCGATTCGCTGCTTTTTATACCTATATTCTTCGTTTTGTACAGTGCCATAATTTATTCAATTTTATACCGAGTGAATTTTGAAGCCAAGGCAATTATAAGTAATGTGATGGGTAGATTTTTGAACAAAAGAAAACAAGTATAATGGGTCTTGGACTTGGTAGATATTGGTTTAAATTGATTAAGCGTGAAACGTATTCTAAAATACCTATTTCTACTCTTTTGACGAATTGGTTATTTCAGCGCGTTTTCAGACAGAATGCTGGAATACCCTTTTCAGTTCATTACACCAGCAAAGTTTCTGGGCCAGCTTATTTGAATATTCACCCAAGTGTATATAGCTCTTTTGCAGTTAGCGGAGGAGCACATATTTGTGGGTTTAAAGGAGGTGCCATTACGATTGAAGAGGATACGATATTTGCATTCAATGTGTGCATACAAGGTGCAAATCATGACCTGAAGAACCGTAAACACATGTTGCCTCAAGAAGTTCATATAGGTCGAAATTGTTGGCTAGGCAATTCTGTTACTATTTTACCAGGTGTTCATTTGGGTGAAAATGTGATTGTAGGAGCGAACAGTGTAGTTACGAAGTCTTTCGGCCCTAACGTTTTGATCGCAGGTATTCCGGCAAAGATTATCAAGGAGATTTAGAGCTTGGCTAAAAAAAAGAAAATACTATTTGCGGCTGTTGATATAGGCTGGAGGATAGAGCACTATTCTAAATATATCAAACAAAACTTTGACGATCAATTGAGGGCTGAATCTTTTGTCAATTATTTTGTTCCTCATGAACATTACGATACTTCATATACCTATGCATACCGGTTTGACAAAATGAATGCGTTAAAGCGTTGGTTTTTATCGGTATTCAATTTATGCAGATTCTTATTCAGATATGATGTGTTTCATTTCTTCTCAGGAGAAACATTATTAACTCGGAAAACGAGACGATTTGAATTTTGGCTGTATCGACTATTTGGTAAGAGAATCGTTATGCATTTTGTGGGCTCTGATATTCGAAATCCAGAATACGTTTATGAAAAAGCAGAGCGAATAGTAGAAACACTTGATAAGGGCAATTTTAAAATCGCCTTAAAACATTGGCAGAAGAATTTAATCAGGGATAGTCAAGATTTTGCCCATACAACCTTTGTTTCTACCCCAGATTTATTAAGTATATATGGGACGAAAGGCACCTATGTTCCGGTATTTCTTGACTTTGATAAGTTCGAAGCTGAACTGAATGCAATAAATGTTCAAAGAGATTCAAGTAGAATAAAAATTCTTCATGCCCCTTCTAATCCTTATATAAAAGGAAGTCAATATGTAGAAGATGCATTTCGTGAACTTAAAGAAGAAGGAATAGAAGGTGTTGAATTCATTTTGCCTGATTACAGCAACTACGGAGTTGGAAAATATGCTTTGAATCGCTACGAATTATTTGAACAAATGAAAGAAAGCGATATTGTCATTGATCAATTGATTATAGGTTGGTACGGCTTACAAGCCATTGAGGGTATCATGTGTGACAATATTGTCTTGTCCTATTTGGATAAGGAGTATTTGAGTTATGTCGATGGAGATTGTCCTATCATTAACACGAATGCTAAAAATATTAAGCAACAAATAGTGCGAAGCATAGAATTGATACGAACGAATTCATATAATTTTGATTCTGCTAAGAAATGGGTGAAACAAAAGCACGACATGAATTCTTATGAAAATGAATTTCGAAAAGCCTGGCTTGTTTAAACTATAAAAGGATCTTTGAAAAGAAAAGTCACTTATATACTTGCCAATATAGATAAGGCATTCGCTTTCGAATGGATTTCCTTTCATTTGGATAAAGAAAAATTCGATCTAAGCTTTATATTACTCAATAATGATGATACAGAGATTGAGAGTTATCTTCGCAATATTGGTGTTCCAGTAATCAGAATTAAGAACAAAAGCAAAAGGTATTACCCCTTAACATTTTTCAGGTTGGTAGCAGCATTGCGAAAGTTTTCTCCTGACATTATTCACTGTCATATTTTCGATGCTGCATTTTTAGGTCTTATGGCCGGAAAATTATTAGGGATTAAGAAGAGAATTTACACCCGTCATCATGCAAGCTACAATCATCAATTTGTCAAGAAAATGATTCCTTTTGACAAAGTGTGTAATCGATGTGCAAGCGATATCGTAGCCATAAGCAAGAATGTAGAAAATGTCTTGATGGAATTAGAGAATGTTCCTAAGTCTAAAATTCGTTTAATCCATCATGGCTTTGATTTGAAAGTGTTTGAATCAATAAATTTTGATAAGGTCAATCTTTTAAAGCAGCGGTACGGAACAGAGAATAAATACCCTGTGATAGGTGTAATTGCTAGATGGTTTGAGCTGAAGGGAATAGAATATGTGATTGATGCATTTAAAAAGCTTTTGAATGATTATCCAGACGCACATTTAGTGCTGGCGAATGCCAAAGGGCCTCATAAAGAAATCATTGAGCAAAAGCTCTCAACAATTCCAAAAACGAACTGCACAACTATTCAATTTGAAAAAGATCTTCCGCACTTATATTGCTTATTTGATGTTTTCACTCACGTACCAATAAATGAGTCCATTGAAGCTTTCGGTCAAATTTATATAGAGGCCTTGGCCGCTGAAGTACCGTCCATTTTTACACTTTCAGGAGTTGCTCCTGAATTTATAACACATAAAGAAAATGCGATGGTGGTAAATTTTAAAAGTTCAGAGGAGATCTTAAAAGCAATGAAGGAAATTCTGATAAATCAAGATTTACGCGAAAAGCTAATCAGGAATGGTAAATTTAGTATCCAAAAATTTGATTTAATTCCTTTTATTCAAAAGCTAGAGCAATTATATGAAGGCTAGTCCTTTTTTTTCAATTATAGTGCCTACTTACAATAGGGCGGATATTATATCTTCTACTATACACTCTCTGTTGAAACAAGATTTTCATGACTTTGAGATTATTGTCGTTGATGATGGTAGTGCTGACGAAACCGGTGAGCGGATAAAGAGAGATTTCGCAGCGAATGAAAAAGTGTTTTATTATTCGAAGCAAAACGAAGAAAGAGGAGCTGCTAGAAATTATGGCGCGAAGAAAGCTCATGGTAAGTATGTGAATTTTTTTGATTCAGATGATTTAGCACTTTCAAATCATCTTAGTGAAGCGCATTCCCTAATTCAAAAGAATAACTCTCCACCGTTTTTTCATTTGAACTATCGCACGGAAAATGAAAAAGGAGTGATCTTGTCACAAGGTGAAGACTTAACAAATATTGATTCTCTTGTTTTGGATGGAAATCCCTTCAGCTGCAATGGCGTTTTTATGCAGAAAGAACTCTGTTCGGCCAATCCGTTCCAAGAGGACAGAAAAATTGCCGCCTCTGAAGATTATTTGCTGTGGTTACGTTTGGTAGCAAGATATGATTTTTGCTATTCAAACACGGTGACGAGTATAATAATTGAACATGCAGATAGGAGTGTGAATCAAATTCAAAAAGATAAACTTATCGAAAGAAAAATGGGAATGCTTAACTATGCGCTCTCTGATGAATTTATTCTTGCAAAATTTGGAAGCAGTATAAAAAGGATTGAGTTGAATACACTCACCTATATAGCCCTTCATCTGGCATTATCAAATTATAAAAAGGATGCCATGAAGTTTTATAAAAGGGCCCTTCGATTATCACCAATTTCTGTTCTGTCAAAACGAAGCTTGGCCATTGTAAAGCATCTAATTTTGCCAAAGTAAATAGAAATGAGTACGATTAATCTTGCAATAATTGGCGCTCAAAAAGCAGGGACAACTTCCTTGAAAAATTATTTGGCAGAGCATCCAGAAGTTCGAAGCCATCCCCAGCTTGAATTTAGTTTTTTTAGAGATCCAAATTTAACGGAGTCAGATTTCCCTGCTTATTTTCAAAAGTGTTTCACTTTGGGCGATAAGGATGCTGAAATTAAACTAGCCAAGAATGTCGGAATTTGCAATTCTGATTTTGCCATAAAGAGATTGTATGAACACAATCCAGAATGCAAATTGATTTATGTTTTAAGAGAACCTGTATCACGCTTAGTTTCAGCCTATAACTTTGAGAAATTCAATGGTTGGCTCAATCATTCATTAGAGGATGTCATTCCGGTCATTGAAGAGAATGATAAAAATCATGTGCTTTACAAGCACTTCCTTGAACATGGCTTGTACAGTCAACATATTGAAAGAATACTTAAGTATTTTCCACGTGAGCAATTGAAAATTGTCTTTTTCGAAAGACTCAAATCCCAGCCTTTAGGTATCTTGAAGGACATTTGTAAGTGGGTTGCAATTGATTCGAGTGTTCAATTCAGAACAGAAAAGGTTCACAATCAATCAAAGACTTCCCGATCAAGAAGATTGGGAAAGATGATTTTGTTTCTAAGGACCAACGAAAAATTGAAGAGGCCTTTTCGAAAAATACTTCCGTACAAAGTATTCACACGAATTTCAAATTTTTCTCGAAACAGTGGTAAAGCCATCTGACAGTCCAAAGACGACAAAGACTGTCAAACTTGTCTTGTCATGACCGCAATCATGCTGTCATTCTACGCAGCAACCGATATGATAAGAACGGTCGCGCCAAATTAGAGTCCTGCGTCATGTACGAAAGAGAAAAG
>JBCCIF010000052.1:0-22916 GCA_039028335.1 Bacteroidota bacterium
CGTTGGTGGTACTATATCTCGATTTACAGACATAATACAAGCGACCGCCTCGATCGCACCAGCAGCACCTAATAAATGTCCGGTCATAGACTTGGTGGAGCTGATATTCAAATTATAGGCATGTTCTCCAAAAACCGATAAAATTGCCTTCGTTTCGGCAATATCTCCCAAGGGAGTAGAGGTTCCGTGAACATTTATATAATCAATATCATTCACATTGAGCCTCGCTTCTTCAAGAGCGCTAACCATAACGCTCTTCGCTCCAAGCCCTTCTGGATGAGGTGCTGTTATATGGTGGGCGTCCGCAGACAAACCGCTGCCCATGATTTCCGCATAAATTTTCGCTCCTCTTTTTTTAGCATGTTCGTATTCTTCTAATACGATTCCAGCAGCGCCTTCTCCCAAAACAAATCCGTCTCTTTCCTTGTCAAATGGCCGAGATGCTGTAGAGGGGTCATCGTTTCTCTTGGATAAGGCCTGTAATGCTGAAAAACCTCCTAGGGAGGCCTCGTTTACACAAGCCTCAGATCCACCGCTAATGACGGCATCGCATTTTCCTAATCGAATCAGGTTGAAGGAATCGATCAGGGCATTATTTGAGGAAGCACAAGCCGAAACGGTTGCATAATTCGGTCCTCTAAATCCATATTTAATAGAAATATGTCCTGGAGCAATGTCCAGGATCATCTTGGGAATAAAAAACGGGTTGAATCTTGGTGTCCCATCTCCTTGCGCAAAAGAAATCAATTCCTGCTGCAAAGAGGTCAATCCACCAATTCCCGAACCCCAAATCACTCCAATTCTATCCAAATTTGGTGAGTTGGAAAGAATTCCAGAGTCTTCAACGGCTTGTTCACTAACGTATAGGGCGTAATGCGAGAAAGCGTCCATCTTTCTGGACTCCTTTCTATGCATAAATTCATTCACATCAAAATTCTTTACTTCACAGGCGAACTGTGTCTTGAATTTCGAAGCGTCAAATCGAGTTATTGGAGCAGCTCCGCTAACTCCATTAACCAAACCTTCCCAGTATTCTTGAACTGAATTCCCTATAGGGGTTAGCGCACCAAGACCTGTGACTACTACCCTTTTGAGTTCCATGTGATTCGCCTTTAGCTGGCGTTGTTTTCAATGTATTCTACTGCCTGGCCAACCGTTGCAATTTTTTCAGCTTGATCATCTGGAATTGCAATGTTAAATTCCTTCTCAAACTCCATAATTAACTCTACGGTGTCCAAAGAGTCAGCTCCTAAATCATTCGTAAAATTAGCTTCGCTAGTTACTTCTGATTCCTCAACGCCTAATTTATCTACGATAATAGCCGTTACTTTAGATTGAATGTCTGACATATTTTAAATTTTAAAGATTAAAATGGGCTGCAAATAAAAAAATATTAGATGTAACCACAAAACAAAAAAGAAATTGTTGAACAAGCCCAATTGACGGGGCTTGCCGTGCAGACGCACAGCAAATTGGATGCCAAATTCACTCATACGCAATGTGAAAAAGAGCGTCTCCTTGGTTAATAACTGGACTATTGTTGTGGCCAATGATCATTCCATTTTGATCTGAAACCACCTCTATTTCACTTTTTTCATGATCAATTTGAGCAATCCTGCCTAGCTTTTCGTCTTTGGAAATGATCTCCCCACTTTTTTTACTAAGAATGAAAAGACCTGCTTCTTCTGCACGAATCCATCTGCTATTCTCAAATTTCCTAGAGTTATTGCGCATAAAGTCTTCGTCAATTAGTTCATTCTTTGCCAAAACATTCAGTGTACCCAGTATTCCTTTTTCAATGGAAATTGTATCCATTCTCTTGGATTCGCCACCTTCGAAAACAATGACCGGCTTATCTTGATTAATGCATTCCGCACGAAATGATTTAGGAATGATGTTCGAAGCTATTGTTACCGGTGCATTGAAAATCGCTGCAAGTTTTTCTGATTCTTCATGACCCTTGCTGTAACGGATCTGTGGATAATTGTATCGGGTTGCACCACCTGTATGAAAGTCAATGCTTAAATCGATTTGCGGGATAATCTTTTCAGAAAGTATTTTAGCTAATCGCGCAGCTAAAGAGCCTTTTGAGGATCCTGGAAAACTTCTGTTGATGTCTTTTCCTTCAACCACATCTCTTGAAAAATTGATGAAGCCATAGATATTGAGAAGCGGAATTGCGATTACGGAACCTCTTTCCAAGCCTCTATTTTTAAGTTCGAGAATCATCCTTCGCACAATCTCCATTCCGTTTATTTCGTCACCGTGTAAACCCCCAATCAAAAGGACATTCTTGCCAGGCTTCTTTCCGCTAAATACATAAAGTGGTAAGAAAATCTTCGTTCCTGATGCAAGATCAGCAACATCAAGTTCAATTTTATTTAACCCTCGTTGAGTAATTGACTTTCCACATATGTTGAATATTTCTGAACTCAAGCCTTGGATTTAATATGTTTAATAAATGCCTGAGCAACATTTTGTCCTGAGGCCTTTTCGATACCCTCTAATCCAGGTGAGGCGTTTACCTCCATGATTAATGGCCCTCTTTCAGAAAACAGCATGTCAACTCCCGCAGTCTCCAGGCCCATGGCTTGTGCTGCCTTTATAGCCGCTTCTTCCTGTTCTGAATTTAGAATCAGCTTCTCCCCTTGAGATCCTCTGTGAATATTTGACCTGAACTCACCTTCGGGCGCGGTTCGTTTCATTGCTGCAACTACTTTATTTCCAATAACAATTGCACGCATATCGGTTCCCGCTGACTCTTTAATAAACTCTTGGACAATAACACGGGCTTTTACTTTATTAAATGCTTCAATTACCGATTCAGCAGCTTTTGTAGTCTCGGCAAGAACCACCCCTAGTCCTTGAGTTCCTTCTAAAAGCTTAATCACCAGCGGTGTTCCGCCAATGGCTTTAATTAGATTTCTTGAGTCATTTGAATAGTTTGTAAAGCCGGTCTTCGGCAAATGCAAGCCAGATTTAGACAAAATCTGAAGTGATCTTAATTTATCACGTGCTCGCAGAAGGCCGTCTGAGCTCACGCAGGTATAGACTTTTTGCATTTCGAATTGTCTAATTACAGCCGCTCCATAAAAAGTGCTCGAGGCCCCTATTCTTGGGATTATGGCTTCAACGTCTTTAAGCTCTTCGTCTTTGTATATTACCTGTGGCCTATCCTGCTCTATAATGAGTTTACAAGAAAGATGGCTAATCACATCTGTCCTGATTTTTAACTTTCGTGCCTCTTCTGTTAAACGAAAGGTAGAGTAAAGAGAAGGCCTTTGCGATAAGATTACTAGTCTCATTTTTTTACTTTCGTTTTAAACGACAAATTGGTTTTCGCTACATCTACAACAAAAAGATTCGCAAGTAACTTTCTTCCCAATAGAATTGGGTACTTCATGTCAGATCTATCTGTAAGAGAAAAGTCAATTTCAAAGGTCTCTCCATACAGTATAACTTCTGTGGTGATAACAAATCGCTCTTCATCACTACCAAATGAATTGCGGATCGATCGAGTTTCATAATTGTCTATTTCAAAAGCCTTTTTCTTGAATTGATCATGGCTGGGATCTAAAGGGATAAATCGAATCACTTTTTTGTCCTTTTTTTGCACTTCTTCTATTGAATGGCAATGCAATGATGATGTATACGCGCCAGTATCAATTTTTACGGAAACACCTTTCAACTTTAAATGTGGAAAGTCAACGCAGTCCGTACGTCCAATTACTTTTTTTCTCTTCCAGGGCCTCATTTCAAAATAAAATTCGAATTAAAGAAAAAGAATGATTGATGCGGCTTAAATTTGCAGGCTATTGAAAAATAAAAATGTTGTCATATTTGCCTCAGGTCGAGGCGGAAACGCTAGGAATATTATTTCTTTCGCACGTGAGACACTGAGCTTTGATGTGTCATGTGTTTTTAGTAATAAAAGTGATGCTGGAGCAATAGAGGTGGCAAGGGAGTTTGATGTTAATGCTGTAGTTTTTAAAAAGAACGAGCTTCAAGAGCAGACATTTTTAGATAAAGTTCACTCTTTTGAACCCGATCTCATTATACTTGCTGGGTTTCTGCTTAAGATTCCACAGAGGTTTATTGAAACGTTCAATAACAAAATTGTAAATATTCACCCCTCGTTACTCCCTCTGTATGGTGGGAAAGGAATGTACGGAAGACATGTCCATAATGCTGTTTGGGAGAACAAGGATATGGAGAGCGGGATTAGCATTCACTGGGTCAACGAAGCCTATGATGAAGGAGCTATTATTTTTCAAGCACGAGTAAAAATTTCTTTGTGTAATAGTCCAGAAGAAATCGGAAATTTGGTAGGGAAACTTGAACATGAATGGTATCCAAAGATCATTACAAAAATTTTAAGCCATGATATTTGACTTTAAACAAATTTTTAGCGCTACGCTCGTTCTATTTGCTGTTATTGATGTTATCGGATCGATTCCTGTTATACTTGACATTAAGAACAAAAGTGGTGGAATAAATGAATTGCGCGTGAGCATCGTTTCTTTAGCTATCATGGTTTGTTTTTTATTCTTAGGAGAAAGTATTATCGAGCTCTTAGGCATTGATGTTTACTCTTTTTCCGTTGCGGGTTCATTTGTGTTGTTCTTCTTGGCCTTAGAAATGATCCTGGGTGTAGAGCTTTTTAAGTCAGAATCTGTCGATCCAAAAATTTCGTCAGTGGTGCCCATTGCCTTTCCAATATTAGCGGGAGCCGGCACCTTGACCTCAATATTGGCATTAAGAGGTGAGTTTGCTCGAGAGAATATCTTAATAGCAATCCTCATCAATGTGCTTTTCATTTTTATTGTGCTAAAACTTACTAGAAGATTGGAAAAATTACTTGGCCCGGGAGGTCTTCTAATCATAAAAAAAGTGTTTGGGATTATACTTCTTGCAATAGCCGTTAGGTTGTTTGGTAAGAATATAGGTGAGCTGATTTGAATCGAATGGCCAAAAAGAAAAAATACTATGTCGTTTGGGAAGGTCATGAACCTGGTATTTATGAAACGTGGGCAGACTGCCAAAGGCAAACAAGTGGTTACCCAAATGCGCGCTTCAAATCTTTTGAAAACCTATTTGAGGCACAACAGGCATTTAAGGATCCATCAAGTATTCGCCCATCAAAAGACAAAAAGCAACTTTACTATGTTGTTTGGAGCGGAAGGAAGCCTGGAATTTACACTTCGTGGAACGAAACTCAACAACAGATAGTTGGGACCAAAAAGCCAAAATTTAAATCTTTCGGCAGCAAGGAGCTGGCTGAAAAGGCCTTTCAGGAAGGTCCAGAAAACTACGAAGGGCGCTCTTTTAAAAAAGCGAGGGACTTAAGTGCTGCTGAAAAAAAGAGAATAGGAGACCCTAACCTTATGAGCCTAAGTGTCGATGCGGCTTGTAATGCGAAAACAGGGGTTTTCGAGTATCAAGGTGTAATCACCGAATCTGGCACACAGGTGTTTCACGCAGGGCCATTTAAAAATGGAACCAATAACATCGGAGAATTTCTCGCCTTGGTTCATGCATTAGCTTGGTTAAAGGAAAACCGAAGTGATTTACCAATATACAGCGACAGTAAATATGCAATGGTTTGGGTCAGGAATAAAAAGGCCAATTCTAAAGTTACGCATCCAAAAACCTTAGCTTTGATCAATCGCGCAGAAAAATGGCTCCGAGCAAACAACTATGATAATCAAATTATGAAATGGGAAACCAAAGCATGGGGGGATATTCCCGCAGATTTTAATCGGAAATAATGAAGGTACTTATAGACGACAAAACATTTCAGGTCAAGCATAAAAATGGGACGACATATTTAAATGACGAACCGGTTGAATTTGAATTAAGGGAAGAACCTAATTCTTGGATTTTAAGACGAAACAATAGGAATTTTAGAATAAAAATAGAGCATGTGGATGGTGCCCTAAAGGCATGGGTGAACGATAAGATATACGCTGGAAAAATCGTTTCACGCGAGGAAGAAATCTTAGAAAAAATAGGAATAAGTGACTGGGCGGCTCAAGAAGAGAGTGATGTAAAAGCACCTATGCCAGGTAAAATTCTTCAGGTCCTGTGTGAAGAAAAAATGTCCGTAGAAAAAGATCAAGGCCTTATCGTACTTGAAGCTATGAAAATGGAAAATATGTTGAAATCTCCAAAAAGCGGTACAATCAGCCATTTAAAAGTAAGTGAGGGTGATACGGTTGAAAAAAATCAAATTCTAGTTACATTTGAGGATTAAATACTGAATAGCATGAGATTTTTAAGTAGCCTTTTACTTCTATTT
This sequence comes from Bacteroidota bacterium, assembly GCA_039028335.1. Classification (GTDB taxonomy): domain Bacteria; phylum Bacteroidota; class Bacteroidia; order Flavobacteriales_D; family JABDKJ01; genus JABDKJ01. Next base: position 6,299 of record JBCCIF010000052.1, read on the forward strand.
TTCCTAGCGTCATGTGGCGGACCTAAGGAAGATAAAAATACCACAGAAATAGAGACTCCTACTGAGTCTAACAATACGGAAGTTGGTCTAACCTGGGAGAAAAACGGCATTAAAGTATATGAGGCTCTAGTCGAAGAAGAATTTCAAGAAGCTTCAATTGAACTTGTTTCTCCAACAGTTCCATCAAGCGGGCCAACAACCTTTAAATTTGATGTAAAAAATTACGACTTGGGGGCGCAAACATCAGATGCCGATATTCGAAATTGTGCAAATTCCGGCAAGGGCCAACATATTCACTTTATCGTGAATAATCAGCCCTATTTAGCTCACTATACCGATAGCTTTGAGGTAGATATGCCTGAAGGAACTAATGTCGTTCTTGCCTTTTTATCGCGCTCTTATCACGAAAGTATTAAAACAAGCGATGCGCATACAGTAATTAAATATGGTATGGGAGGCCAGGACATGAAGGAGCCACTCCTCTTCTACAGTAGGCCAAAAGGAACTTATGCGGGAAATGATGGTAAAAAATTATTGCTCGATTTTTATCTAAAAAACATCTCACTTTCAGAAAAAGGCTATCAGGTTCGCGCTACTATTGATGGTGAAACATTCATGTTGCCTAAGTGGTGCCCATATTTTGTCGAGGGCTTAGGTGTGGGTGAGCATTCTTTTCAAATTGAATTATTGGATGATCAAGGGAACCCGGTTTCCAATTTCACCACGGAAGATGGAATGAAGAGTGTTGGTTCATTCAGTAATAGTGGAGAACGCATCGTTACTATTACAGCGGGTTAATTTAGTCTTCATTTTCTGCAACTTTAGCTTCTTTTTTGCGTAATAAGTCGAACAAAAGAGATAGTTATGGTGAGATGGTATTTGGTCTTTTTGATAGGTCTATTTGCAGTGGGATGCGGAGTTAAGGGCACAGATGCAGAAAGCGATCAAGAACAGAGTTCAATTGAAGAGGTAGAATTTGATCAGGTGAAATACGACCTTGTCGATTTAAGCCCATTTGGTATTTCTGCTCAAATTCATGTGCCAAATAAAAAAGTCACAAATGTAGATCCAGAAGTTTTTGTAAACGAATCGTCCGGTTCGATAAAGGTGAATTCCGGAAATAAGTTTAGCTTGAATATAGTAGAGACTGAAATGGATAAATCACTAATAATTAGTGACCTCAATGATGATCTCTTATTTGAAAACACTGTGATAGAAGAGGAAGAACACTTTATTAAGTACCGTTCTCAGCTTCCCGATGGTTCGCAAGAGTTTTTTCATTTCTGCGCTTGGATAGAGATAAATGGAACGAAGTATTTGGTGGAGAATGATAAGTCCCAAAACTTTTCCGATCATTATCTGAATAGAATGATAAAATCTGTAAAGTCCATCCAATTGAACTCGGCTATTTAATAAATAACTTTTTTCTCATGTATTCGTATATCGATTTAGACACCAGAAAAACTATCATGAAGAATCTAGTCTACATATTATCCCTTTTCGTTTTGTCCGGCTCGACACTGAATGCCGGAGTTCTTATTGCTGAAGGAAATTATCAAGGAAAGGATTTATACATTCAGAATCCATTTTTAGATTCGGGGGTAGGGTTTTGTGTTTATGAAGTTATCGTGAATGGAGAAACTTCGGTGGATGAAGTAAATTCAAGTGCTTTTGCCGTTGACCTTGCTGTTTGGAAACTAGATCTTGGAGACCCTGTCGTAGTGAAAATAAAATATAAAGATGGCTGCTCTCCTAAAGTCATTAATCCAGAGGTCCTTAAGCCTCATAGCACGTATGAACTGGTGTCATCTGAAGTCAATTCGGATGGGGTCCTCAAATGGTCGACAAAAAATGAAACTGGGCAAATCCCATATATCATAGAACAATATAAGTGGAATAAATGGGTCAAGCTGGGTGAAGTAGACGGCAAAGGTTCGAAGGTGAGCAATGAATATTCTTTTAAAATAATTCCTCACAGTGGAGAAAATCGGGTGAGAATCAAGCAGCTCGACTACTCTGGAAAGCCTCGCTATACCAAAGAAAAGTCTTTTAGACCTAGGGGGGTAACGGGCGTGTCTTTTTCCTATGAAAAATCTAAAAAGAAGGTGTTTTTTACTGAAAAAACGCATTTCGAAATATTCAATGAATACGGCAACCTAGTCAAAAAAGGATATTCAGATAGTGTGGAGGTTGCTCGATTGGATAAAGGTGTTTATTACATAAACTATGACTCCTCTTTCGGAGAGTCATTCAAAAAATAATTCAATATTGTTTTCTTTGCCATAAAGTCAAAGAAATGAAACTAGATCATATAGGCATTGCTGTATCGAATCTTGATACAGCTAATGAACTCTTTGAGGAAATTATGGGTGTCTCAGCATATAAGGAGGAAGAGGTGCAAGGTGAAAGCGTAATTACTTCTTTTTTCATGGCTGGAGAGAGCAAAATTGAACTTTTGGTTTCTACCCAAGATGATGGCCCTATATCCCGTTTTGTCAAAAAGAAAGGTGAGGGTATTCATCATATTGCATTCGAAGTAGAAGACATTGAAGAACGTATTGAGTATTTCAGAAAAAAGGGATATCGTCTGCTAAATGAAGTGCCCAAAAAAGGCGCGGACAATAAGCTAATTGCTTTTCTTCATCCAAAAGATACCTCAGGTGTTCTTATTGAGATTTGCCAAGATGCTGGGAAGAGTGGTCTCTAGGTCAGCGTTTTGAGGATATAAACATGTCTTTATTTTCAGCGCTCTAGCCCCTTCAATATTTGCTTCAGTGTCGTCTATAAAAAGCGTTTCTTGCGCTTTTAGATTATATTTTTCTAATAGGTATCCATAGGCTTTCATTTCTGGCTTGCGACACCCTATAATGTTCGAATAACACAGCTCTTGAAACTGAGTTTTAAATTCTTCAAATCCAGTTGCGAGATTAATCATTCTTTCAAATGCGCTTACGTGAATGGCGTTCGTGTTGCTTAGAACGAATAGTTTGTACTTATCATGCATGCCTTTTAAGACATCAATATAATGCTCGGGGAAATCAATAAGTATGCTGTTCCATGCATGATCAATTTGTTTGTCGCTTAAATCACTCTTCAAACCTCTGATGATGCTGCGAAATTCCACCGGTTCAATCGCGCCTTTTTCAAACTTGTCAAATAAATCGCTTTGTTTAGCCTGACGATATATGTCCCCAAAGTTCTCTACGCCCAAGTCAGCAAAGGATTCAGGAACATTGTCGTAATTCAGTCTAATCAAAACTCCACCTAAATCAAAAATTATATTTTTAATTTTACTCATGACGCGTTATTAAAAGCAAAAATATACATTTGCATTCCAAAAAATTTGGGCCTATAGCTCAGCTGGTTAGAGCACTTGACTCATAATCAAGGGGTCCCTGGTTCGAGCCCAGGTGGGCCCACCCAAAGAAAGTTAAACCCCGCATCTTTGTGGGGTTTTTCTTTTGATCTAATAAATTTGACTTTCACAAAAAAATTCGAACCTTTAAACCCACTATGGCTCAGGGAAAATATACAACTATACACTATCATGACTATTTAAAGCTTGATAAGCTTTTGAATGCTCAAGATCTTCGGTCTTCAGAGTTAGAAGAGCCCGCGCACGAAGAGATGCTATTTATCATTACACATCAAGTCTATGAACTCTGGTTCAAACAATTAATCCATGAACTTGATTCTGTAATTGATTTGTTCAAGCAAAAAATGGTTGACGAAAGCAGCATTGGTGTCGCAATTGGGCGCCTTAATCGGGTAGAAGAGATTTTAAAACTTCTCGTGGAGCAGATCGGGATAATGGAAACCATGACTCCTCTTGATTTTCTCGATTTTCGCTCTTATCTATTTCCGGCTTCTGGTTTCCAAAGTTTTCAATTCCGAGTTGTCGAATGTCTGTTAGGCCTGCCCGATAATCAGCGCATGACTTATCACAATCAAAAATACAGCTCCGTGTTTCCAGAAGAACAACAGAAAAGGCTAAATCAGATTTATTCGAATGGAACCCTGTTTGACCTGGTTGAAGATTGGCTTGAAAGAACCCCTTTTCTCAAACTAGATGGTTTTGACTTTCTGGAAAAATATCACAATGCAGTCAAAGACATGCTTAAAAAGGAAAACGATGCCATTGACAAATCTGATTATTTGACTGATAAGCAAAAGATCAAAAGAAAAGAAATGTTAGGAAGCACGGATAGTTATTTCCAATCTATCCTCAATAAAGATCAGCATGATCAATTGGTAAAAGAGGGCAAGCGCAGGCTGTCTTATGAGGCAACGCTTGCAGCGCTTTTTATCAATCTGTATCGAGACGAGCCAATATTGCACTCCCCTTTTAACTTGTTAACTAGCCTCATAGAAATTGACGATTTAATGACAACCTGGCGCTATCGACATGCACAAATGGTGTTGAGAATGCTTGGAAACAAAGTCGGAACAGGCGGTTCCTCGGGGCATGATTACCTTTCAGAAACGGCAAAGAGACATCAAATTTTTACGGACTTTCATAATATTTCGACACTCTTAATTCCGCGTTCTTCGCTGCCTGAATTGCCTGACCATATCAAAGTTAAGTTAAGTTTTACCTTTACGAAGAATCAACTGCTTAAACGACTAAATTCTGAATAAAAAATGAAAACGCTACGCATAAATGGGCATTCGCACCTGCTGCCTTATCCGGAGCAAATCCCAGGTTTCATGAAAGACAAGGAGATCTTTTGGATTGATGAGGATCGACAGTTTATGCGTCAAAAGAATTGGCAAAGGCCCATTACCGCGCCAAGCTTTTTCTTAAATGAAAAGTTGGGCTGGATGGAAGAAAACCACATTGATCATGCGGTGGTTTTAAATTTATCGCAGCTCTATGGAAATGGCCTAACATTGGATGAATTGCGCTTGGCCTTGCGTTTTCAAAATGATTTTAACGCACAAGTACAGCGTGATTATCCAAGCAAATTCACTTGTGGCTTTGTTGTCCATGCTGGATTTATTCGCAGCGCCATATGGGAGATTGAACGGTGCGTAAAAGAATTGGGGCTAAAAGTTCTGTGTCTTCCCACGCATTATATGGATTCTGCCGGTCGCTGGAATGGCATTATCAATGAGTCTACGGAGCCTCTTTTCGAAATCGCAAATGAATTCAACCTGGCAATTGAATTTCATCCTTATGATGGCGAAAAATTTATTCAATTGCCAAACAACGCTTGGCGCTTTCATCTTATTTGGATGCTGGCCCAGTGTGCTGATGCTTATCATTTCTACACGCTAAATGGTTGGTTCGAAAAATTTCCGAACATTCGAGTTTGTTTTGCTCATGGTGGACAGTTAAATCAGATAAATTATGGAAGAAGGGTGCAGGGTTTTGATGGAAGGCCCGATTTATTTGAAGGGAAAACCGCTCCCAAAAATGCTATTGGACATCCAAACATTTATTTCGATACGCTGGTTCATGATACGCTGTCGTTGGACTTAATGATCAAGAGGCAAAAAGGAACAGATCAAATTATAATGGGCTTAGATGATCCATATCCGCTTGGTGAAATGGAGAGCGAAAGACAATCCTCCTATCCCGGAAAATTGTTAGACCTTGCACATGAAGAAGGGTTAATAACCGAAGAACAGTATAAGAATATTTGGTGCGACAATGTTATAAACTGGCTTTGTGGTGATGATAAAGATTACTTATTGAGCCGCATAACAAAACTGGAAAAGTCACAATGACAACAATTTTTGAATCCACCCGCGAATGCGCTGCCACGCTTGATCGCGATGATGAGTTATCTAATTTCAGAAGCCTTTTTCATTTGCCTAAAACGAAAAGTGGAGAAGAACAAATATATCTCTGTGGCAATTCCCTAGGTCTTCAGCCAAAACAAACCAAGGAGGCCATAATTCAAGAGTTGAACGATTGGAAAAAATTCGGTGTAGAAGGTCACTTTCATGCAAAAAACCCATGGATGCCTTATCACGAATTTCTTACTAATTCTATGGCGAAATTAGTAGGGGCAAAACCCATTGAAACAGTGGTGATGAACTCGCTCACTGTAAATCTGCACCTATTGCTTGTTTCGTTCTACAGGCCTAGCAGCTCGAGAAACAAAATAATCATTGAGTCGGATGCTTTTCCTTCTGACAAGTATGCTGTAGAGTCGCAGATTAAATATCACGGATTCAATCCTAAGGATTCACTTATTGAGTTGGCGGCAAGAAAGGGTGAAACATGTTTGAGAGAAGAAGATATTGAAGAGGCGATCAAAAAGGCAGGGGATGATTTAGCCCTAGTCATGTTGGGAAACACGAATTACTATACGGGACAGTTTTTTAATATGAAGAGAATAAGCACTTGGGCCCATCAGGTTGGCGCTTATGTTGGTTTCGACTGCGCCCATGGTGCTGGAAATGTCTTATTAAACCTTCATGATTCTGCTTGTGATTTTGCGGTTTGGTGTAGTTATAAATATCTGAATTCTGGTCCTGGAAGCTTAGCGGGGGCTTTTGTTCATGAGCGCCATGCACATGATTTTGATATTCCCAGATTTGAAGGGTGGTGGGGACATAAAAAAGAGACTCGCTTCAAAATGAGAGATGCCTTTGAACCCATTCCGGGGATTGAAGCCTGGCAATTGAGCAATCCTCCAATATTGTCTATGGCCGCGGTTTGGTCATCATTGCGAATATTTGAAGAGGCCGGAATTGAGCGCCTTCGAGAAAAATCCATTTTGATGACCTCTTATCTGGAATTCTTGGTGAAAGAGCTTGGTGATCAAAAGGTCCGCATTATAACGCCAACAAACCCAAAAGAGAGAGGCGCGCAACTTTCGATTCAGGTTCTTAATGCTGAAAAGGGCTTGTTTAATCGTTTAAGTAAAAAGGGGGTGGTCGCGGACTGGAGAGAGCCCGATGTAATTAGGGTGGCACCGGTTCCTTTGTACAATAGTTTTGTAGATGTTTTTGAATTTTATTTGAGGCTAAAATCTTGTATCGAACATGGCTGAGAAGATAATTATAGTAGGGGCAGGTCTCTGTGGGTCTTTGTTGGCAATCAGAATGGCTCAGCGTGGTTTTGATGTTGAGGTATATGAAAAAAGGCCTGATATGCGAAAAGGAGTCGAAGATGCTGGGCGATCAATTAATCTCGCCTTATCTGCAAGGGGTATTATGTCCTTAGAGAAAGCGGGGTTAAAGCAGCGCGTCTTAAAGGAGTGCATCCCTATGCGAGGAAGAATGATTCACCCGCTATATGGAGATCCTTTTATTTCAAACTATAGTGGAAGAGCTGATGATTATATAAATTCCGTTTCGAGGCCAGGCTTAAACACTCTTTTAATTGAAGAGGCTGATAAATTGGAAAATGTTCGTGTTCACTTCGAATCAAAAGTGACACAGGTCAACCTAAAACAAGCTGAGGTTTTTTTTGAGAGAAAGGGCGAAAAACACATTGACTCAGGGTCAATTGTAATCGGAACTGATGGTGCGGGATCCGCTATCCGAAGAAGCATGATGAAGCACACAACAGCTTTGTTGTTCAACTATTCACAGGATTTTTTAAGACATGGGTATAAAGAGCTCAGTATTCTTCCTGGCCTAAATGGTTCATGGCAGATAGAGAAGGAGGCATTGCACATCTGGCCAAGAGATGAGTTCATGGTCATTGCCCTTCCCAATTTGGATGGAAGTTTCACGTTAACTATGTTTCACCCCTATGAAGGAGAAGGCGGTTTTAATACATTGGACAGTCCTAAAAAACTGCTTAGCTTTTTTGAAAAATTTTACCCAAGCCTGTTGCCGAACATTCCACATTTAAATAAGGAGTATTTTGAAAACCCAGTGGGCACCTTAGGGACGATCAAGTGTTATCCGTGGCAGGCTTTTGGGAAATCGCTCATTATGGGTGACGCCTCACACGCAATCGTGCCTTTTTATGGTCAGGGTATGAACGCAAGTCTAGAAGACGTTCGAGTTTTTGACGAATTAATAGAGAAACACGGTACAAACTGGGCTGTTCTTTTTGATCAATTTCAGGATGCCCGGGTGCAGAATGCGAATGCGATTGCTGACCTTGCCGTTGACAATTTTCATGAGATGAAGGACCATGTGAATGATCTCGCTTTTATGCGAAAGAGAAAAATAGAAATGGAGCTGGAGAGAACGTTTCCTGATTACTATTCAAAATATTCCTTAGTTACATTTAGGCCCGAACTACCCTACCATGAGGCCATGATTCTCGGCAGGAAACAAGACGAGATCCTCCTTGAAATGTGTGCCAAAGATGATTTTGACCAAAGGCCGTTAGACAATTACCGTGAAAGGTTGTTGGGCCTGCAAAGTAGATTATAATAATGGAAAGTAAAGTTTTAAAAGAAAAGGCCCAGCCTCTCGGAAACTATCCTCATGTAAAGCGTGTGGGAAATTTTGTGTTTGTCTCAGGAACCAGCAGCCGAAGACAAGATAACACGCATATTGGTGCGGAACAAAAACCTGATGGCTCTTGGGATTTGGACATAAGAAAACAAACAGCGGCTGTCATTGAAAACATTGGTTCATTGCTTAAATCGATGGGCTTAGGCTTAGAACAGGTAATTGATGTAACAACCTTTTTAGTCGACATGAAAGATTTTAAAGGTTACAACGAGGTTTATGGCCAGTATTTTGATCATACTGGACCAACACGAACAACGGTGGCCGTGCATCAATTACCACACCCAAATCTACTCATTGAAATCAAGGCTGTAGCTTATTTAGCACCATGAATCAAATTTTAAACTTCATCAACGGTGATTTTGTTCCCGCTGCTACTCATTCGGCAATAGATGTTTATGACCCTTCTATTGGCCAGGTATATGCAAAGGTTCCCGATTCAGACATTCAAGATGTAAACGCAGCGTTTCTTGCTGCTGAAAAGGCTTTTCCCAGTTGGTCTTCTATGTCTGCGAATCAAAGAAGCGAGATCATGTACAAAATTGCTTCTCTGGTTGACGAAAATCTCGAGCGCCTAGCAAAAGCAGAATCGAAAGATAACGGCAAGCCCTTTTGGCTCGCTAAAAAAGTAGACATTCCTAGAGCTTCAGCTAATATGCGCTTTTTTGCACAGGCTATAACTCAATTCTCAACATCCTCGCACGAAATGCAAGACGCTATCAACTACACACTTCGGCAACCGCTTGGCGTAGTTGGGACAATCTCTCCATGGAATTTGCCTTTATATTTGTTTACATGGAAAATCGCTCCTGCATTAGCGGCAGGCAATACCGTTATTGCTAAGCCTTCTGAGGTAACCCCAATGAGCGCATTTTTATTTGCAGAGCTGTGCAGAGAAGCAGGTCTTCCGAAAGGGGTGCTAAACATAATTCATGGAAATGGGGCTAAAGTAGGCGCTGAAATAACAAAGCATCCTGGTATAAAGGCAATCTCTTTTACTGGAAGCACCCGGGTCGGCAAGGAAATAGCTGCTGTAGCCTCGCCTATGTTCAAAAAGGTCTCCTTAGAAATGGGGGGCAAAAACCCCAACATTGTTTTTGCGGACTGCGATTACGACAAAATGCTTTCCACAACTATTCGCTCTTCATTTGCAAATCAAGGACAGATTTGTTTGTGTGGTTCTAGAATATTAGTGGAGTCCTCTATTTATGATCGCTTTAAGTCTGATTTCGTAGAGAGGTGTCAAGCTTTGAAGGTCGGCCACCCATTAAACGAAGATTCTAAGCAAGGCACTATTGTGTCTAAAGCCCATTATGAAAAAGTTTTAAGGCATATCGACATTGCTAAGGAAGAAGGCGGGAGGATCTTATGCGGAGGCAAGGCTGTTTTTCCAGAAGGATTTGAGGGGGGCTGGTACATTGAGCCAACCATTATAGAAGGACTCGATCAAAATTGCAGGACGAATCAAGAAGAAGTTTTTGGTCCGCTTGTCACGATTATGCCATTCGACACTGAAGAAGAGGCGCTGGCGGCTGCGAATGCCACAGAATATGGACTTTCCGCCACTATCTGGACGGAAAACGTGTCCAGAGTGCAGAGAATTAGTCGTCAAATATCGGCCGGTATTGTTTGGGTAAACTGTTGGCTTCATCGTGATCTGCGCACGCCTTTTGGGGGTGTGAAAAACTCTGGAGTAGGAAGAGAGGGGGGCAATGAGGCGCTCCGATTTTTTACCGAAGCCAAAAATGTTTGTGTTCACACTTAACACTTTTTAATGCTTTATTAAGCACATTAAGCTGCCTTATTGCGTTGATCATTTGCAGTGCTTTTGTCAATAGTATTTATATTTTTGTTTGAATCATCACTTCCATTATGTCATCAAGAACATATCAAATAATAATCGGTGTACTCTTATTGCTTCTTATTGTCTTAGGCTGGAATGCTTTTAGAGATAAAGGAAAAATAGACCTCCAAAGCACGGTAATTAGTTCGCTGGAGGACGAAAAGGCCGATGTGCTAAAAGATCTGCAAGACATGAGCGATCAGTATGCCGAACTTTATACTGAAGCAGACACGCTGAACAACCAATTGCTTGCTGAAAAAGCTAAGATTGACTCCCTAATTTCAGAGATCGGAAGGTTTAAATCAGACGACAAAAAGTTAAGATATGAAATAGCGAAATGGAAACGAGAGAATGAAACACTAAGAAAGATCATGAAGGGCTATCTGGTGGAGATAGACTCTCTCCAACAATCGAACATGGCATTGACCGCTGAAAAAACCCAAATTGCGACAGAGTTAAAGAGTGTTTCTAGTGAAAAGGATATGCTTGCTCAAGCAAACAAAGAAAAAGACAACGTTATAAAACAGGGCTCTGTTTTGAGTGTCTTAAACCTCACCGCGGTGCCCATCCGAATTAAAAATAACGGCAATCAAGTTGAAACAAGTAAGGCTAGTAGGGCAGAAAAAATTAAAACCTGCTGTGCCCTATATGAAAACAAAATTGCAGCCTCGGGCATGAAGAACATATACGTCAGGATAATCAGCCCAGATGGTATTGTTTTGAGCGATGCCTCAAATCCCGATGTTACGTTTAATTTTGATGGTGTTTCTGGAAAGTATAGCGCGAAACGACAGGTTGATTATCAAAATGAAACTATTGAAGGTTTCTGCGTTTACTATGACATTTCAGGCGGTCTGACAACTGGCCTTTTTAAGGTTGAAATCTATGACGAGGACGCATTAATGGGAACAACTGAGTTTGAGCTTAGATAGCCTTTTTTATTCTCCAGTTCTTTGGGTAATGGTTGTTTAGCCTTTTGCCTGTTCCTTTGGCCGGGCCTAGATTCTTGCCTTGGTTCTTTATTTTTACCCACCCTTTTAGCTGGTGGCTGATGGACTCACCCCGTAAATATTTTATGGCGGATTCTCGGTCTAATTCAACCTCAGGAATTGATAATTTTGTAAGCGACTCGGGTGTCGGGTAAAGCATTTTGTCTTTTACATTGAACATTTTAGTGCCAGCTAATTTTACATTTAAGCCTTGAAGACGGCCCAATATATCGTCCATGTGTTCGGGCAACATACAATATGCGTTCTTTATTTTCACGAGTTCGCCAGTATACATGTCGGTTATGGTCCTCTCCTTCCTGATCGGTCTGCACTGATTTTCATAGTCCCTTTTCGCCCCTGTTTTTTGAAAAACACAAAAGTATAGGCCCTCCCCAAGGCTTCTGCCGGGCAAGAAATACTGGCCGTATTCTGCGCTTTGCACGTTCCATTCTTTCGGGAAAGTCGGCCTTATTTCTTCAAAACCGTTTTCGAGAAAGGATTTTGCGTTTTCTTCGTTTTCATGTTGGTTTAATGTGCATGTTGAATAGATTAGATGGCCCCCGCTCTTGATGGCATTCTTAGCGCTAAATACTATTTCTCTTTGAGTTCGAGCACAGGATTCTACCAATCGCATAGACCATTGATTTATTGCATGATTGCTTTTCCTAAACATTCCTTCTCCGGAGCAAGGGGCGTCCACAAGGGCTAAGTCAAAAAGCTCTCCTAATTGGCCAATTTCAAAAGCGCTGTTTTGTAGAATGATTTTGTTCGAAAAACCCCATTTTTCATGGACCTCTTGCAAAATACTGTTTCTTTTTGGGTGTGTTTCGTTCGAAACGACTACAGACCTTTCTGGCAGGGCATTAAGCATATTAAGGCTTTTGCCTCCTGGCGCGGCACATAGGTCTAAAACATTACTGTTTTCTTTCAGGTTCAGCGCTTGAATGAGATAATATACTATTGTGGATGATGGTTCTTGTGAATAATAGCAGCCGGCATGATAAAGAGGGTCTGATATAAGGCTTCTTTCTTCTGTGATAAGACTTGCCCAATTATTCCAAGGCAGTGGGTGTTTGGGCTTCTTGTGTTTGTGTGGGTTAAATAAAAGCGACCTCTGTGTTTTTCCCGTTTTAATGGCTTCGATTATTTCTTGGCCTTGAAGGGGAAAGTGGTTCAGCGTGTTTTCAATAAACGCTTCTGGAATGTGGTCCATTCCCGGATTAAACCAGGTTTATCCGGCTTTGTAAAACGTCTTTGTAAGAGCCTCCTATTGGAATTACTTTTTTGTCGTTTTCTAAAATTATATTAGGCTGTTCGATAGCGGCTATTTTATCTAAACGCACAATGAACGACCTGTGGACCCGGAGAAATTGTTCTCCTGGTAGTTTTCTTTCAATGTCTTTCATTGTCGAGTGAATGGTGTAGCGAGTTGTAAATGTGTTAATTACGACATAATCCTTAAGCGCTTCAACAAAATAGATGTCTTCCGTTTTGACTTTTACAAGCCTAGAGTTCGACTTTACAAATATAATGTCCTGATTCTCTTTGCCTTCAACAATATTGTAAAGCATGTCTCTCTCCTTCCTTACCTCTTTTTCTTTGTTGTGCTTATATATCGCCATTTCAATAGAGGTGTGAATGTCAATCTCTTTGAATGGCTTGATAATATACCCATAAGGTTCTGTGATTTTAGCACGCGACAATGTTCCTTCATCGGCATAGGCTGTGAGATAGATAACCGGGACACTCATCTCGCTCTTTATGCTCTGCGCTGCTTCTATTCCGTTTATTTCCCCTTTCAACATAATGTCCATTAAAACAACGTCTGGCTCCAAAGATGTTGCAAGGCTAATCGCCTTTTCTCCTGTATCAGCAGACCCGACAACATTATACCCTAGCTTTTCGAGGCTCAATTGGATATCTTTAGAAACAATGCTTTCGTCTTCTACTACTAAAACGTTCGTTTTGGACATAACTAGGATTTTAACTTCTCAAATTTAATTAAATATTTGGTTCCCTTTTTTGACGAAATTTTAATTTCTCCATCAAGTTGTTTCGTCAAGGTTGAAACCAATTGTAAGCCTAAAGAATCGCTCTTATTAATCTCAAAACCTTTAGGAAGGCCGATTCCATCGTCCGAGATTTCCATGCTAACCACTGAGTTCTTTTCTCTGATTTTCAGGCGTATAGTGCCTTTCTCTTCTCCTGGGAACGCATACTTTAGGGCGTTCGAGACCAATTCGTTTACAATCAACCCACACGGGATTGCCTGATCTAAAGATAAATAAACTTTTTCAACCTCAAGATCCAGGGCTGCCTGATTTGAAATTACGCTATACGAATAAAGAAGGTTCTTTGTAAGCCCTGTAATATAGTCTTCAAAATCTACTTGGCTAAAGTCTTTCGTTTGATAGAGGCTTTCATGAATAAAGCTCATGCTTTTTATTCGGTTCTGGCTTTCTCTTAAAATGTCCAAAGAGTTTTTGTCTTTAACGTAAGAGGACTGAAGGTTTAATATGCTCGAAATAACCTGAAGGTTGTTTTTTACTCGATGGTGCACTTCTTGTAAGAGCACTTCTTTCTCCTTTAAAGAATCAATTATTTGGCTTTCTGCAGTCTTTTTATCTGTAATATAGTTTGCTATTCCCGACACCTCTATTACTCTTCCGTTTTCACTATAAATGGGGGATAAAAAAACCTCGACCCACTCCTTCTGATCCTTTTTCCCGTTTAATTCTAGTTCAAAAACCTGCTTGTTTTCTTTGAACGATTTCTGGTATTCAGATCTCATTATTTCTTCAAATATTCCTTTGAGTTTCTTGATATCACGCGCAAGATTAGTGCCTTCTTTTAATCTATATGAAAAATGGCGCTTTATAAACGTTTCAAAGTTTTTATTGAATGAGGTGATGTTGAATTGCTTATCAACCGACCAAATTATATGTGAGGTGCTCTCAAAAATTGCATTGATTTTTGCGCTCTGCTTGTGGAGTTCTTCTTCTTGTTTCTTTGCTTCTGTAATATCTCTTGAAACCCCCATTGAACCAACGATGTCCCCTCTGTTGTCAATAAGCCGAGAAGCTGATAATAAAGAGGAAAATGTGTTGCCTTTCTTATCAATATTTTGAATCTCTCCACTATAATTGCCGTGTTTCATTATGGCGTTTTGAACTATTTCATGCTCTATATCAAAAGCATACAACATTCTCGATGTTTTGCCAATAATTTCTTCTGGTTCATATCCAAAAAGGCGCAAGCCTGCACGATTAATTTCTGTGATTTTGTCATTCTTGTCTACCGCAATAATCATGTCAAGACTGCTCTCGATTATGCTTCGGGTAAATAGCTGGGCTTCATAGAGTTTTTCTTGCGTAATTTTATGTTGTTGTATTTCGTGTTTTAGAACCTTATTTATCTCTTCTGCTAATACCGCTCTAACACGCTCGTTCAGTGCTCGTTCAGCTCCTTTTGATTTTGATTTATTGCTAATACGAATCAAAACACTCTCCTTGTTTTTGCTCGTGCTTACTTTGTTATACTCTACTTGATATTCCCTTACTTTTTGAGTGTGAAATCCATAAAGTTGGACTTGTTCGGCAATTTCTTTTTGATCGCTTTTACGTATCTCTAAAAACCCAAGCAAGTCTTTCTGTTTTTTTCCTACAAGCTCTTCTCCCGGAATATTAATTGAAAGAACTTTTTCAATTTCTATATCAGTAATGATCGCTGGGCTGTCCAGTTCATCAATTATATCCTCAATATTTCTTTTCATTTAATTCTCTAGCTCTTCGTAAGTGGGTTTAATTTTTTTCCCATCTACTCTTCTTTCAATTCCGTTATCATAGACTATTGACCAAAGAACTGATCCTTCTTCATCATATCTTTTCCATTCTCCTTCTTTAAATCCACTGTTGTACTTTCCTTCCTCTTTTACACGACCTGATCTGTGGTAATATTTATGTTTTCCTATGGCTAATCCATTTGCGTATTCTCCTTTGAAGTTTGTCTTCCCATTGTCATAGGTGTGCAACCATTCTCCGTTTTTTTCTCCATCACTATACGCTCCTACTTCCGTATGATCTCCTACTTTATAAAACCATTCTCCTTCTTTAAATCCACTTATATATTCTCCTTTGGTAATAATCTCTCCATTTATGTCATATTCTACTGAAAGCCCGTCTTCTTTGCCTTTTCTATAAAGCTCTTCTCTATGTAAGTCACCGCTTTCATAGAACCACCTCCATTCTCCATGGGGCTTTCCCTTAACATATTTTCCTTTCTGTTCTATGGATCCGTTCTTGTGATAAAACTTCCACTGCTTCACTTTTTTCCCATCTTTATATTCACCCTCCGCTCTTAATTCTCCAGTTGGATAATACAGTTTCCATTCTCCTTCAAAAGATCCATTCTTGTCTACACGGCCTTCGGCCATTCTAATTCCAAATTCATATATAGTTCCGGAAGACACCTCACCGTTTTCGTCAAATATCCTATGGGTCCCATGTTTTTGACCTTCTTTATATCCTCCTGAAGAAATAACTCTTCCGTCTTCTGAATACTCATTCCTTATATCAAGAACAACTGTTTCTTGAGCGTCCTCATCCAACATGTCTTCTTCATATTTCAGTATTTCATTCAAATTACCTTTTTCATCATAATATTTGAAAAGCCCGTTTTTCTTGTCGTCCACGTAAACCCCTTCCATTTTTAACACATCATCTTCATAATATTCTTGCCACAGACCTTGTTTTCTCCCTAACTTATCCTTTCTATTTAGTTTTATCGTTTTTCGTAAAAACCCATCTTTGTAAGTTAGCAACGCTATTAATCTACCATCTCGACTAAATTCTTTTCCTTTTCCCTCCTCTACTCCTTTTTCAAAAGGTATTAATTTCTGTTCACTGCCGTTTGAATAATAATAAACTGAAAAACCATTCTGGATGCCATTTTCAAAGTGATCCTTTCTCTTTTTTATGCTATCCTCAAAAAAAATCTGTGCTCCATTCTTTTTATCCTCAGTGTAATTGATAATATCCGTTAAAAATCCGCTCGAATTATAAAATTTCCATGTGCTATCAAGCATGAAGTTCTTCCTGTTTCCCTCAGTTTTGAGGACTCCATTTTCGTAGTAGGTCTTCCAATATCCTTCGGGCATTCCATTTTTCATTTCCCCTTCGCTCGATAAATTGCCGTTTGAATAGTAAAGCTTGTTATAACCATTTGGATTAATTTCTTGACTGCTAGCAAAAGTAACAGAAAGAGAAACGAGTATTAAAATCAGAAAGGATCTAGAACTCTGTGATAACCGCTGGCGCTGCGGACTGGTTCGGCAACTTGGCGAGCAGCTAAGTTAGGTTAG
>JBCCIF010000053.1:0-22419 GCA_039028335.1 Bacteroidota bacterium
ACCTGCTGGAATTGACACCAAGCCATACGCACAAAAAAAAGCCGTTTGAAAAAGACCCGCTTTACCTGGATCAATCTCAAAAACTTCTTGTAAACGGGGAACAAGAGAATCGACAAAAACGGTTATAAAACCCCACATGAAAAACAAAGAGGTTACCGTGATGAAGGCTCCCATATATTTATTTGAATTCGTCATTTTTAATCGGCTTGAATTGGGCAAGTTAGTAAAATAACTTAAGTGTCTATTAGACACTATTTTGCCTCAATCATCTGCCTAAAGAAATAGTTGAATTGTTTTACATTTGCCATCCAAATTAAATTATGCTCAAAAAGTCCATCTATTTCTTGTCGGTATTATTGATGGCAGCTTGCCAATCTCAAAATCCGAAAGAATTAACAAAGGAAAATCCTGAAAAGGTCCTTGAGGAAGCAGCTGAAGAACACCTATTAGAAGGAGAACATCATTTGCAAAATATTCGCATGCTTACCAACGGTGGCGATAATGCCGAAGCCTATTGGAGTTTTGATGACCAATTGCTTGTATTCCAGGCCAAATATGATAAATGGGGAGCCGCCTGCGATCAGATATATTATTTCAATCCAGATACAGATGACCTGATCAATCAACAACCAAAATTACTAAGTACAGGAAAGGGGCGAACAACCTGTTCTTATTTTCTTCCAGGAAATGAGCAGATCGTTTATGCCTCAACACACTTGGCTAACGACAATTGCCCGCCCGAACCAGAAAGGCGTGATGACGGAAAATACGTTTGGCCGATTTATGATAGTTTCGACATATTCAGCGCTGACCTTGAAGGGAATATCGTCAAGCAACTAACGAATGAAAAAGGATATGATGCCGAAGCTACTGTATCTCCAGATGGCCAGAAAATTGTTTTTACCTCGATGCGATCAGGTGATTTAGAGTTGTATACCATGAATATTGATGGAAGTAATATCCTTCAGGTGACAAATGAATTGGGTTATGATGGTGGCGCGTTCTTTTCACCTGATAGCAAACAATTAATTTTCCGAGCTTCTCGTCCACAAACTGAAGAAGAAATAACTGTTTATAAAGATTTATTGGCAGAAGGATTAGTGCAACCCACCCAAATGGAATTGTTTATCTGCAATGTGGATGGAACTGAGCTTAGACAGATTACTCAGCTTGGAAAAGCGAATTGGGCTCCTTTTTTTCATCCCAGTGGAGAAAAAGTCATCTTCAGTTCAAATCATAAAAGTGAACGTGGTTTTCCGTTCAATCTATTTATGATTGATGTTGATGGAGGTAATCTAGAACAAATCACATTTGATAAAGAATTTGATTCCTTTCCCATGTTCAGTTTCGATGGAACTAAACTTGTATTTTCTTCTAATCGGAATAATGGCGGAGATCGATCGACAAATTTATTTTTAGCAGACTGGGTTGAATAATGAGTTGGATTAAAAAGTTAGGTAAAAGATGGGATGTCTCTCCAAAAAGAGTACAAATTATCTTGCTCGTTTTTGCTTGTACCGGATTTAGCGTTATGTTCTTGAAAAAACCAATTGTCGCTTTTTTCACAGGAGGAGAACAAAATTGGATTTTCACTACTCTTTACTATATTTTAATTTTACCCGTCTATAACGTTATCTTGTTATTTTGGGGATGGGTATTTGGCCAGTTCAATTGGTTTTGGGCATTTGAAAAGAAAATGATGGGGCGAATATTCGGAAGGAAAAAGGCTTGACGCCCTCAATTTTAAAGGGAAACAGAATTACTTTGTTTTATTTCTTGACATGAATGAGAAATGCCTCTATATTTACACCATCAATCAGCCACACTGATAGTCTAACAAAGGGTCTCCTTCTTATACCCGAGAAACAATTAACCAAACGCCTTTTTACTCATCCCTTCCAACTTAACGCCTTTCTTTGGCCATAACTATTCAATTCATTTACTGGCATTTCTGGTCTATTTTTTCTATATTTACGTATTCTAAAAGCAGGCAGAATGAAGAAAGTATTTATTCTATTTATTTTTTCAGCATTTGTTCTAAATACCAATGCACAAAACTCCAAAAAGATTCAGATTGTAGATTTTGAACCTGAAATTGAAGCATCTTGTGATAATTTACCAGGTAAAGAGAAAGTTGAATTCTCATCAAAATGTAAGTCTGGAAATATCGAGGTGGACTATACAGATATTGCTCAAGAAAGCGCTTGTCTGACACTTATTGAAAGAACATACACGGTAACAGATGGATGCGGCAACAAGGCTACTTTTGATCAAATAATCAAAGTTGAAGACAAAGAGAGTCCTAAATTTTCTGTTTTACCTCCAAATTTGACATTTGATAACAGAGTGGAGTATATTAATTCCCCTCACATTAAATTTCCTCAAGTTTTTGATAATTGCTCGACTGAAATTTTTCAAGAAGAAAAAATCAAAGATCACTATGAAAATGGTGAGGTAAAATTATTTAAGACTTATATCGCAACTGATGCTTGCGGTAATCAAATTTCCCACACACAAGAAATTTTATTCAATATCGATCACTAGGATTGTGATTAAAGAAAATTTGAAAGCCCCTTCTTGGGGCTTTTTTTATGCCTTCTTTCATGTTTTTTAGAGCCGTCATTTTTAGCGATTTGTTTATAACTACTGATTAAAACTTACGTATAAATCAAAGAACTTCAAGGAAGTATGTGAGTTTAAATATTTAACTTCGATTTCTTAACTGGCGCTAAAAAGAGACAAATGAAAAGACAAGTCATTTTAACGGTAATTTATTGTTTTTGCTCCTTAATTCTATTTTCACAAGTCACCACAACCACAATTTCCGATGGCAGCTATACAGATGCTATAAACTGGGATAATGGGGTACCTGCTTCCGCAGATACAGCCATCATTCAGCACAATATGACATTAACCTCTACGAAAGGAGCGGCCGATTTTTTTGTCAATTCTGGCGGTACAATGAACATCAGCGCAGGAGCGAAATTAACCGTCTTCCATTTATGTCAAATAGATGCAGGAGGTTCAATTATTAATGATGACCTATTCGTTTGTGATGGAGATTATGTGCTTAATGGAACTCACGGTGGGACAGCAGTAATCCGTCTAGGAGTAGGTGGAAATATATCGGGCACAGGTTCCAGCACAAATACTGACAAAGTTTCAATAGTAGGTGGAAATAGAACAATATTAGCCGGTTCTGATCTGGATTTCACTTCATTGCAATTCACATTATTCGATGCAGTAACGGTCACCAACAATGGTACTTTGCGAACAAACTTTCTTAAAGGACAGAGTACCGGTGAAACATGGGAACAGGGGGCTAATTCTCAGTTGATTGTTGATTATACAAATACCAGTATATTACTTACGGCTTCTGCAACTGGAAATCTCGTATCACTGAATGATGCGACCAATACTACTACAGATGTTTTGGTTCCTACTAGCTCAGAATACTATGATTTAGAAATCAATGGAGATGGCATAAAAAGGCTTCGAGGGGACATCATTATTCTCAATGATCTGAGCCTGAATGGTTCGGATTTTGAAGTTCAGCGTTCTGGTGTTATTTACGATGTCACTATTCAAGGTGACTGGACAAACAATGGTGGCGAATTTGTTCCTTCTGCTGGAAATGTATCCTTTACGGGAGTTGATCAAAATATAACTATAGCCACTGGGAATGAGCTCTTTCATAACTTGAACTTCTTTAATACGGGCACATTAACGCAAAACGGGAATATCGCTGTTATCAATGATTTGACATTTAGCTCTACATACGATCTAAACGGAAATTCTCTGACCTTGTTGGGTGATTTTACCAATTCGGGAAGCTTTACAGCGAATAATGGTTCTGTGACTCTATCAGGATTTCTCAATCAAGATATTGACGGTTCAACAGTATTTTATGACTTAACCATAAATAATACGACTGGTGCTACATTGAATACAGGAACAAGTGAAGTATTTGGAACGCTCACCTTGAACAATGGAACCTTCAGCACAAATAATGAATTGATTATTGGAAGTGATGCTACAAACACAGGACGTATTGGACCTGTAACAGGAGGATCTATATCAGGTAATGTAACTGTCGAAAGATTCTTTGACCCTGTTTTTCAAGGTTGGCATCAATTGGGAGTTGCGACAAATTCGAACACGCTTGAAAACTGGAATGACGATTTTCTTACAACCGGATTCACTGGCTCAGATTTCCCGAGCTTTCCCTTCAACAATATCGTATCTTATGATGAAACGGTGTCTGGAGATAAAAATGAAGGACTTAATGGTGCTCTAGACATTACTGATGCTATTGTAATTGGAAGTGGACGGAGAGTCTACCTCGATAATGAACCAATGGAAATTGAAACCAGTGGAACTGTTCATACAGGTGATTTTAGTTTTACGTTGACCTATACTGTGGACATGGGAGAAGCAGATGATGGATGGAATTTGGTCTCTAACCCTTATGCCTCAGCTATAGATTGGGATGCAGGAGGATGGACAAAGACCAACGTAAATGATGCTATTTACCTTTGGGACGGAGATTTGGGTCTTTACAATAGTTATATCGGTGGTGTGGGAACAAATGGTGGAAGTAATATCATTCCTAGTTCACAGGCATTTTGGGTACAAACCAATGACGCAGCTCCAGTCATGACAGTGACCGAAACGGATAAAAGCACCGATGATGGAACATTTAAGAATTCTCCATCAATTGATGTTTTAAATCTTTATGTTGAAGATGGCTCAAGCCAAGATCAGATTGCTTTAGTATTTCGAGAGGATGCAAATCTTGTCTTTGATCATCAGTACGATGCATATAAATTTTATTCTGAAAATGACATTGCTCAAATAGCAAGCTTGACTACCGACAGTATTGAATTATCTATTAATTCAATACCAGGCCTCAATAGCGAAACAAGCATACCTATTGCAATACGCGCTTCTGAAGGAGATTATTCATTGGCCACGCATGATGATTTTAGTTTACCAGAGACTGCCTGTTCAAGAATTGAAGATTTATTTACAGGAGAAATTTATCAATTAGGGCCTAATCAAAGTATTGAATTTAATTGGTCTGGAGATAATAGAATTTATCCGAGATTCCTTATTCACTTCTCAGCTATTGCAAATTTGGAGGTTTCTCCTACTCTTTGTTATGGGGCAGAGAATGGATTTGCCGAGGTCACAGGTCCACAAGATGGGCCTTGGGATTATACCTGGTACGACATTGACGGAAACGTCTTGTTGGAAGATTTCGGTACTTTGGAAAGTTCTTCAATAAACGACCTTCCACCAGGAGAGTACTCTGTTGAAATTCAACATTCTGGAAGCTGTGGAAATGAGCTTATGAATTTTGAGCTTTCTTCATTTGAAGAAACATCCTTCGAAAACTTAGAAGTTGATGTCGATCAATGCAATAACAGTCAAAATGGTCAAATTGAATTTACAATTACAAATGGAGATGACGCTAGCTCATGGCTTGCAGAAGTCTTCGATCTAAACAATGATTTGGTGGCGAGTCAGACCGTGGAACAAAATCAGGCGATTTTTGAGATGTTAAATGGAGGTGAATACCTCTTGAAGGTTTCAAATGAATGCGATCTCTTTGAAGAGATTATCGATCTGACCGATCTCAACGCAACTTCAGCGGAATTTGAAGCTAACAACACGACAATTAATTTGGCTTTAGGAGAATTGTTCATGCCTTCCAACAATTCAATAAATGCAGAAGACTTTATTTGGGACTTTGGAGATGGCACTACTAGTTCGGTTGTCAATCCTGTTCATGAATACTCGGAAATAGGAACATATAACGTCCAACTTATAGCCAGTAATTCGAATTGCGAAGATGAATTTACCATCGAGATTGAAGTAATTGACGAAGTAATTGGCATTGATGAACTCAATCCAGAAAATTTCGATGTCTATCTTAATGAAAATGGTCAATTGCTTATAACGAACGAAAGTTTTGTTAAAGGACCATTTCAAATAGAAATCCGCAATATCGCTGGTCAATTGCTCTACGAAAAGCAATTTCAAGAATTAAATGGTCAAATAGAATTGGAGTCGATGACCTTCACTCCATCAATTTATTTGGTCTCTTTAATTAAAAATGACATTAGCTTGTTCAATAGGAAAATCAAGCTTTAGCGTTTGATTAAATATCAGATTGAACTGATTTGGATTACTTAGAATAAATTGATAGGGTGCGTAGAATTATTTTAATCCTTTGATAATGAATTCTACGATATCTGAAGGTGATTCTTCATTCTCAAACACTTTAGTGATATAACTGGGCTTCTGTGCTATACCCTTGTCAATCAATTCATCAATCAAAGGTAAAAAGGCAAGACTCGTTTTACCAATGAGTAAGTTATCAAATGATTTTCCTTCATTTTTATGTCTAAGTAATTCCGCAAATCCTTTGAGATAAAGATGATCTTTGGTACATCCGCGCCCTCGAAAAATTCGAGTGACCATGTAGAAAGCATCTTTTTCTTTCATTCTTCCTTCTTCATAGACAAAGTCAAAGACTTTTTTGAATGATTCGCCATTGATCATTTTATGTATTGACATCACTCTCAATGCCAATTCTTTTAATCTCCACACGCTCAAATGACCGCTTAAATATTCTGCCATGATAGCCAATCCCTCCTGAGTTTTGGTAAACAAGGGAAGCCCTGAATTGAATATTTTAAGACTTTGCAAGTTCGAATTTACTGTGGTCACCATATGCACACCTATTTCATGATGCGCTGTTCCATGCAAGGTATTGAAGTCGAAAATTGCACCGTTCTTTAATAAGACTTGACGCTTTTGATTCTTTACCATGGCCTTAGAGATGATTTTCTTCGTGATAATGATCTCAGCTTCAAAGCCATAATCATCTATCATATTTGAAAATATATCGAATGCCGTTTGATGATCAATTTCGTTCTTCTCAACGTTTTCTTCATGAGGACAATACAAAATGAATCCTGCATTGTCTACATCTCTTTTTTGGGGTTCTCCAAAATACCTAAGGTTTCTATCTAAAAAATCTGATGTGTCTATGGTATTAAGAATATCCAATCGATCGCAAAATGATTGAATAGTCTGTTCATAAAGAAACTCAAGTGAATCATCACCTATTACTTCGATAGGAATTTTATTCAGCTTTCTCTTTAAAGAAGCAAAATTGACAGATGGATTTTTATACTTGAATTGTGGTGTGTATCTTCCTCTTGATTGAATGAACTTCTTACGTTCGGTCTCTACGTTAGTTGGGTTTATGAAATTCAAAATTTCAATTTCCTTAACCAATTGATGCAGAGAATAGTCTACCCTCTCAAGTTCAAGCTTGTTCTTAATCATACTTCTATTCTACGCGCTCTGGCTTCAAAAAATAAGATTGCGCATGTTCCTCCATTGCTTTTGCTAGCTGATCACTCAAAGATTGCACAATACCTTCATATATCTCACCTGTTAATTCATCACAGTAGATTTTGCTCACTTCAGTTGCCAAAACCAAAGTATTTTTGAATTTCTCTACAGTTTGAGACAATTGATAGCCTTTACCCTCAAAAACGTCATTGATTGCTGTATCGTTTACATTCTTCGGAATATCGATAGCTGACAAATGCTTGGCCCAGGAAGAAATCTCATCATTCCATTTCGATTGATCCAATAAAACCGTTCCTATATTGAATTCAGGCACTTTTCTATCATGTCTTTTCCAATTATAAGAATGCATATCATAGAGAACGACCTTTTCGAATTCACTTTCAAGTTTGGACAAAAGTGCATTCAACACAGAATAGTAATTCGAATGTTTTGCCAAACTCCTTTCTTTTTCTTCTATCGAAAGTGGTTCTTTCCAGCATTGCTCGCCCCAAGCGGTTTCATATACTGCCGTTTCTGGAGCTCTGTTTAAATCGTATTCAAAGCGTGAATCTAGACCTTTAAGAAAAATGGGCGCTGAACAAACCATTTGTCCCGTGCAGGGATCTTCTTCATACCAGCGTTGCAAATCCGATTTTAGCGTTTTCGCTTTCAATTCCTCTCTGAATCCTCCGCCATCGTGAATTGCTGTTGCCATCCATGGCTTATAGGCCGATATGCGAATATAAAAACCACTGTCGCTGCAATTCGCTTCAAAGCAATTGCCTTTCTGAATATTTTTGATTATTTCATCTGTACTCATTCTGTTGAGGCTACAGTTTGTCTAAACTCTGCTTTTCGAACGCGTGCCGTCTCTTTGAACCGGACCATGTCCTCGACATAGTCGATGATCTTTTTTTCTAACTTAACCCGATTCATTTTATTGATGTAATTGATTCCACCCGGACTGCAGACATTGACTTCAATCAATTTTCCTCCAATGATATCCAGGCCTACAAAATAGAGTCCGTCTTGTACCAACTTTGGGCCTATTATCTTGCACATTCGCTTTTCCTCCTTGCTCAAAATATGCTTTACTTCTTTTCCGCCTACTGAAATATTGGAACGCAATTCTCCGACTGCCGGCACCCTCCTTACAGCCCCTATAGGTTCACCATGAAGCATTAGTACGCGTGTATCTCCCTTTTCTGCACCTTCAACGTAATTCTGAACGATGACATAATTTCCTCCCTGCTCTTTACCTATATAAAAGTCTAATAAGGAACTGATGTTAGAAGATGCTCCTTTCTCTAAAACAATAACTCCAGACCCACCAAAACCATTAAGAGGTTTCATAATCATGCGATCGGTATCCGACTCCTCAATAATTTGCTTGAGATAGTCTTTGTTCTTCGAAACATAGGTCTTGGGAATAATTTCATTATTCGGATCATAGAATGCCGCTGTATACAACTTATTATTCGCCATTCTCAAACCGTCTATATCGTTAACGATAAAGGTGTCTCCTTTTACCGAATCCAAAAAATTTAGCATAATCGGATCAAGAGGAGGTTCAGCGCGCATAAATATCACATCAAACCCAGCAAGAGGAAGCATCTTCTCTTTAAGCACTGTATTCTTATAAAAGCTGTTATAAGAAGAACTGGGCTTCTGTTTTTTGAGCACTTGACAAAGGCCTAGAGCTATGCTGTCCCGAATTGTCAATTTATTAGGTGTGGTCAATGCCACAGTGTATCCTCTTACACAACACTCTCGGATCATTCGAAGCGTTGAGTCTTTTTGGGGATTAATGTTCTCCCATGGATACATTATGAAGCAAATATTCATTGTAAAAGGTTTTAGCTATTTCGAAAATATGATTTTCAATGTTATTTATCCAAAAAAAAAGCCCTCCAAAAATTTTGGAAGGCTCATATATATTGATAAATGAATAATTATCGGTTATGACTTATAATAATTTTTCGTGAACTTCTCTCATTGCCAAATGCACTTTGAAGAAAATATATTCCGTTTGGTATTTCTGAAGTATTAATTTCTAGTCTATTTCCAATTGACTGCATATTTACAGAAATAGGATTACCCCCTAGGTCTTTCAATTCAAACTTTACTCCTCTTAAGTCGTTTGAAGAAGAAACAGTAACAAAGTCATTTGCTGGATTTGGATAAACGTCAAATTCTTGAATATTGACCAAATCTATGCTGGCTGTCGCTAATACATAAAAGTCTCCATTTTGATCAAATTGAACCAAACGATAGTGTGACTCCAAGGGCCATACATTCATATCCGTAAAACTATATTCAACCAGCTCATTTGCATTGCCTGCAGCATCCGCTACACCGACATCTGTCCAAGAAATAACATCTCGTGACTTTTGAATCGAATAATAATCGCTATTGACTTCACTAAAGGTTGCCCACAAAATTTCAATGTGGTTTTCTTTTTGAATCAATTCAAATTTCGCCAGATCAACTGGTGCTTTCGCTAATACTAAAGTGGGTAAAATCAGGAATGCCAGTCCTGAAAAGATAGTAAACATTATTCTCATTCTCCTCAAATTTCGTTCTGCACAAATGCTTTATCCTATACGGTCCTTTCAATACAAGGGTTTCATTAAAAATAGAGTTTAGGAGCAAATCGAGGATTGACAATAGTTGGTTTTCGGCCGATTACATATTCCAGCGACATTTCATGAGAACCGCCTGAATATCGTTGTATCTCAGAAAGCGTAAAATCATATGAATAACCAGCTTTCAATTTTTCATTTACTTGAACTTCGAAAATCCCTAGAATAGCATCTTGATGTCGGTATGAGAAACCAATCCAAAATCTATTCTTGATAATTAAATTCGAATTCAGATCAAATTGAAATGTTGATGCAGGATTGACTTTCAATAAAGCCGATGGCTTCAAAATTAAGTTTTTGTCCAGCTCTATTGCCGTACCTGCGGCTAACAGATAGTTTGTATTCTTTGCATCGTAATAGGTATTGATATTTTCATTATTCTCAGATATGCGGGTATTAAATAGATAGGGAATTGAAAATCCGAAATACCATCTCTCGCTTTGATAATAGGCACCCAATCCAAATTCAGGTCTAAATCTATTTTGGGTATCATAAGAAAAATTAAAGTCGCCTTGTTCGTTTGTGGTCAATTCAGTCCAAGAACTGCTAAAGTTCTTAAATCCAACGCTCAACCCCATCGAGAGCTTTCTGCGATCCATCTTTATGGTATAAGCTGCAGAGCCCAATAATCCAAATTCTTTTGTTACACCAATTTGATCGTTAAACAACTGGGCACCAATACCTAAATTACTCTTGGAAAGAGGTTTATGAAAAGTAATTGTCTGTGTGGAAGGTGCTCCTTCAAACCCTACCCATTGGCTTCTATAGAACCCATTTATTGTAGAATAATCTTTTGCACCAGCATAGGCGGGATTAATGGCATACATGTTGAACATGTACTGACTGACAATAGCATTATGCTGCGCCTCTAACTGACTGGTAATCAGTAAAATTAGTGTTGTTGTAAAGTAAAGTTTTATTCGTTTCATCATCTCCTCAATTTCAACGTTTGATCACTACAAATCCATTGTAAGACTTGTTGAATTCCTCAAGCTCTAATACATAGAAATACGTATCATTTGGAAGTACGTTACCTTTTTCGGTAGTTCCTTTCCAATTATTTTCATAATTCTCTTCTTCAAAAATTAATTGTCCCCATCTATTATAGACCTTCAAAATGTTCGGTCCAAGGATTTCTAGACCTTCAAAAGTCAATTCATCATTTCTATTATCCCCATCTGGAGAAAAAGCATTATTTAATCCAATATTAAATACTGTTATTCCAACCGTATCTGATTGGGCTTTGCACACTTCAAAGGTCTCTGTCCATATAAACTGATTTACACCAATGCTCAATCCCGAAATAGTACTATTGGGATCATCAATAGCATTTAACACTGCCTCACCAGAACCAATTGTCCAAAATCCGGACAAACCATTTAATACTGCATTTAGACGCGAATCATTCTCGAATATCAAATTTTGATCATCTCCAGCAAACGTTTCGGGTGGCAGGGCTTCTACAAAGACTTCTTGCAAACATGAACGTTCATTACCGAATCTATCTACAGCAGTCCACGTCACAAAACTTGTACCTTCAGGATAAATTCCAGATGCATTATCCGTGTTATTAAAAGAGTTACTGAGCGTCATTATTCCACAAGCATCGGAAACAATAGGTTTGTCCATTGTTACATCAACGCCACAGAAATCAACATAAGGAAGACATTCAAGTTCTGGTGAAATCGTATCTTCTACTAGAAACAATAAACTGTCACGAGAGCTGTTTCCATACCAATCAAACAATTCATATACGATAAGTTGCACTCCAAAATCGAAGGTAGATCCTGAAGCCAATCCCTCTATTAAATTCAGAGTTGTCGTTTCACAATTGTCACTTGCAACAATATCATATTCGACAATTGATCCACAAATCAGACTATCAGTAAGAATAGAACTTAGGCTAATCTCAAGCTCGGGAGCAATGGTATCTCTCAAGTGAATTTCGAATTGACATGAATTAGAATTTTCCCATTCGTCAGTCGCACTAATAGTCGCAATTGTATCTGAAGAAATCATTGAGAAAGCCTGAATATCCTGAACAATTTCAACTTCAGAGCATAATCCATTTATGTTGACTTGAGCAGTGTAATCTGCTATTTCGGCTGCACATGTGTTTACATAAAGAGTATCGCCAGACGGACACTCAATGCTCCATGTATTCTCGCCACTGACTTGAAGAATAAAACTGCAAGTATCTCTATTTCCATATATATCGCTGGCTGTGTATTCAACTTCATAATAACCCAATTCAAGAATTTCTCCTGAACTTGGTCCACTTAATTGCTCAATATTATCTATGTTGCAATTGTCAGTCGCTGCCAATTCGAATACAACCATTTCTTCGCAATTTGAATCCGAATCTGAAAATTCAAGTGTATCGCAAAAAAGCAGGGGAGCTAAATTGTCTTGAAGGCTTACATGAAAGAAACATGAATCTCTTCGACCACTTATATCCATTACTGAAATGCCCAAATCATATTCTCCAATTTCTAAATATGTTCCTGGTTCAATTGGATTTTGACCGTTATTCGAGGAATAAATAGTGTCAAATAGCCCACAATTATCTTCAGCCCAATATTCATAGTTAAGAATAGCACCACAAGAGCTCGGATCAGCAAAAACAATTGTATCCATAGGACACAGAACTTCTGGAGCTATGGTGTCATTCGGAAAAATCTCTGCGATACAATTTGCCGAAATGTTGTTGAATTCATCGACAATTGAAAAAGTCACTTCAGTCACGCCATGTACAACCTCTCCCGGAACCGGGCTCTGAAAATTCACTGCAATTGCATTGCAATCATTGAGCTCAAGTTCTTCAAATAAATCGGGCATCAGGTACTGACAATTTTGGTCTACGTCAACCATTAAATTTTCGCAGACTATTTGAGGGGCATTTTCATCAACAATTGTCAATTCAAATGAACAATTCGATTGATTGTTATTTCCATCGATCACCGTAAAGTCATATTGATATTGACCTAAGGCAAGGTTATCATTTATGATTTCTGATGTGTTTCCTTGAATGGAATAAATTGTACAATTTTCTTGAACGTCAAAGTCATGAATGAAATTATACATGCAATTTGTCTGTTCTATAGAGAATGTTTGACTTGGTGGGCAATTGATAATGGGGTCTTGAATATCTATGACAGTTACGTTAAATGAGCATGTACTCGCATTTCCTGATTCATCTGTAATTTCGAAAACATTTGAAGTCGTTCCCAAAGGAAATATGCTCCCAGAATCAAAACCGGCCACCAGTTGAGGACTCTGCAATAAAACACAGTTGTCTTCAACTTCAAAATCAAAATTGAATTCTGCCCCACAAATATTCAATTCAGAATCAAGAATTGTATCGTTAGGGCACGATATCGCGGGCGAGATGGAATCGATAACCTCAACAAAAAAAGTGCATAGACTATAGTTTCCAGCTTGATCCCTTGCCTCATAGATTTGGTCAAAATTACCCAAAGGCCAAAATTGATTATTCAAGCCTCCTTGAATCTGTGTAATTGCAATATCATTTTGAGAAGTACAGTTGTCAATGGCTTCCAAAATATAGCTGACAACATCTCCGCAATCATCTTCTAAGCTATAAACAACCATAGAATCCGGACATTGCACAAAAACAGGAGACACTGTGTCACGAACCACAATTTCCCAATTACATCCAACTTGATTTCCCGCATCATCACTTAACTCATATGAAAAATCATATTCTCCAGGAAAAAGAGGGCCTTCATGAGATTCTATTTGAAGAATACTGCTATTCGAACAATTATCACTGCCCGCAATAGCATAACTATAGTCAATCGCACATCCGCTAGAGTCAATATATAGTGTATCTGAACTTGGACAATCTACAAAAACAGGATCCTCATTGTCAATCACTGTAACTTGAAAAGTACAACTATCTATAGCCATATCTGCCGCATCGTACAACGTATAGGAGTTAATGGAAGATCCAACCGAAAAAACATTCCCAGAAGAAATATTTGTAAACGCCTCTTCTAGATAGCCTGAATTACTGCATGCAAATATGGTGTCAATCTGAAAGTAGAGATGTGCACCGCAAATACTAGGGTCATTAAACAAAATTGTATCAACTGGGCATGTTAATGAATCAATAGCATCGTCAACGTAATTTACAGTGAATGAACAATTCGTTAAGTTCCCAGATTCGTCACTTATTTCCCAGGTATTCAGCGTAGAAGGAGTAGTGTATATTCCACCACTAGATGGCAGTCCTGAAATTTGATTGTATGTAACCTCTCCGCATAGATCATTAGCCAGAACTGAATAAGAAAACCAAGGATCACAACCAGAAACAGCAGAATAAAGTGTGGTATCCTCAGGACAGCTTATTAATGTGGGAGCTATAACATCTTCCACTTCTACAGTCATTATGCAACTGGGATTTGAAGTATATTTATTAATGTAAAAATCATCCAACCGAAGTCCATTTGAAAAGGTATTATGTCCAATAAGAAATTCTTGGTTCGGATCTAAATAAAGCACAGCTCCCGGGATCGGATTGGAATTTTGCCAGACTTCAATCCCATCTAAATCTATCGTTGCAATACCTGTTTGATCGTCATATCTAAAGAGATAGCTGTGAAATTCGTTATCCATTGGCAAATCGAATATGTCTTCCTCATTGATGACTTGAAAAGAATTATTCGGTAATTGTATCGTATATCTCACATAAAAATTTGAATCCAAGTCTAGACGAAGATCCCAATCTGATCGAACAATATCTGCGTATCGATCATTGCTAGCCGCGTATTCAAATCCTATTTCGATACCATTAAGATCATCAAAAAAGTCCATTGGCATTTCGAAATCAAGATCGTCTGTAGTTTGTAAAAAATATCCTCCAGATGGATTGGTCTCATAGGTCCAATTAGCGCTGCCATTGCTCGCATGCGGGCCTATTTCAGGAATGCGAGGATGATTTGTAATATCATTCCAGTTAAATGCAACAATAGTATCAATTATTGGCTCGATTGTATATTCTACGCTATAAACTGAATCAACTATAAACTGGCTGCCATTTCCTTCGTTGCTTAATTGTAATACATCCCCGAAAACTGTAACGGGCTCAGTTATAGAAACTGTTTCAAAGCAAGACAATGCGTTTAAAGAGTTGTCTATCTGGATATCATCTGGGCAAGTCAAAACATGAGGTCCCGGATGCTCCCATACTAAAGGAAAAGCACAGGTCGAAGAATTTGATTCAGGATCGCTCAGCTCAAGAATGACTTGATTCACAGATTCTGTAACCAATGTTCCCGCAGGAGGAAACTGCGAAATGTTATAACTGGTGCAATTATCTATACTTCTTGCGCTTAGCAAATAGCTCAAATCAGGCATAATGGCACTACCGTCTTCGTCCCAAATAATATATTGAGTTGTCAAACACTGAGCAATAGGTGCAATTGTATCAATGACATGAACAGTCCAGTTGCATTGTGAATCATTGCCATTCACATCCCCGATAAGCACTGAATAGTCATGAATTCCGACCGGCAAGGCCGCCCCCGAAACTTGCGTATCATCAAAGAAAATTGGGGAATTTAGTGCACAATTATCTGAAGGGGATAAATCCCAATTGTAAATGGCCTCACAAGTAGACGTATGAATTTGAAGTGAATCACTTGGAGGGCAATTTAGAAGCGGTGCATCTTGATCCTCTACATTGAAGTACCTAGTACAATTTCGATTCTTTTGAGCAATGAGTTCTCTAATTTCTAGATTTCCAAATGTTGTTACATCTGAATTTTCACCGTATCCTTTTAGTCCTTCTGCAATCGTTCCTCCATCTCCTACCAGCGCATTTCCACCCGTATAGTTAAGATAGGTACCGGGTGGATTATCATTTTTCTCCCAAACTAAATTTCCATCAATGTATAAGCTACTTATCCCCGTTTCTGGATCATGTATGAACCTATAGTTGTGCAAATCGGTATCATTGGGCCAAGTAATTCCGGTGAAGTACAAATATTCAGTTGTAAGATCGGGATAGAGATAGTTTATCCCAATAGAACATTCGGCAAGAAATGCAAAACCAAATTCTACGGTATAGGTTGTATTATCGCCTAAGAAAAAACATGTAGCATAGTCTGGAAAAGCAAATCCCCCTGGCATGTATCGTCTATAATCAAAATTGACATCAATTCCTTCAAAGGTTCTTCCATTCATTGGAATTTCCATAGAAAGTTGATCTGCATTGTTTGGCCCGACTGCAATTCCACCAGTAGTAGTAAATTGATAGTTCGATGGATTGTAAATATTGACTGCCTCCCCGCTGTGAATTTCATTGCTACTATTTGCCGCATCATACCATTGATGTTGTGCAATAAGATTGTCTTGTAAAGGCCAATTGAATTGCCCATTAGCAGAATCAAGCCCCACATCAACCATTTCTCCAGATAAAATCCCAGATTGATTGTTTAAATTAAAAATGGTCTCAATTTCTGGCGGCCAGCTAAAAGTAACCTGGGCATCACAATTTGCCCCTGCTATAAAATCCAAAGTATCATTGCAAAGATCAACAATGGATGTTCCCTGTGCAAGAATGACTATTTCCTGTGAACTCGAACAAGCGCCAACGGT
This sequence comes from Bacteroidota bacterium, assembly GCA_039028335.1. Taxonomy (GTDB): domain Bacteria; phylum Bacteroidota; class Bacteroidia; order Flavobacteriales_D; family JABDKJ01; genus JABDKJ01. The sequence continues at coordinate 16,632 of JBCCIF010000053.1, forward strand.
ATAAGTTATCGTATAGATATCTGGATTTGTTCCAGTTGTCAAATTAATTTCTCCTGTATTGATATCGTTGAATACTAGGCCAGGAGGGTTGGATGTAAAGGTTCCTCCATGATCACCTAATATGACAGGGCGAAATGTTGTATTATTTGCCCTCTTCCATTTATTGTTATAAAAATCAAAGGTAGCGTCACATTGCCCAAAAGTTTGCAGCGCAAATACTTGGAAACAGATTAAATAGTATAGATTTTTCCGAAAGGAAAAAATACGCACAGTAGTTTATGATTTAGTTCTTTGATAGTACGATTAGCTTATCTAAATGTTTCGGCAATTGATCACAAGGATTGAAATTTTAATCGAGCAGTAAGCAATACTATTTTTTCGTTCATCTTATTCTTTTTTGATCTAAATTCGCACGCATGTTTTATGCACTCATTGTAGATAAAATCAAAAGAGAAACTTCTGATTGCGTTTCAATCCATTTTCAAGTACCAAGTGATTTAAAAGAGGTCTTTGTATATAAGGCAGGGCAGTACTTGACCTTGAAAGTTGAAATAGAAGGAAAAGAAGAAAGAAGAAGTTATTCTATTTGTTCAGCACCATATGAAGGCAGCTTGATTATTGCGGCAAAGAAGATTCCGAATGGATTGGTCTCAACTTTTCTGAATGAAAAGCTCAATGAAGGAGATTCACTTGATGTAATGGCACCCAATGGCAATTTCACCATTGAAACCGAGAATCGCAAGAAGACCCATGTCGCTTTCGCTGCAGGAAGTGGAATAACACCAATAATTTCAATTGCCAAGCAAGTACTAAAAGATGAAGTCAAAAGTGAATTTCACCTTTATTTTGGTAATAAAACGAGCGATTCCATCATTTTCAAAGAAGAACTTTTAGCATTGGAAAAAGAGAATAAAAAACTCTTTGGAAAAAGGTTTAAGGTCAATCACTATTTGAGTCAAGAAAGCGCAAAAGAAGGGTTCTATGGTGGAAGAATTGATGAAACAGTTCTTAGAGAAGCTATACGCAAGCATTTAAGGGCGGATCATTTTTACTTTTGCGGGCCTGAAGAGATGATTCTAAAGGGAAGAGAGATATTACTTTCTAAAGCCATTCCTGAGAATCAAATTCATTTCGAACTATTTACAACTTCTGGTTCTGCAGATACAATCCAGAATAAAAGCGGAGAACAACCGAACACTCAGACTCAAAAAACCAAAGTCAAAATAATTCTGGATGAGCAAGAAACTGAGTTCGAAATGAATGCAAAAGACTCTGTATTGCACGCAGCGATTGACAGAGGTTTAGATGTTCCATACGCTTGCCAAGGAGGCACGTGCTGCACCTGTCAGGCTAAATTAGAAGAAGGAGAAGTCCATATGGACTTAAATATGGTTCTTTCAGATGAAGAGGTACAAAATGGAATGATCTTGACCTGCCAAAGTCATCCAAAATCCGAAAATATAGTTGTCAACTACGATAATACCTGATTAGAATTGATAGAATTTCGGTCCTAAAAAAAGCATCTCTGCCAGACTCAAATTAATTCGACCCCTTCAAAGGTTCTCTTCGCATTATGTGCATATGCATGAAATAAAAAAGGTAAGAAACAATAAACGGGACAACCTCTTTCGAGGCCAATCCCGTTTCAAATCTTTCTCACCTAAGTGATCGGACCGACAAGCTACAGTAAAGACTTTGCATTTTCTCTCTTCTTTCGAATCAATGCCATACAAACTTTCGCAGATGTACAAGGCACCAAAGCACCTCGCCAATCATTGGGTTAACTTCGTTCTTTAGTCCAGGAAGAAATAAAGTTAGAAGTTTGATTGCTATCTGAGCTGTCAATTAAATGACTGAAGTGCTTATTCATTTTTCAATGAATCGAACTATTATTAAAAACCATTCTTTTCAGCATTTCACTCCAAACAAATCAATGACCGTGGCCATTGTTCAATTTGTTACCAAATTGAGCGCCTAAACTTATTTTGTCCAGCAAATAGTTGTTCCGTTGAACATACCTTTTTCTCTTGCTTGCTTCTCAAATGTAATAGCTGTCATGGAGATCTCCAATTTTTGCTCTTCGTGTTTATTCACAATGAATACCAGACTTTATGAACAAGTGTTAAAATCTCTTCGTAATATGCAAATAGATCATATGTTTAGATCCTATTTTTAGATTCTTGAATTTAGCTGTAGTCATATTAAATTGGAACGGTAGAGACCTTTTAAAAGAGTTTTTGCCAGCGGTGATTATTAATTCCACAGACTGTGCGAACATTTATGTGATTGACAATGGATCTACAGATGATTCTATAGATGTATTGAAGAATGAATTCCCTTCCGTAAAGATCATTGAATTGAAAGAAAATTACGGCTTTGCTCAAGGATATAATCTGGGTTTGCAGTCTGTGGATGAAGAGTATTATGTCATTCTTAATTCGGATGTCATGGTCGAAAAAAATTGGTTAAAGGGAATCGACAGCTATTTTGAGCAACATCCTCAAGTAGCAGCTTTGCAACCTACCCTACTCGACTATCGCGAAAAAGACTTTTTTGAGTATGCCGGAGCGAGTGGAGGTTTTATTGATAGAAATGGATTTGTTTTTTGTGATGGTCGAATTTTTAATCATATTGAAAAGACGGCAGATCGAAAAGCAAAGGAAATTTTTTGGGCCTCCGGTGCCGCTTTGATCATTCGAAAAGAAGTTTTTAAGGAAGTTCGAGGCTTTGATCCAGATTTCTTTGCGCATATGGAAGAAATAGATCTTTGCTGGAGAATTAAAAATAAAGGCTATCAAATATGGTATTATCCTAGCTCAAAGGTATTTCATTTAGGAGGGGGAACGCTTGGAAAATTAAAACCTAAGAAGACCTATCTAAATTTCAGAAATAACTTATTCCTTTTAACTAAAAATTACTTTCAGGGGTCATTGCTATTGAAAATTTTCTGGCGTATGGTGCTGGATGGAATTGCCGCTTGGAAATTTTTATTCCAAGGAAACCCTCTTCATTTCCTAGCAGTTGGCCGGGCGCACTTTCATTTTTACCTTAATTTACCTAAGTTTCTGAAGAAAAGGGCTCAATTGAAAAAAGAGACCAGCAAGCCCAATCTGATTGGCTTGTATCAAGGAAATATTGTCTTCGATTATTTCCTAAGGGGCAAAAAATATTTTAAAGATCTTGATCAATCAAGATTCCGAACTTGAAGAATTGCTCAAATAAGCAAGCGCAAGACCATATCCATCTAATCCAAATCCTGCAATCATTCCTGTGCATACAGGAGAAAGTAATGATTTTTGACGGTACTCCTCTCTTGCATAAATATTCGTAATGTGCACCTCGATTACCGGGCACTCAATTGCGGCAATGGCGTCTGAAATCGCAACTGATGAATGGGTATATCCTCCAGCGTTAAGGATAATTCCATCTATGGAAAATCCAACTTCTTGAATTTTATTAATTAATTCTCCTTCCACATTCGATTGATAATAAGCTATCTCAACTTCTGGAAAGCCCTCTTTCAATTCGCTTAAGAATTCTTCAAAGGATAGATCTCCGTATTTATCGGGTTCACGTTTTCCCAATAAATTCAAATTGGGCCCGTTGATAATCAAAAACTTCACTTCGGAAATTTAAAGAATTAAATTCTAGCATTGTAGATATGTCCATTGCTTCTTACAAATTAGGGTTCAAGTCATACCTAATGCTTGAAAAAGGGCTCTCCGAGAATTCAATTCAAGCCTACCTCAAAGACATAGAGAAACTTCAAACTTTTTTAGAAACCTACCCCGCTAAAAGCAATGTTCAAGATTTATCGCTACCTGATTTCACTGCCTTTTTTGTTTGGCTCAGTGAATTGGGATTTTCTGCCCGTTCGCAGGCAAGAATTTCAAGCGGAATAAAGAGTTTTTTTTCCTTCTTAAAACTTGAAAGAATCATAGAGGACAATCCAACTTTGCTATTGGAAACGCCCAAATTACCGCTAAAAATTCCGGAAGTTTTATCCATCGAAGAAATTGAATCAATTACTCAAGCAATTGATTTAAGCCACCCTTATGGTCATCGAAATAAAACCATCATAGAAACTTTATACAGTTGCGGACTTCGCGTGAGCGAATTGATTGAGTTAAAAATAACATCGCTTTATTTGGATCAGGATTTTGTTCGTGTCATTGGCAAAGGAAATAAAGAACGCTTGGTTCCAATTGGGCAAAGTGCCAAAAAAATGATCCTCACCTATTTGAATGAAATCAGAATACACGAAAGAATAGAAAAGGGATTTGAAGATCACATCTTCTTAAATAGATTTGGAAAAAGAATAAGCCGAATTAGCGTATTCAATATGATAAAGGAATTGGTTTCAAAAGCGGGAATTCGAAAAAAAGTATCTCCACATACATTCCGTCACAGCTTCGCAACGCATTTGGTGGAGGGAGGAGCAGACTTGCGTGCTGTGCAAGAAATGCTCGGTCATAAGTCAATAACTACCACAGAAATCTATACGCATCTTGATAGAAACTACTTAAGAAGCATCATTTTGGATTATCATCCTCTTGAAAAAGCGGGACGCGCGAAAGCACTTGTTTAAATTTTTGACTTCTAAATAATTCGAAATAGAAAACGATAAAGACTGTACTGTATTCCAAAGCTAGCAGCAATGGTGGTTCTCTCAAATCATTCGCATACATATAGTACGACAAGAATACCAAGAAAGACCAAACTAAAGGGTACACCTTTCTAGTAAAAACAGATAAGAAAATGAGATTAATTAAATACCATGGATGAACTGTTGTTGAGAAAACGAGATATATGAAATAGGCAATTTGAGCCTTTTCAAAAAAAGCTATCCAATTCTTTTTTTCGCGGAATACTGAGAAATAAAGTATTAAGAGTAATCCTAAAAAAGACACTATTGGTCCGACATACTGCACAGTATCCCATCCTTGATTTAAGGAGCTTAATCCATTGACGAGATAAAAAATGCTGGCATTAAATTCAAATGACCTGAAATACAGATCCAAACTAGATGAAATATTTTGAATAAGCTGATTGCTCATAAAAGGCAAGAAAAGCAAAAAGGAAAATACCAAGGTATACCCTCCAAGTTCAATAAATTTTTTGAACGGAACCCGAAAGAGAAGAACCGGCAATACGAGGGCTAAAGTCAGTTTTGTACAAATGCCAAAAGCAAAAAACAATGCTGCCAGCATTATAGAAGCTCTGTTCAAATCAGACTTTATTAGCAAATAAAAGCCGAACAGGAAAAAACATATCATCATCGATTCAAAATGCAGGTTACCGATGACTTCTAATATTATTAAGGGATTAAATGCATATATAGCTACCCACGTTTCATTACTTTTAATAATGCGTAAAATGCGCACCAAAAGCAGCAGAATACCAATTTCTGAAATCAACAATAGCAAACGAAAAAAAAAGACGTTTACAAATATGTCATCTCCCCAATATGTACTCATTAGAAAACTGGCTTGCATCATTGGAGGATAAACCGAATAGTAGTTCTTAGAATTTAGGTTCTTGTACAATTCGGGTTTATCTAGAAAGTGTAAACTTTCATTTGGCGTATGAGCATATGGATTAATTTCATTGTAAATAAGCTCACCGTCCCAAATAAACCGATAGAGATCATCCGAAAGATTGGGCATGCTGCCAAAAAGGATCAATCTTCCTATTATTCCTAAAAATAGGATGGTTTTGAATGAAAGCCTTTTCCGAGGAAAGATAAAATAAAAGAAAAATGCTCCAAGCACAAGAACAAACAATAAAC
>JBCCIF010000054.1:0-21846 GCA_039028335.1 Bacteroidota bacterium
CTTCTCTGAAGACAAGTAGATTATTAATTCAAAACCCAAGTTCAGAGATGTAAAATAAAGTTCTTTGAATTGGGCATTCCTTTTTAATCCCTTTACTGCCCGAAAGTGGCTGCAGAAACTTCCGATTATTCGGAATCCTTCTCCTGCCCTATTTGCTCTGTTCTAAAAATTGTATTTTATTGAAAGGATGAAATTTAAATATGCAATTTGGCTGATACTCATGTCTTTTTGTTCGTGTAGCCCTTCCCAGCAAAAAGAAGAAAAAAATCAGGTCCACACAAAACCTATCTCAGAAAATTCGAGTTTATATTCTGCTGAGGAAATAAAGCTTGAAATGCAGAGATCATGGACGGCATATAAGGAATACGCTTGGGGATATGACGTTCTATTACCACTCTCGAAAAGGGGTTTTAATTGGTACAATCAATCACTCGGTATTTCACCAATTGATGCACACAGCACACTTGCCGTAATGGGGCTTGAAGTTGAAGCAAAAGAAATAGAAGAGTATGCCCTGTCTATGGATTGGGATCGGGACGTTTACGCACAAGTATTTGAGGTAAATATTCGAATTCTAGGTGGGCTACTTGCCATCTATGATCATACACAAAACCCCAAAATCCTAAATAAAGCAATCGATTTTGGCAATCGATTATTGCCCGCATTTGATTCTCCCACGGGTATACCCTTTCATTCTGTCAACTTAAAAACAGGAGCAACCGCTGGAAATCAAGGAGAAGGAAAGGGAAATATTGTAAATACTGCTCAAGCGGCCACTTATCTTTTGGAATTCGGTATTTTAAGTTACTACTCAAAAGACCCAAAATACTACCAAGCGGCCAAAAAGGCCTCTAAGGCTATTTTTAAACGAAAATCAGCTATAGGCTTACCGGGAGATTTCATCAATATTGAAACAGGTGAATGGACAAATGACTGGTCTTACCTTCAGGCAGGTATGGATTCCTACTACGAATACCTGTTCAAAAGCAACTATCTTTTTCCCGACCCAGAAATTGAGGAAATGTGGAATTTCAGCTTGGATAAAATTAATGAGTACTATGCGGATGAATTGAATGGAAGGCAATTTTACGCCTGCGTCAATATGAATAGTGGAGAAAAAGTAAAGAGGTCTATGTCTCTCTATGATGCTTTTTTTCCAGCTGTCCAGGCTTTGAATGGAGACATCGAAAGCGCAGAAAGGAATATGGCGAGCTGGGATTGGCTCTGGGACAAGTACGGATTACTTCCTACGCGATACCTTTATGACATCGATTCAATAGAGTATGCAAATTCTGAGTTAAACCCAGAAATAGTCGAATCAGCCTACTACCTTCAACAACTAACTGGAAAGCAATCTTATTTGGAAATGATCCAAAAATATTGGTCTGACATGAACATGTGTTGTCGAAATGAAATCGCATTCAACGCTGTTAATGACGTGCGAACAATGGAACCGAAAGATTATTTGGCAACCTATTTCTATGCGGAAACACTAAAGTACTTCTACCTAGCGGCTGTGGAAGAGGACATATTCGATTTTGACAATTACGTGTTCAACACAGAAGCTCATCCATTTAGAAAGAATAACTTTGATCAAGACAAGGCGAAAATATACTTGAATATAAACTAAGAAGCGGAATTTCTAAACTGCATTAATGCTGAGCTAACTAAAACTTAAAAAAGTAAAATTGAATTATCATACATAGACACCCAAGGATGAAGATATTCCAAATTACAGTTCTTATTCTGTTCTTCTTTTCATCTTGCGCAGAGAAAGAAGAAAAAGTTGACAAGCAAACAGAACAATTCGCCTTAGAAATCAATGAGTTAAAGGACTACTTTAAAATCCCCGGTCTTGCTGTTTCTGTTGAAAGAAATGGAAAAAGCGTTTATCGCGACTATTTGGGCGAATCGGATATGGAAAATGGCATTCCTGTAGATTCTAATACGCTATTCCCAATTGCTTCTATCAGCAAGGTTTTTTCTGGTGTTTTGATAATGAAACTCCTAGAGCAAAAAAAACTTTCTTTAAATGAGCCTATAAATACGTTTCTTCCAAAACCCTTGCTTGGCGATTCAATCTTAGTAAAACACATTTTATCTCACAGCTCCCAAGGAGATGTCGGAAGGCTTTTTTATTACAGTTCTAGGTTTAGTCTGATAACCGATGTGATAGAAAGAGCATCGGGAAAAAGATTCTCAGAAGTCATGGAAGAAGAGATCTTCCTTCCTTTAAAATTGCAAAACACTTTTCTGCTCGAGGATTCCAGTCAAATCGAAAAAATGGCTAAACCATATATCGTGGACAATGCAATTGAAGAAGGATTCATAGACTATGGGTATTCTTCTTCTGCCGGGATTGTCTCGAATTTAGACGATCTGTCCGCATTCAACAAAGCTTTGGATGGCAATGCATTAATCTCTAAAGAATCAAAAGACCTGATGTTTTTATCATTCGGGCCAGGCATACCATATGGTTACGGGACTTTCACTCAGAAATTTGAAAATCAAAATATGATCTGGGCCTACGGACAATACGATTGCTATTCCAGTCTTTTCCTAAAATTTCCATCTGAGAATATTACTTTAACGCTACTGGCCAATAATAACTTGTTAAGTGACCCTGCTCGGCTGATCAATGGAGATGTAACTTCATCTTTATTCGCACTCAGTTTTCTAAAAAACTTTGTATTGGGTCTAAATGAAGTGCCTTTGTTTGAAAAGCCGGATTCTATTTACGAAGCAAATACAAATACAGACTTTTATAGAAAAAAATTATTAGGCCAAGGGCTCGCTGCAGGATATATGGCAAGATTCGACCCTCATAGCTTAGAATTGAGTGCAGAATTATTGAATCGAGTATTTTCAGAATATCCAAACTACATGGACTATGCCGATCTCAATCTATTGCATAATCTTTCATTTTTAAAGGACGTAGCTTATTATATGGAACTTGGTGAGTTCAACGATTTTGATGTGCAATTGGAAGCTATTGGAAAAAAGATGCTGAACGAAGACCCCAATAATCCATATGCAAATTCATATTTGGGAACTTTTTACGCAAGAAAAGGGAATGAAGAAAAAGCAGAATACCATTTTGAGCAAATTGTAAATGCCGCAAATTTTTCTCAAAATTGGTATACTATCGAGGCGCAACAATGGTTGAATGAAATTAAATAGCTGTGCGTAAAACAGCCATAAGTAATTTCTTATTCTCTACCATTCTCGAAATTCTGAAGAATTTTCCAAAGTAGCTGAGACATTCAGCAATAAGAGAAAAAGAAAAATGAGCAACATAGAACTATTTGAAAATCAAAGGGCATCAGGGTATGACCAATTTGTTGAAACCTGGATTCCGAATTATCATTATTTCATGGATATAGCGCCAAAGCTCTTGAAGAATATCCAAAACAACAGTCTGCTTGTAGCTGGTTGCGGTACAGGAAATGAAATCAAACGTTTTGTTAGGGACAATAAGAATTGGAAAATAACCGGAATCGACCCCTCTCCAGAAATGCTCTCTCAAGCCATTGACAGCCTAAAAACGTATAAAACGGTCAATTTAATTGAAGGCGTTGTAGCCGATTTGGATAAGACCGAGAAGTTTGGTGCGGCAACATTACTATTGGTCCTTCATTTTATTGAAGACAATGGTGCCAAGAAAGAATTGTTGAAAGACATAGCAGATCGACTTGAAAGCAATGCTCCTTTCATCCTATTGGATATCACGGGAGACAAAGAGCAAATCAAGGGCAATTTAGAAATACTTAAGGCACTTCTTCCTCAGGGCCTAAACGAAGATGATCTTCATGAACGGCTAAAAAGGATTGAACATAAACTACATGCCGTATCTGAGGAGCGGTTAACAGAACTTCTCACAAATGCTGGATTTAATAAACCCTTGCGATTTTTTCAAAACTCGATCTATATGGGTTGGATTACGCAAAAGAAATGAAATTCTAAGTATTGCCTTGAGTGCGAAATTTTCGCCATATTTTCACATCCTTTGCATAAAAAGCCAAGCTCTACTTCACTTTTGAAAAAGCAATCCTCTACTGTTTTATACTCCAGTATTCCAATTAGCCTTGATATATTCTGAAGGCGTCATTTTGGTAATTTTTTTGAATGCCTTGTAAAATGTAGATTTAGAATTAAAACCTACTTCGCGAGCAAGAGCAATGAGTGTCAATTCTTTGTGCTCATTTTTCTCAATTCTCTTTGCAAACTCGGCAACGCGGTATTCATTCACCAGTTCATAGAATGTTTTTTCATAGCTATTGTTCAGAACCCAAGACAATTTATTAGTTGTGCTGCTGATTTCATGCGCCAAAATAGATAAGCTCAAATCTGCCCTCCGATATCCCTTTTTGACTTCGAAGAAGTCTTTGACAAGGTTTTGAATTTCAAGTATTTCCCCTTCGCTCATTTTTTTCCTTTTATGGATCGTATGCGTCTCTTTCGAAGGAAAAGGGATTTTGAATATTTCTGGATACTTCAGTTTATAAAAGCTAACTACATAAATCTGCACGCCAAAAATCAAACAAGAAATGTCATAGATCAGGGGCCTTTTCACCCAGGAGATGATATCCAATACTTCGAATATTCCGATTAGCCAAAATAGTACATACAAAGTCAGGCATAAGAGACTAATTTGAATATATCTAATACTGTTCGGGCGGAAAGAAAGCTCTTTGATTTCGTTCTTTTGGTAGTACTTGAAAAGGATGTACGATTTAAAAAGGTAGGCCGTAATGGAAATAAAAAAGAGCACTTCGACAGTCAAAAACAGGTTGTCTTTGTACAATTCTAAGTTTTCTATTGAATCAAAACTGTAAAGATGAAAATAGCCGTATATTAAATAAATCAGGACCGGTAAATAATGAACGTAATGAAGGTGATACTTTTCATTTTTATAAAATAATAGGCGTCTTATGTAGGTATAAAACAAAGGCCCTATAATGAGATAAAAAACATTAAAGAAATAATAAAACTCATCAGCTACGAGATTGCCCATTTCGGATTCGAGCGTTCGCTCCAATAGATAAAAGCTATAGATTCCCAGTAAGTATTGTATTATCCTATTTGTGCCGGAATTTTTCTTTGGAATGTACTGAATCGCAAAAATGAGGAAGATGCATTGACCAATGATTAAAATCAGGAAAAACTCAAAAAAGGATATATTCATCACTGCAAGATATCTATTCAATACGTAATACGCAGTAAGGATAGTCAAGCTCCTTCCTTTTCAAGTTTCCAATCGTCTATAAATGGTCTGAAACTATAGATTAGGACATTTTGCAGCGGTCATTCAGGCATTCTGCCCAGAGAAAAAGCTTTCTTTACTCGAATAAAGCCAAAGGCAGGTATGTATTCCTCTTCAAAATACAACTGAGAACCTTTAAAACTAGAATACACAATATGAACAAAATTCAAAACATCTTTTTCTTATCCCTTATCCTTTGTTTTTGCCCTTCACTTTCGGTTCATGGGCAATCGGCTATAAATTTTGAGGATTATGCAGGTTTATGGAAAGGAAGCACATCAGATGACAACCCTTTTCAAATTACTGTGACCATCAAAGATCTAGACCAACACAGAGCTTCTATCCTTCTCTCCAACCATCAAGAAATCCTGCGAACAGCATTTGCGCCAAAAGACACCCTGTACGTTCCACTTGAAGAAAAGATGTTATTTGAAGGAATCGTGAATAAGGAAGGGACTCAAATTCAAGGCTTTATTAAATTGGACATGAATTTCTATCCCCTTCTTCTTGAGAAGAAAGGCCAGGTTTTCAAGGGAACATTTAAACTTTCAGCGATACATTACTTACAGGCTGATTCCTATTACCTAGAAATTCGAAAAGTCTATAACTCTGTTGAAGGCTATGGTGCCTATCCACTCCTGGGAACCTATTGGGTAAATGATTTAGAAATTATCTCGAATAATATAAACTTTGAAGACTATAAAACGGGTTTAGTTTTTGAAGGGAAGCTGTTGGATTCTCAGATTATCCTGGATGTTCGTCTAGCTTCTAAAGTGTTGTGCACCCTAAGCTATAAAAGAGTAGATAGAAAAGAAAAAGTGAAAAGTATAGAGACTGAAGGTGATTGGCCCTATGCAGATCAAGCCCTTTCACTTTCCAATTTAGAAAGGGATATCGCTCAAAATAAACTAAAAGGCATTGAAAGCGTATTGCTTGCCCATGAGGGTAAAATACGTTATGAAAAGTATTTCAATGCAACTAACAGTGAGACAACCAATGATTTGCGTTCAGCAGGCAAAAGCATCGGTTCTGCGATCATTGGTTGCGCAATTGACGATGGTATTATATCCAATACACAGGAAAAAGTCTTTGATCATATCCCCTCAAACTATCAATACACAAATGACAAAGAAAAAGCTGAGATGACCATCAAACATCTCTTAACCATGAGGTCAGGTATTGGGGTATATGAAAATGACTATCAAGAAACAGATGACTGGTTAAAAAGTGTCTTAGAACCAAAGCTTAAGTACAAAGCAGGATCTCGAACGAATTATATGTCGGCAGATCCCTTTCTTTTGAGCGTAAATTTAAACGAGCGTCTCCCCTATCCCTTAGAATTTTATATGCAGCAAAAGCTCTTTGCTCCATTGGGAATTGAAAATTACATCATGAACACCGATATGAGGGGAATTCCCTATTTCGCTGGTGGAATTTACATGAGGCCAAGCGATATGCTTAAATTTGGTCAACTTTATTTAGATAAAGGCATGTGGAAGGGAAAGCGTATTCTTTCGGAAAAATGGATCAACACATCATTTGAAAAACATACGCAGTTAGAGAATACGGCAAAAAAGAATGCCTATGGATATTTGTGGTGGCATGAAAGCTATGACGTCAATGGAACATCGATTTCTTGCATTGAGGCTAGAGGAAACGGAGGACAATACATAAGTATTATTCCCGAATTGGATGCAGTAATTGTTGTTACGACTGAGAATTACAACAAACGAGGAGCGGCAGAACAAACGGAAAGAATCATCGCTGAATATATTCTTGCATCCTTGCTGTCACAAGAATAGAACAACATGGAAATGGGATAAAAGCAGATTTCAAAAGGCATTGTAATCCAGAAAGCAAAGTTAGATCAAAGCAACATTGTCAACAGAATTAAATAAACCATTAAAGACACTGAGAGGAAAAAACAGATTAAGATATCTTTCTATCTGCTTGTTGTCTGGGGTAATTTTAATAGTGATCATTCAAATTCAGCATGTCGGTTATTCTATGTTAATCATCATATTGGCCGCGGCATTTGCTTTGGCAAGCATACGATTCCCTTACTTGTACTTATGTGCTCATCACTTTTCAATTGAAAAGAAAGGTCTAATTAAACTGTTGAATACTAAAACGGTGATTCTCTATCGGGAAATAAACGAAATCAAATTCAAAAAGGGCAGGTGAATTGGTCGCAACTGATTATTCAGACGCTATTGGGCCATGGAGCCTACAGAGGGTTCTCAAAGCCCGACCGAGTCATTATTAAACTGAATAACAATGAGCAAAAGATTTTCTATCGTTTCGGCAGCAGGGAAGAATTTGAAAATACAATAAGAGAGATTCAACGCACAATGAACTCCTTAACGCTGAACTGATCTTCAATGTCCAAGCGCAAGAAATAGAGCCCCTTTCTCAAGAAAGAAATATCTATTCGATTATTTGAATTGATCAATCCCGACTTTTCGTGAACGAGCTTTCCACCGCTATCGTAAATGCGCATGCGATCAATCCAAATGTGCTGAACATTGAGCTGAATGATATCCTGACTTGGATTCGGATATACCAGAAAATCAATATTCAATTCATCAAGGGAAGAAATGATGGATTCATCCAACATTTGAAAATAGTCCTCATCAACTATTTGGGTTTCCCAATAGCTAAACCCTACAAATAAATTCTGATGTGAATCGGCAAGATTATCCTCCATTACGTCCCACTCGTCCGTTCCGATGACAGAATTCTGTGCAAGTGAATCAATAAAAAAGGGATTGCCTTGTTGAAAGGCCAAATAGGCTCTTATCACGAGTTCAACGGGATTTCCCGGTGTTAGTCCATTGCCATTCACTTCGGATACGAAACCATTCCAATCTCCGGTTTGAAGGACTTCATCCCAAGCCGAACTAGCAGATATGCTGGCTACATAAGGCTCAAATCCAGGAACCGGATTGAAGGTTCCTGAGTCTACAAAGGCCACGTACAAAATCTCGTTATCTGTCAAAAGAAAATTTGAAATTGCACAAGAGCAGAACTCATTTGGATTTCCTCCAAAGAGTTGCAAATTCGTTATGCGAATTTCAAGTTCCTCAATGTCTTCATCGTAGCTTACGATAGGAAAAGCCGTAGTAGAATAATCTATACATGCCCAAGAAAAATTGCTCATTAAAACGGCTATAAAGAGCGTTGCCCAGAAAGTCTTTTGGTTTTTCATAAGTGATGGTGTTTGACCGAATTTACGTTTTTTTTCGCGTAAAATAAAAGATTATAAAGAAGGATGTTTCGGTCATAGTTAAGTGCAAAAAGAAAATAAATTCCTTTCAATTCACATTCCCATTTTTACCTCTATCATTTAGTTTATAAGCGTTAAGAAGAAAAATATTGATTTACAATTTATTTCTTCCTGCTTTGGATTTTTTATCTTGATCAATAAACCATGAAATACACATTCCTTCTTTCTTTTATTGTCCTGCTCTCCTGTACTTCAAATTCATCTGCTCTTCAAGAGAATGAGTCCATTCTTGTCGGTACTTGGCTAGAATCAGCAGATAATGGTCCGGTTAAGGGTTTTTATATGGAATTTCATGAGGACCGAACAGGAATCTTAGGGCCTGTTATTGAAATCGAAGGAAAAACGGGATTGAATAAATTCACAACTTTATTGATGAAAGACTGGCGTATAGAAAAGGACACGCTGTCCATCCAAATGGAAATGCAAGCCGGTTTAGTCGCATACGGACCGGATGGCGAAAAGATTGAACAAAGTGATAAACCGAGTTATGAGCATTTTATAATTTGGGAATTATCTGATACTTTAATTGTATTAGAGAACCTGATAGACGTATTTCCCGGTAGGGATGTCCTCACAAGGTCGAAAAAAATGAAATTAATTGATCACAGTTCACCCTTGAACTAAATTTGCTAGGCAGATGCCATTTTAACATGTTAAGAATAGATTAATTCATCTTTAGGCATAGAAATATTAAATGTAGGATCTGTATATTCAAGCTTACTATGATCAAGATTCACAAAGAATTGAATGAATTATAGAGGGTTAAATTTTAAGGGCTTTATAATTCTAACACGTTTAATTGTGGGCTATTGTCTTTTGTTTATGCCATCTTGCATAAAAGAAGATTGCGAAGGATTTCCAGAAGAAAACCTAGTTCATGTGCCCTATTCAATTGACGATACATTAGTTTATGAGAATGGCTTAGATACCATATCCTTCGTATTCTTAGAATCTGGAGTCACCGATGCATATTCAATTAACACATCCTTTCCATCCACAAATACCGATGAATGCGAATACTATGCATTCTTTAAAACAAGAAAAGAAAGTGCATTTGCTTATGAAATTGAAGATGGATACCACAACAAGCACAGAATCATTTTTTCAATCAATGACCATCTTGATATTTACGAAATGTCTAATACAAATACATTTTCCAATGAGCAAGAATTGGGGACTATCGTAATAAATGGCATTGAATACCCGAATGCCTATTTAATGGAAAAGAATGCAAGCACTTTTGATGCACAGATTACAAGAATTGTGAAAGCTCCAAGCCACGGAATCGTACAATTCACAGATCATACAAGAGGATTCATATGGAATAGAATAGACTAATTTGTGCTCTGGTTTTAGGAAAAATCGTGCAACTGCTGGTTTTGGAATAGACAATCATACATCTTAAAAAATCAATCGCTAAAATCATGATTGAGTTGGTTTAAACACGAATTTTCATACATTGAAAATTGAAGTAAGAAAGAGCAGACTTCATATAAAGACTCAAAACACTATACAATTCAGGCCCTTTGATTGCTTCGTAAAATGAAACTGTCATACAGACATAAGATAAGGCTTATCGTCAAAGGCATTCCGATTGTTAGCGAACACTTAATTATCTTGACAGAAGAGCACTTTAAGGAATACGGAGAATCAAAGTTTGCCAGCGAAGACGACTTCAATCCATTTTCACTAAAGCAAGAACCATTTTTAGGCACCTTTCACGGATACTATGGCAGGGAATTCAGCATCAAGCCAAAAGGATCCTTTTTTCGAAAGGATTCAACAAGTAATTCTATTTGGATACATGGAAAAATTGAGCCTTCGGATACACAAGGAATATTTTTAAATGTAAGCTTTTATAGAACCAATGCCACTAAATACGGACTATGGTTAACAAAGGGACTACTTGCTTTTACCTTTTTAATCTTGTGCATTAATGCACTTGTTAAAGCAGAATATTACCTCCTCATCCTTTTCAGTGCAACTTTAGTGATGTTCTACCTCTTCATACTGTTTATCCTTATTTCTCAGGCAAGTGATCAAATAAAGTATTTTCAAAAATATTTCCTTGAAGAGATTGAAGAATCCAGTACGCTAAATGTTTAGATTTATTGATTTAAGTATTATCCACTTCTAATGCATCCAAAAAACAAAAGACTTTTTTTAAAAATTCTGCCCTATCCTTTCATATTTCTGATCGGAGGGCTTTTGTATGCTAATGTTGAGTATGGATTGCTCAATGAATCCGATCTCTATCCTGCTTCGAAAGCGATTTACGACCCGGTAAATTCAGTTATTTCCATAAGTATTATGACTTTTCTGGTAGGAATAATACTTGGCTTTATTGAAGAATCCCTTTTCAAAAACAGATTCAAGAACTTACCCTTTGCCCGTAAAATTCTGAGCAAGACCTTACTTTACATTTTTGTCTTTACAGTTACTTTGCTGCTGTTCTCTACCATTTTAATTGGCATCAATTCCGGCAAGTCTATTAGCGATCCAGAGATTTATCAATCTGTCGCTTCCTTTTTTGGCAGCTATGCCATTATCAGCATCATTGTTTTTGCCAGTTTCTTTATAGGCCTTAGTTTATTTTTTACTGAAATAGTCGATTACCTCGGTTTAGATATCGTGAGTAATTTTTTTTCCGGAAAATATTCTAAACCGGTCTATGAGAATAGAATATTCATGTTTTTGGATATGAAAGATTCCACAAGCATTGCAGAGAAAATAGGACATAAAAAACACTATGAACTCATCAATGAATATTATGGCGATATGACGAACGCAATAATTCGCACCGAAGGTTCGATCTATCAGTATGTCGGAGATGAAATCGTTGTGTCGTGGGAATTAAAAAAAGGCCTGGAGAACACCAATTGCCTTCAATGCTTTTTTCTGATTGAAAAGGACATTAATCAAAAGTCGGATAGTTATTTGAAAAAATATGGGATTGTTCCACGCTTTAAGGCGGGCCTTCACTGCGGAGAAGTCACACGTGGGCAAATAGGTCAAATAAAAAGAGATTTATTGTATACAGGAGATGTTCTCAATTCCTCTGCTCGAATACAAGGCTTGTGCAATGAACTAGGCGTTAATCTTTTAATTTCTGGACAGCTCAAAAATCAACTACCAGAGAATTCCTTGAATTTTAGTTTGAAAGGCGAATACGAATTGAGAGGAAGGCAAAAAAAGGAGGAGCTGTATGCTGTTGCTGAAACAACGAAATCAACACAAGGAATAAGTACCGGCAAGAGTTGAGCAGGATACATGACTGAATTTTAATATCAAGCTGCACCCAACATGAGGATAAGGTCTAAGCCTGATCCGCATTTTGTTTTTATTATCTTGCTATCAAAAATCAAGAAGATCGGCTGTTTTGCTCATCTATAGCCGAAAAAAGAGATATGAAAAATGTATTCAGTGTAAAGGTATTGTGTTTTATCAGCTGCATTCTTATGTTTTGCGCTTGTCAAAAAGAAAAGAAAGCCGAGGACTATTTCTGGATAGAAAGTAAATGCGCAAATCCATGGAATACGGGAGAAAGCAACACGAGTGCTGAAGTTCAAAATACAGTCATTGCCTTTTTAGAAAATGAAAATATAGAGGTATTTGATATTTATATAAGCGAAGAGCAAGACTTGATTCAAACGTGCGAGGCCTGCACCTGCACAACGGGCAGACGAATAGTTGTTTCGGTGGACAAGAAGAAGAAAATAGAAGACCTGGGATTCATGAAATACTGAAATAAATGCAGAAGAGATTATTGCTAGAATTCATTGATCGAGGTAGCTTCTCTTTGATGATCAAATTAGATAAGCCGAAAGAAAACAAGTAAAAAGAAGGAGAAGCAGAAATTAAGTTTTAACCAAAAAATCTATCTCGCTTATTGAATTAGAACAAAGAAATTAGAACAGAACACCATGCTAGAAATCATCATCATCATTGCCGTTGTAAAGACTTTCGTAAAAAAAGCGAAAGAGAAAAATTTCAATCATGTACTCTGGGGCTTCATAGGGGCTGGAAGCTATTACATTCCCATTCTGCTCATGAGTTTTGTCGTTTTACCCTTCTTAATTTCGAGCGGCAATCTCAGCTTTCCCAGTGAATCGAATTTTTTATACACCTCAATAGCGATTAATCTCGTTGTAGGCATTTCATGTTGCTTCATGATGTATCAACTATTAAAAAATTCAAAAGCACGTGTTCAGGATACAGATGCTGAAATTCTCGATTCGGAATTGAATTAAAGAGGTAAATACCGATCGCACAGATGACTCAATTGAAAAGTATTGGGTATCATTAATAAGACTCTTTAACAAAAAACAGACTTTATGAAAGCAACACACTCAAAATACACTTCTGCGGAAACGCTAGTTTTTCCAGATGCAATTACCCTGAAAATTCTCCTTTCAGGCAGAGATACAAACGGTGCGCAAGCTGTTTTTGAGGATATTGTTGAACCCGGCATAGGCCCGGGAAGGCATATTCACCATAATCAGGACGAGATATTTTTTTTCTTGGAAGGAGATTTTATAGCCGAGGTTGGAGGCGAAATGTTTGCGTTTCAACCAGGTGATGTTGCCTTCATTCCCAGAGGAACGGTTCACGCCTTCAAAAATGTAGGCAATACTATTGGGAGATTGCGCTATGTCTTCACTCCAGCCGAAACGATTGAAGAGATGTTTCGTGAAATGCATGCGGCATTGGATCAAGGAGAACTGACATTGGATCAAATGGCTGAAATATCCAAAAATCACGGACAGGAATTCGTTGGTACACCTATTTAAAATGTATTCAATGAAATTTAATTACTAATTAAAAATCAATCCAAAGAGTGCTAGACAGCTTCAAATAAGACCTAACCAAAGAGTATGAAAAAGATATTGTTCGTTATTACAAGTGCCAGCCTTTACCTAAGCTCATGTCTGAATTTCAATGACCACTTCGATAGAGGCTTTGACGAATTAGAAGCTGGCAATTACGAAAAAGCAATGGCCATATTTGAAGAAGGTTTAAAGGTGGACACGCGAAATCCCGACAAGTATCACTATGGTCTAGGAAATTGCCATTACCGGATGAAAAATTATGAAATGGCCAAAATTGAATTCAATAAAACCGTAGCACTCAATGAATACCATCAACATGCATATTGGTCAATGGCCAATATTTATTCAAATGAAGGGGATTTCGAAAAAGCCATTCTAAATTATGACAAGGCAATACATATTGAAAACAGCCCAGAGATTATCAATGGCAGAGGCTTTGTCTATCTCAAAATGAAGAACTACGAAATGGCGCTGCAGGATTTCAATGAAACCATTGAATTGGATCAGAAGAATGCTTATGCATTCAACAATCGAGGTCTAGTGCATTTAAGATGGGGGAATATTTTTGAAGCTGAGAAAGATTTGTTGCATTCAAAGTACTTGGATCCCGACAACCCCTATGTTTACAAGCATCTTGCTTTGTTAATGTTAAAGAAGAATGCTCCTGACAGCGCCTGTGTTTTACTGAATCGATCTTTAGAAAAGGGATATGTTGAATTCGATAATGAGTCGGATAAATACGAAGTGAATGAGCTAATGAGCAAACATTGCACTGACATGGACACAGAGGAGGTGAAATGAACATTAAATGAATAAGAGCTAACATCAACTATTTTTCTAAAGACAATGTCGAAGAGTTCAGTGCGTTTTTAGTGTAAGTAAGAAAGGCATTTCTAACTATTGAAAAATAGTTAGGAATTATCAAAAAGCTCTTTTGATATGAAAATATTGATATACCTATTCAAAGTATCTGTTTCAATCTTATTGATTTCATGTAGCAATACAAAAAACAACATACCATCTCAGAACAGTAAAGCTCATTTTTTGGGTAGCTGGTTACTCTGTTGTCCTTATGACAGAGTCTATTCTAGCGATACACTTACTCTGTATAGAGATGATGCTTTATGCGCTATTATTGAAAAGAACAAATGGGTTTTTGATAAAAAGGACAATTCACTGCAATATTACTACTCTTCTGACCAATTTTATGGAAGATTATCTGCTTATGCTAAAAAAGATAAATGGTCAATTTCAGGAGATACGCTAAAAATTGCTGGCATACATCCTTTTCTAGATAAATATCGAATTATTGAATTAAATCTTGGTAAAATGAGCTTATTGCGAATTAAATAACTTTCGACAGTTATTTCGCAATACTTAATAGCTTTTCAAGTTCATTATGTTATGAAAAACAATATCCACGCACTCTTTTTCTTAATAACATTGAGCTCTTCGGCCCAGAGTATTCCTAAGGGTACTTGGATACTCAATGAAGAATTTAATGTTGATTCAATCCATTCTGTCGAATATTTCGCTATTTCTCAAATAGATTTGCGGAAAACTGGGCATCTTAAAAAAGATGGGAGATCTTATTTTGAATTTGGGAAAGGTAAAAATAAGCATACATTCTCCTATAGCTCGGATATAGATTATCAAGAACTGGAATCCGGTGGAATATTGGCTCGACCGAGATCATATTCTTCAGGCTATTTTGAATTCACTCGTAAAGAGAATATATTCACTTTTTATATTACTGATCCAAATTGCAAAAGTGATTCATATAGTGATTGCAAGATTATTCAAAAAATTAAATTCAAAACCACATACGTTAATTCAGGCCAAATGACTTTTACTCGATTTAGGATTTAATCAAATAGGATTAGCGATATTTCAGCACTTTTGTTTTTCTACCTCCTTGCATTTATACAATCAAATACGATTAGCCCATGAGCAATATAAATAGCTCCTCTACAAATTCTTTGAATAAAGATTCAATAAAGCAAAAATCCAAATCTCATCCCTTTTGGCGATGGTTTTGGTTGAGTTTTCTGGTGCTATCTCTTGCCTATGCTTGGTATTCTTTTTACGTACCGTCCAATCAAGTAGTCTGGGCAGACAATAGAGAAACGGCTCAAAAAATGGCCCTTGAATCAGGAAAAAACCAGATGTATTTCTTTACAGGAGATTGGTGCGTTCCCTGTCGGATCATGAAGCGTGAAATCTTCGCAGATCAAGAAGCTATGAAAGTCATCAATTCGCAAATTGTGCCGCTCATGATTGATGTGGATGACCCCAATGCCAAAGATCTAATCCAACAATACAATATAGGCGCAACACCGATTACCCTCTTTACCAATCCTCATGGAGAAGTACTCGATTATGCGGTTGGAAAAATTTCAAAAGAGGAATTCCTTGATATGATTGCAAATTTAAATGGAGCAAATTCCAATCTATAGGAAAAGTGGCCTTGTCATTTAATAATGTACATGCAGCTATACTGAATAGGAAATGATCTAAGGCCTTTTGATATATTTGAGGACCAAACATCTCCTCGAATAAGCGAGCATATTTATGGAAATAATCATCATCAGCTTAGTAGCGCTCTTTGCATCAATCCTCACTTTTTTCTCGGGATTTGGACTTGGAACGATTTTGATGCCGGCTTTTGCGCTCTTCTTTCCTGTAGATGTCGCAGTTGCGTTGACTGGAGTTGTTCATTTACTCAACAATCTGTTCAAAATGGGGCTCGTTGGAAAAGAAGCAACTTGGAGGGTTGTATTCAAGTTTGGAGCACCGGCAATTGTAGGCGCTTTAATAGGCGCATGGTTACTGATGCACTTTTCCAGCTCTGCCGTTTGGATGGAATACACGATCGGCACAAGACTATGCAGCATTACTCCGGTTAAGGTCATCATCGCTTGTCTCATGTTTGGATTTGCGGTTTTGGAATTATTGCCCTTCTATAAAAACCTTCAATTTTCTGAAAACAAACTATTTATTGGGGGTGCGATCAGCGGTTTTTTTGGCGGATTGTCAGGCCACCAAGGGGCATTGCGCAGTGCTTTTCTTATCAAATGCGGGCTGAGCAAAGAGAGTTTTATCGCTACCGGAGTAATCATTGCTTCGGTGGTGGATATTTCACGGATATCGGTCTATTTCTCCAAATTTTCGGAAGTGGGTTTTCAGGAGAATGCATCAATGCTTATGGCAGCAGCAGGGGCAGCCTTTGTCGGTGCAATCGCAGGTAAAAAACTATTGAAAAAAATAACGATCGATTTTGTTCATATCACCGTCACCGTGATGATCATGCTGCTCGCAATTGTTCTTGGATTGGGAATTATTTGATCTCAGCAAGGCATTAACAACTTATCATCCTTAATAAAACAAATGAGTGAAATTCTTATTTAAGTTGACTTTAACTTATCCTAAATTCGCATCGAACAATGGGGAACAGTCAATTTGATAAAACGGCTTGTGAACATGAACGTGCGAAATAAAAACGAACAACAAGAATTCATTCTCAAAGGCAATCTCAAAAAGGTCATGTGGAAAATGTCCTTACCCGCAATTCTTGCTATGGTTTTGTATGGTCTGAATGCCTTTATGGACACCATATATATCGGGCAATTGCTCAATGAAACCGCCTTAGCTGGTGTGGCTCTGGCTTATCCCTTGACCTCAATAATGCTTGGACTTGGCTCTTGGGTTGGCACAGGAGCAGGGAATTACATCAGCATTTTATTGGGCAAGAATGACGAAGAACATCTACAAAAAGTATTGCCGAATGCTAGCTTGTTCACAATTCTTATGTCGCTGCTCTTCGCGCTACCGGCCTACTTTTTTGCTGAATCACTCATAGTAATGATGGGTGGACACGGCCAGGTGCTGGAATACGGAAAAGTCTATTTTGAAATTACAGTGCTCGGTTCACCGCTTTGGATCTATTCTTTGCAATTGAATATGGTCGTCCGTTCTGAGGGCAAAATGTGGACGGCAGCAATAATTATGGCACTTGGATTGATTGCAAACCTCATATTGACGCCTCTGGCTATTGTGTTTTTGGATATGGGTGTTGAGGGAGCAGCCTGGTCTTCAAATATTGGCATGCTCATTTACTGCATTGTTGGCTACTTCTATTTTCAAAGAGGCAAGGCTTCTTTCCCTTCAAGAATCAATGCAATCGCATTTGACAAAGAAGTTTTCCAAAGTATTATAAAGTTGGGATTTCCTGGATTTATAATGAGTGCAATGGGGCTTATTCAATCCGTAGTGGTTTTCAATGCAGTAGTAAATTACGGAACAGAAGAAGATTTGTCATTCTTCGCTGCCGCAAATCGTATTCTCTTATTCATGATGACACCCTTGTTCGGATTTATGCGCGCACTGCAGCCCGTAGAAGGCATAAATTTTGGTGCGAAACAATACAAAAGAGTTAAGCAAGCCTTCTGGATTTTTTGCAAAACGGGTTTTTGGATTGTACTGCCCTTTTGGGCTTTGTTCATGGTATATCCAGAAGTAAGCATACGTCTCGTGCTGCCAAATCGGATTTTGACTGGAGAAGAAATTTTCAATTTCAGAATCTACATGGCCATCATTCCTTTCCTACCCTTTGTATTCATGTCATTGACCCACCTTCCTGCAATTGAGCAACCTAAATATGCCAGTATAATTGGACTCGCTCGACAAATTCTGTTCTATGTACCCATTATGTTGGTCTTGCCCAAATGGATAGGAATTGGAGGAGTTTATATAGGGTCTACGCTTATCGATATCGTTGTTACCCTCTGGTTGGGACTGATTGTTTTTAATAGCTTTAAAAAATTGGAGAAGCTTAAACCGAGCAGCAAGTAAAGCTGAAGAAAGGCTAATCAAGGCTCATTATTCTTTTTTGCAGATTCATCAGCATTCAGCCTAACTATTCTATGAATCTTACACCCCGAATACTTTTGTGCTCTTGAAACAAGTGATCTAATGAAATCCTTAGTTTTGAAGGAAAGAGAAGCTTGAACATGAAAAAATCTATTTTGACTTTAGTGCTATTTCTCAATACAATAGCTCTTTGCGCACAGTGTTATGATGCAGCTAATATGTATTCATTTACCTACGATGGTCATTCTTACAGGGTGATCAAAGAGAACAAAAGCTGGACTGAAGCAGCCGAATGTGCGGTTTTGGATAATGGCTTTTTGGTGGAGATCAATGATGAAGCAGAGCAAGACGCACTATTAAGCGAGTTGACGAGCAATGCTGGCATTGCAGAATCAAATACGACCAATCAATTCGGCACTGCTGCTGTTTGGATAGGAGGAAGTGATGCGCAAGAAGAAGGCACATGGATTTGGGATGGAGACAATGATGATATCGGCCCGCAATTTTGGTTAGGTGGCGTAAATGGCAATCCGGTAGGCGGGTCCTATTCCAACTGGGGAACGATTCCTCCAGAACCCGATAATTCAGGCGGAAATCAACACAAACTGACATTGACTATAGATAGCGACCATCCCAATTTTAGCAAATGGAATGATCTGGCGGATAATGCGAATAACACCCTTTACTATGTCATCGAATACGCTACCATCCTTTCAAACCAAGACATTTTTCTGAAAGAACATATTGAAGTCTATCCCAATCCCAGTTCCGATTTTGTGATTATTGAAACGGAATTAGATATCAGGACTATAGAGGTCTTAAATGGTCTTGGTCAAGTCGTACTTTCAACAATGACAAATAAGCAATTGACGGAACTGAATATTTCGCACTTGGAAAAAGGTCTTTATTTCTTGAAAGTGCGTCTTGAAAGTGGGGAATCTGTGTCGTTTAGGATAGTCAAATAGAAAAGAAAATTCTCTTATGAAAATGAACGGAATCTGCATCTTAACTTAAAAAGGATTTAAAAACTGAAAGAAATGTGAAATACAAACACTTGATCATGTTCTTCTTTGCAGTCTGGCATTTTTCAGCTTATGCTCAAAGTGCTTTGTATTTTTCACAATTTACAAACGATAAGAATTGCACGAACCCTTTTGAATTCAGAGAACGCGTTAGAATGCAAGAGATAATTGACGACTCTCTGGTTCTTGTCCTAGGAAAAAGAGAAAATTGTTGTGCCAATTTTGTAACAGAATATACTGTACATGAAGACACCTTAAAAATTCACTACGAAAATCAAGGCGAAAACTGCTTTTGCACCTGCTTCTTTGACCTGACCTTTAAAATTCCTAGTCGCAATCTCAATTTCCATTCAATAACATTTAATGATTTTCAATTTGATTATTCCGATCAGGAGTATTCCGTTTATTCAAGCACTGTTGACACATTAGAAACTGGAAATATATTAAGGCAAAAGTTCGAGAATCAGGAATTAATTCTTGAAGTTGAGGAGACCGATACTATTAATGTATACCGCGAGTTCTATAAAGGGAAACTCCTGCATGAACGAATGGTTAAGAAAAAACAATTTTAGCAAGAGCGTGCATATCTTGTAAATTGAAGATTAATAAATTCAAAAAATACCAGATAATTGAACTCACCTGCCTACCTTGTAAAAAAGACATGATTCATCCTTTTCACCCACATATTCAGGCTAAATGAAAAGACTATTTGGAATAGCCACTCTTCTACTCCACCTTCAATGCTTGGCCAATATGGCAAATCCTGTCATGGAAGGAACTTTAGGAGGCAGTCCTTTTGTCAATGCATATGTTGACATTAGTCACGAGGATATTTATATCCAAATCAATGAGCATTTTGAATTGGCTTCATTCAAAATAGCCTATCACATTTCATCAAGTAAAGAAGGTATTCAAATTCCTTTTCTCTTCTATGCTTCTGAATATGCCGATGATTTTTCGGTAAAATTGAATGGAAAGCCGCTCCTGATTCAAACCATACCTTCAGCATATAATATTCCCGAAAGAACGAAATTCAATGACTTCGCCTACTTCTTTGAAAAACCTGCATATACCGATTACAGCCAGGTTTTATTGGAAGATGCTCCTGGAAGCGGGTTCCAAATCGCTTTGAAGGACATGATCTATTTTGAAGCTGATATCCCTCAAGGCACGCATATTATAGAAGTCAGTTATAAGGCCAATAAATGGACGGACTCATGGGATTGGATAAAAGAATACAGTTTTCGCTACGCGCTTTCTCCGGCAAAATATTGGAAGTCCTTTGGAAGTTTGAGCGTTAAAATTGAGGCCCATCGCTGTGATTATGAGCTGAGCACAAATCTCGGAGACCCCCAAATGGGAAATTTGAATGAAATCGCTGAATGGGAATTTGATCACCTGCCAGCCGAAATCCTGAAAATCAGCTATGTACCCAAAATCAGCTCCACGGCTCAATCCTTAATCGCCTTGCAACCGAGTGGACTGGCCTTAATCACGGGACTATTTTTGGCCCTCATTCACTTTTACATTATGCTTCGCTACAGAAAACGCTTTCCGCATAAACGCTTTTCTATCGTACTTATACTTGGGAGTATTTTGGTTCCCTTTATCTTTCTTTTAAGCTGGATGTATTACTTCGATTTTATCGACTATCAAATTGGTATTCACGCAGGCAGAGCACATGGATATACCTTTATCTCCATGGTCTTCTACCCTCTCATTCTCGCTATTTACGGCTTGGTATTTTGGTTGATCGATAGGCGATTAAGAATAAAATTCTCTTGAGATAATCATTTAAAGAATGCAACTCAATACATTTTCCAAACGGCTATATATAATTTCTCTATTTACACCCATTTTATTTGGCTGCTGGGATGTAGGTCTCTTAGCACAAATAATGGGTTGGATGGTTGTCCTTTCCTGAAAACCTCTATATATGCTTCCTTGGCTAGCTAATATCACTTATTTCTTTAGTTTTCTATTTCCCTAGCAAAAGAAAGGCGCTCTTTTCATGATCAATTTTCTAAGCATTGCACTTGGCCTAGTAGCAATATGAATTAAGATTAGGCCCGGAACTGAAAGTAATAAAAGTGTAGTTGTAGGCTTAGGCTTTTTTTCTTTGGATTTTAAGTTTTGTTTTTAAATTTATTCATGACCTAAAGCGATCAGAAAAGATCTAAACCCTTTGGACTTTTTGGTTTTTAAACTATTCTCTTTTAGAGCCAAAATATCTTTATCACGATGAGCAAAATTGCCTTCATACTTTTCTTGTGCTTATTGTTTTCTTGCAGAAATGCACCATCAATTAATGACTCAGAGAAAAGAAATGAAAATTGGTGTTGGTATGAACGTGACAATAGCAGCTCTGGAGAATGGGTTCCTATTGGAAATCCTGTTGCAAATATCAATGGGAAGTTAACAGACTTTTATTTTAATGGAAAAGTATATTCAAAATCAAGATACATATATGTATGTTGTGTCAACTTGATTTCCATTTATGTATCTTGATTTTGAATATACTTTTCCATTAAAATAAAAGTCTGTTAACTTCCCATTGATATTTGCAACAGGATTTCC
>JBCCIF010000055.1:0-21685 GCA_039028335.1 Bacteroidota bacterium
CTTTGGTCCCCAAATTTAAAAATCTACTCGAATATAAGTGCATCTTTGATAAAATCAGAAGTATTTCCATTTCAAAAAGCGCCAAAGATTTTATGTTTAAGGCTTGGAAACGAACATTCTTTCAGTTGAAAATATTTCGAAACGATTTGGTGATAAAGTTATCTACCAAAATCTCAGTTTTGGTTTAAGCGAAGGGCAAAAAGTTGCCTTAATTGCCAAGAATGGTGCTGGCAAGTCTACTTTATTGAAAGGGCTTGCTTCGATTGACCTGCCAGATGAAGGAAACGTTATTTTTAGAAATAATACTGTCATAGGTTATTTACCTCAAGATGCCGATTTTAACCCTCATTCTACCATTTTTGAAGCCCTTTATGAAAGTGAGGATGAAGGGTTGCGTGCAATTCGCAATTATGATAAGGCCTTGACACAAGGATGGGAAGGAGACAAGTTGCAAGAGGCTTATGACCGTATGGATGAATTGAATGCTTGGGATAGGGAGCTGAAAACCAAACAGATACTTACTAAATTGAAGCTCGAACCCTTAGATAGAGAAATCAGGGTTTTATCCGGTGGGGAAGTGAAAAGACTTAGCCTGGCTCAGCAGCTAATTCACAATCCGGATTTTTTGATGTTGGATGAGCCAACGAATCATCTTGATTTGGATATGATTGAATGGTTGGAAGATTATTTGGCCAGTACAAAAATGACGGTGCTTATGATAACGCATGACCGTTATTTTCTAGAGAGAGTATGCAATGTTATATTGGAATTGGATCAATTTCAATTGTTTAAATACAAAGGAAACTATTCGTACTTTTTAGAAAAGAAGGAAGAAAGAGAGGCTAATTTGCTTAGTTCGACTGCCAAGGCGAAGAGTCTTATGAAAACAGAATTGGATTGGATTCGCAGGCAACCAAAAGCCAGAGGTACAAAGGCAAAGTACCGAGTTGATCAATTCAAAGAATTGAAAAAGAGGGCTTCTGTTCGGCTCGAGAAAGACAGTGTCAATTTAGAAATCAATATTACCCGAATTGGTTCTAAAATAGTTGAATTTCATAATGTCTCTAAGTCCATTGGCGACCGACTCTTATTCAGTGGATTTAACTATGTATTTAAACGCAACGATAGGGTAGGTATTATTGGTAAAAATGGATCCGGTAAGTCTACCTTTCTTAATTTACTTACCGGTTCAGATAAAGTTTCTAGCGGGAAAATTGTTATTGGAGAAACTGTAAGTTTTGGTTACTATACGCAAAGTGGATTAAATTTTAAGGAGGGTCAAAAGGTTATTGAAGCGGTTCGGGATATTGCAGAAGTTGTGCCTTTGGTCAGAGGACAAAAAATTACAGCTGCTCAGCTCTTGGAGCGCTTTTTGTTTCCGAGAAAAATGCATTTCAATCACATCAGCACTTTAAGTGGAGGAGAAAGAAGAAGGCTTTACTTATTGACGGTATTAATGCAGAACCCGAACTTTTTAATTCTTGATGAACCCACAAATGATCTTGATATTTTTACACTTCAAGTACTTGAAGAATACTTGGAACAATTTCCAGGTGTGCTTTTAATTGTTAGTCATGACAGGTATTTTATGGATAAATTGGTAGAACATACTTTTGTTTTCAAAGAAGACCAGAGCATTGCTGATTTTCCGGGGAATTATACGCAGTATAGGATAAAGGAAGCTGCCAAAAAAGATGTGAGTCATCTTAAGGAAAAGAAAATTAATAAGACCAGCGCGAAGGAAAAGGGGGAAAAAACCAAGTTGACCTATGCCGAACGATTGGAATTTAAAAAGCTGGATGAAGACATTGAAAGGCTTGAATCTTTGAAGAAAGAAAAAGCAGAGGAATTGCATGGATTAACAGATTACGAATTGATTTCTAAAATTTCTGAGCAATTAGATGACCTTCAAAATGAACTAGATATGAAAACTGAACGTTGGATGTACTTAGCTGATTTCGAACAATAATGGCCGTTTATCATAATTCAATGAAGGCGTCATCTTTTTATGCTTATTTTCATCTCACATTAAAACAATTAAATCCTCAATCATGAAAAAAGCGGTTTTACTTCTCGCACTTGTCTTTAGTTCTTTATTCCTTGTTAATTGGGGATTTCCCTGGGGCTGGGATTGTGTTAAAGGAAAAGGAGAGGTGATAGAAGAAAATATCAAATTAGACGAATTCAATTCCTTTTCAATTGCTTCTTCTGCAAATGTGATTGTCAACAGAGGCAAACAAAACGTAACTATTAAAGGACAAAAGAACATAATTGATTTATTAGAAAGGGATGTCAAGAAAGGAATGTGGGAGATCGATTTTGAAGAAAGTGTCTGTATAAATAAAGAGTTCACAGTTTACATTACGATTCCTGATCTCGAGACGGTTTCTATAGATGGATCAGGAAATATTTCGAGTAAGTCTGGATTTGCAGGAGAGGATATGAATTTTCTTATAAATGGTTCAGGAAATATCGAAATGGAAGTGGATGCTGCCAATGTGAGATCAAAAATTAACGGCAGTGGAAATATCAGACTTTACGGTACTTGCAATGATCACGTCATTACAATTGCGGGTTCAGGAGATGTCATGTGTGAAGATATGCGCAGTACAAATACGGATATTAAAATTATGGGCTCTGGAGATTGTGAAGTGAACGTTAGTGAAGACTTAGATGCCACAATAATGGGTAGTGGAGACGTTAGATATAAAGGAGAACCGAATCTGAATAAGAGCATTATGGGTAGCGGAGACATAAAAAAAATGTAAATGAATAAGTACTTTTTTTTTCTTTCCTTTTTATTGATTTTAGGATGTTCTCAGCCAATTAAGCCTGACAATGCTGTTGCAGATTCAAAAGAATTACATTCAAATTCAATTTCAAAAAATGAACTGTACTATGAATCAAGGGTAGATTCAATCATCTATCAAAATCTTTTTGAATGGAAGGATAAATGGGTAGGGATTGCTCAGCCTGTAAATGATGAGATAGGCAAAAGAGGTCTAAGATTGCAACTACTAAAGATGAAACCCGATTCAAGCATGCAGTTGATTTCAGAATCTTCGTACGGATATGACAGCCGAATCTTTTATCCGAGCTTTTTTGAGATAGCAGACAGGACTTTTTTATTGGTAAATACAGGAGAACGAGAATCTTGGGGGAATAAGGTTATTGAATTGAAGGATACTTCTTTTGTGGAATTGGGTTTTATTGATGCTGCTATATTAGAAGAGAACGTCAAAGGAGAAGAATATGCTTATCGCCATGAAAATATTGCTAAAGCAGCTAATTTGATTGCTCAAAATGGGAATATAAGCTTTCAGTTTGTTGGAGATTCATTGATCATTTTTGATGATGGAAAAGGCGGCTACGACAGAAAGTTGTCATGCGATGAACTAACATATTCAATTTCAGGAATGCAATTGATCATGCGAACAAAGGATTGAATTCTGCGTAAAACATGGCGTGGACAGCATATTTGTTGTATTTTTAAGTATTAATAAAGTTTAGAAAAATGAGAAAATTATTACTAGCAGTGACACTTTGCGCTTTTATTGGCGGAGTTTCAATAGCAGCTACGACATTTTCTTCTGATAATACCCAAACAGAAGTTGTAGATAGCGACAAGAAGAAGGAAAAGAAAAAGAAAAAGAACAAGAAAGAATGTGCTAAAGAATGCGCTGATAAGACTTCAGGAGAAAAAGCATCTTGCACAAAGGCCGAGAAAAAAGCTTGTTGTTCAAAAAGCAAAGAGGCGAGCTGTACAAAAAAGGCTTCTGAAGAAAAGAAAGAAGAGAAGAAATAAGTATCTCTTTCACGATATTGAAAAGCGAAGTCCTTTGAACTTCGCTTTTTTTATGTCATTCTAAATCAATAACATTAGCAACAATTACTATTTGGATCACAGAAATCGCTGGCTTTTTGTCCAAGTTCTCTGAGATTTTTTTTCAGTTTTTCTACAGGGATTCCGCAATTTTCTTCTGCTAGACAAGCCGTTTTAGAAGTGCTCAGAATGAATTCTCCTTTTTCATAGTTTAGCCCGTACTTTCCAATAGTAGATCCTTGATATTCTACTTCAATTTCATAGTTTTCCACTCCAACTTTGTCTTGACTCATCTCTATAATTTTAAGCAATTTTTCGGCTTTTAATCTATGCCAAACGTCAACTGACTCCCATAGTTGTAGTGATACTTTATTCTCTTTGCGAATGGTTCCTCCGCAATCAATAAAGTTCTTTGTGATCTGTCCTACTTCAGTAATATGAAAATGAGAAGGCACTGATGCCCCGCCTTCTATTTTAAAGTTTAATTCTGGATTGGTTTTCAATATGTCTTTGAGTTCTTCGAGATTCATCTTTTCAAATTCTAATTTAACAACAGTTTATTTTTAAGAGTTGAATCTTCATGCTTTCTAAATAACTATTCAACTCTTCAATGGTCTTTTCATTGATACAGTAGCAAATTGCATTTCCTTCAATATTTCCTTTAATTAGCTCTGCATTCTTCAGTGCTCTTAGGTGCTGTGATATGGTGGCCTGTGCTAATGGAAGTTCGATAACCAAGTCATTGCAAATACAGCTCTGAACTTTTAAGAGGTATTCCAAAATGGCTATTCTCGCTGGGTGGCCTAATGCTTTCGCAACAGACGCCATCCGGTTTTGTCTTTTATTAAAGAACGTTGATTTACTAATGCCCATTCGTATAATGCTATATTGCAATATTACGATATAAAATTTAATCTGTTACTTTTTGCATTGATTTTTGTCTTTATAAAATGAAAAATGAATGCGTCAATTTTCGCGTATTAGTCCTCTTTCAAGGTTGCTCTTTGTTTTAGCGCAAGATTGGGTTGGCCATAAAATACAGCGAAATGAGGCCATTATTTGAAGAGTATGCCTATATGGTTCAGCCCTTTTTGAAAATACGAAAACGCTGAGTAGCTGTGCATGCAAAATACAATCCCGATGGAAGCCCATTCAGGTTCACCAAGGCTTTTTGTCTTGAGCTGTAACGCACCCGAATCAATGAACTAACGTCCATGCCTTTTGAGTCGAACAATTGAATTTTGGAAATTTCATTTCCATCTCCTTCAATCCAGAATTCTTGCATGGTCGGGTTGGGATAAATCAAAACTTCTTGATTGTTTTCATTGAGATTAACTGACCTGATTTCGGAATATGATATAGTTCCGTCATAATCGCTTTGTTTCAATCTATAGTAAGAAATGCCTTCAAATGGACGATTATCTGTGATCACATAATCAATCAAGGAAGTCGAGTTGCCGGCTCCTTGAACATGTTCGATACTCTCCCAATTTTCTCCTGATTTAGATCTTTCTACCTCAAAATAATTATTGTTCAATTCGCTTAGTGTCTGCCATTTGACCATTACTGTGTTTCCACTAATGACGACTGCTTCGAATCGAGAAAGTTCAACAGGCAAAGGGGTTTGGCTTAAATTGACAGATCCTAGTGTCATGCGAAGCCCGTTGCTTATTCCGCTTACCCCAGCAAAACTATATAAGGTACCTCCATCATGGCTTGCTCCGGAAATGGGCGTTTCATCATCAAACTGTCCATCGTCATCACTATCAATAATTAGACGTAAATCGGATGCTGTAACAGTTCCTAGCCCATCCAAATCGAATTGAATGTCTATACTTCCAATGTCAACGCTTGCCTTACTTGAATTCAATTCTGAAAACTTCCATTGCCTTTCAAAGCGACCTTGAATGCCAACTGGGACATCACTAAGTTCAGTTGCTTGCAGTGTACCATTATCATGCCCCCAAAATAGAAATTCATCATCATTGAGATCTGTGGGATTCGATATACGAATTATTCCTGATCCTTTCGAATCTCTGTGATTATCGCTTGAACTTACTTGACCAATGCCAGCGACATCGTGATCAAAATCTCCATTTACATTTTCATCACCTTCATAAATATCATTTGCGCCAAGAACAATATCGTATTTGGCTGATAAATAGTTCTCTACGATAATGCGCTCGGTCGAGTTTAGTGTTTTATTAAATTGAATGACTTCAGCATAATCTGCTCCAAGGTATTGACCGTAATTTACGTTTAGAGCACCAAGTACCAAGTTTTCCGAACTATTGATTAAAGTACTGGATGACTCTGTGCTTTGACGTGTAACGTTTCCATTGGTATAGACAGAAGCTCTTACTCCAACTGCTTGCGAACCATCAAATCCCAAAGAGAGAATGTAATTTGTACTGTTCGAATAGCTGATACTTCCCGTGTCGAAACGATTATTTGATGTGTTCAAATCTACGTTTAACAAATTGCTTCCGTGAAAAAACCAGGTGTATGCATAATCAGATGTTGTACTGAAATTGGTACGCTTACCGAGAATTCCCCTTGGGTTACCATTTAGATTATTAGGGCGTATGACCACATAATAGGTAAGGCCTCCAGAATTGTCCAGAATGTCAGCATCTGCAACTTCAATTTGGTCACCACTGCCATCTAATCGGACGATAGGATAGCCATTCATTTGATTGGTAACAAAAGTGGGTTCATTTGCTGCCACACTTTGAAAACCATCATTGCCATTTCCGGAATCATCTGCCCAAGAAGATACTGAGCTTCCAGAAGAGAGCGTGATCATGTCAGCCCTTAGCCATAATCCATTTGAAGACGAATTTCCAATTCCTCCTGGACCTGTTTGGGCAGAAAAAGTAAAAGCGCAGATAATTGCGCACAAGCATGCGAAAAATCTTTGAAGCATTAGAATTTGTTTTTTGACCTTGGTAAAGTCTGTTTAAATGGTTTATACGGCAATTCGTCTATAAAAGTTATTAATTGAGAGTAGCTAGGAGCATATGCCGAAAGTAATGAGATAATATTCGGAGGAGGACTTTGGCTTTCTCATCTTGAAAGGGAAAGCTCTAACTTTGTGCTATGAATATTGCATTAATTGCTCATGATGGAAAAAAGGCCGAGATGGTCGCTTTTATTAATGAACGAAGGGACATTTTTCAAAAGGATGAAATTTCATTGACCTCTACAGGTACTACTGGCAAACATATCGAGAATGCTGGCTATAAGGTGGAAGCTCTCGAAAGCGGCCCTTTGGGTGGAGATGCTCAAATTGCAAGTCGCATGGTTGAAGGGCATGTGGATATGGTCTTCTTTTTCCGTGATCCCTTAGGCAAGCACCCACATGATCCGGATATTTCAATGTTGATGCGATTATGTGATGTTCACAATATTCCTCTGGCTACAAATCCTGCAACCGCTTCGCTTTTAATTGAAGCTTTGTAGCGTCTTTTACTCCTTCAACAATTGATTCCGTAGACTATGAATTTGAAGATTCATTACTGGATACGGCCTAGGCACCATTCCGAGATGTCTGCATATAACTGCGGATCGGATCCGAGGGAATGTGAAAGACTTGAGTTTTCTTCGATTCCCAGTTCTTCATAGCGAGATAAAATAAGGGCTCCATTTTCTGGATCATGTATATCAACTGTTCCAGGCTCTAGTTTATAAGTCAATTTAATATCTGCTGACAAGGCAGAGATATCTTCTGTTGGATTCCATTCATCTAAATTCCCCCACGCTCCATCTGGAAGCGCTTGAAACATATATATCCCTCTTATTGAATCTTCTTGACTGTGCGCTAATTTCCAACTTGCTATGCTTCCTCTGGACCTTCCTCCGATCAATAGATTATTCATATCGAGATTGTATTGCTCCGCATTGTTTTTTACCCATTGTATCATGAGTTCTGCATCTGCCCAGCATGTTTCAATGTCTTCAAAAGAGTCAATGATCAACTCGGATTCCCAGCTAATCGTACTTATTCCTGCTTCTTGCAGATCGGCAACAAAGCCCTGCACGTCATCTGCCGTAGCACCATTCGAATGCGAGAAAAAATAAACCGGTGTGGGAACATTAGAATCTGCAAGATACAAATTGAGCCATTGTCTATCTTCTGAACCATATGCTACATGACTCACTGGAAGAGGATTTTCTTCATCGTCAACTTCATCTTTTTCGCATGAAGCTAAAACAAAAGAAGATATCAAGAAAAGTAAAAAGTAATTCCAAGGATTTCTCATGTTAAGAAATTTTAATCTCTCATTCTATTTGACGTTTTTGAGCAAATAAAGTTTAAATAGAAAATAGAAATTTTTCAATCTTAAGAGAGTCTTGATTGGAATGGACTGTTTTTTCTTTAGGCGAATTCAACAAGATTATTCAGTATAGTTGCTCAAAAAATCATCATATTGAACGATAAGACTTTGTTCGCTGTCCATTACATTGTAAAGATAGATGAGGAACTTTTCTTTGCTTTTTGGATCTTCTTTGAACATGTCTGCATAAGCAAATTCCAGCAAGTAATCCATCTTCTTTTCTAATATGCGATTGGTATTTTCAATTTCCATTAAATCAGAGATCATTTGATATTCAACCAAATCCGCTTTATGGCTAATAAAAAAGCGAAGTCCAATATTTTTAGTTTCGGCTATTTGAATCCCTCCAGCTTCAAAGACAATTTCCATGAGCGTTTCATCATTTTGCAAATTTGATTGTACCGAATCTGCTACTTCAACATGCCGGGAATAAACATCATTGACATCTTGAAGACTGGCCAAGATTTCACTCTTCACCGCAATCATTGTTTTTTTGAAATAAGCTTCATTGTCTTGAGATTCTTTAAAATTGCTAATTGAAACCGCAATTAAAACCCCAATTACAACGATGGCAATTTCTTTAATGAAATAGAATCGTGGTGCTTTTGGTGCTTTCATATCCTGAAAAATACAAATTAAAAAAGGTGCTCAGGAAAAGGTATATAGGTTAAATCACCATCTATTTTCGGAAACCTTTTTTCAATCCAATCCTCTTTGGCTTTTAATAAACGCTCTTTCGAGCTTGAAACAAAATTCCAAAGTAAAAAGCGTTCTTCTTCTAATGGTGTTCCACCAAATAACAAAACTTGTGTATTGGAGTCCATGCAAATTTCGCATGCTTGATCAGATTTGCTGATTAGCATTTGACCCGCTTTAACCCTTTCATTGGCGACATGCACATTTCCTTTTACGATGACGAAAGCAACCTCTCCCTCAAGTTGGTTATCTAGCGAAATCGTTTGTTCAATCTCCGTTTCAATATCTACCATGAATAAAGGCGAAAAGCCTTGAAGTGGTGCACTTTTTCCAAATGCATTGCCTGCTGCCAAACGAAATTTCACTCCTTTTTCTTCCCAAGCAGGGATTTCATCAGATGGATAATAGTCAAATTGAGGCTCCATTTCTTCTCGGTCTTTGGGCAAGGCTACCCAAATCTGGTAACCGTGCATATTAAAGGCCTTGTTCCGCAGGTATTGAGGCGTTCTTTCTGAATGCGTCACACCTTTTCCCGCAGTCATAAAAGCCACATCTCCTGGTTTGACAATTTGATCGCTTCCTATGCTATCGCGATGATGCACTTCTCCTTGAAAAAGATAGGTCAAAGTAGACAATCCAATATGTGGATGCTGGTCAACATCCATTGCATCACCAGGATTTATTTCAGTTGGACCCATGTGATCTATAAAAGTAAAGGGACCGACTTGTCTTTTTTTTCGAAAGGGCAATAGTCGGCCGACAATGAAGTTTCCTAAATCGGACTGACGTTCATCCACAAGAAGCGTATTATTCATAACTCCATTAAGCTACGAAAAAACATAAGAGAGGAAGAAGGAATAGGAGTTATTTATGTCGAAGTCCTAAGAATAAACAGAAAGGTGAGCTCATGGATTGAAATGATTCGATATTTTCATTCACGTAAGTTCGTTCAGCACTGGGGCGAGGAGAAAAGACAGTATTTATCTGTCTTTTCTGAATTTAAAATGGGGGTTCCCATTTTTTTGTTTGCATGATAGCCTTCACCTCTTCGTAAGACAAGGGATAAAAATTATGACAATCAACACCGATATCAATTGCTAATTTATTTTCCTTGTCAGGCAAACTGCCATGGCTATGGCCGTAAAGTTGCCAAGTGCCTCGATAATCCCATCTCCAAACGCGCATGGCATAATGGAAAAGGATTATAATCTGCTTGCCTCCAGGCGCATCTTCATCTGGAACTTTCAGTTCATAATAGTCTTTGATCCATTCGAATCGATGACTATTGGCCCTGGCAGCTCCTTCATGATTTCCCGTAATGAGATGAATATTACCATTGAGTTGGTCTAATATTTCCTTAAGATTCTTGCTTCGCATAGCGACATCACCAATGTGATATACATCATCTTCAGGTCCTATTTTTTCGTTCCATCTGTCGATGAGAACGCGATCCATTTCTTCTACATCACTAAAGGGACGCTCGCAAAATTTGATAATATTCGCGTGCCCAAAATGATGATCAGATGTAAAAAATTGTTTTTTCATATGATTAAATTTAAATGTTATCGCAAATAGACGAGCGCTTTTGAAAAGGGTTGCTTTACTTAATCAAAATAAGCGAGCAAAGTCAACTATTGGAGCAATTGATGTTTTTGGATGACCATTTTAAGTCATCGCTTATTCAGAAGTTTGCATTGGATAAATGAAAGTTTGAAATGTCAATTCTAATTGTTCTGACCAAAAATATTAATTCATTTCGCCACGCTATTATTGTAAAGTGTTTCCTTAATTTGTCTAGGCTATAAATTTCGGTAGTGAAAATCGTTTGTATCATTTATGTTTTGATTTCTGGTATTTTTGCATCAGGTCAGATCGATGGTATCCTTGAATATTATCAAGAATTGGAGCTGAAACATAAGAACAATCCTGGTGCGATCTCCTTTATAAAAGAAAATCAGGGTTTGATTGCAAACTACGATAGTCTCTATCAAATTATTTTAATAAGACATGGTGAACCCAAATTGGACAAGTCAGGTTGGAGAAGTCGAAAAGGGGCAATGTCTTTTATTCAAGCTTATGATTCAGCCGGAGTATATGCTCCTTCATTTCTCCCGGTTCGATTAGAGGAAAGCGAAGTCAATGCGATATATACCAGCAGTTTAAACCGCTCAATTTCTACAGCTGAGCAATTGTATCCTCAGTTCTTTGAAAAAAAAGAAAAAAGACTATTCCGCGAATTTGAACGAAAGATTGTTAAATTTTATAATCTCAAACTCCCTTTGGATTTATGGTTAAAGGCATCACGCGTTTTTTGGTATGCTGGGTTGAATGATAAGGGAATAGAATCTGTCTCTAAGGCCAAAAGGCGTGCTTTAAAAGGTGCTGAGTTTCTAGAAGATAATGCTATTCAAGAAGGGAAGTCACTTCTTGTTTCGCATGGTTTTTTAAATCGATTTATTGTTAAAAATTTAGAATAAATGGGGTGGATTTTGGTCTACGATGGTGGAAATGGTTATTTAGCTCAGAAGATGCTGATAAAATATTCAGATTAATTCCAAGGAAAAAACCCACTCAAATTGAATGGGCTCTTTTACACTTGCTTAAATCAATTAAACAATCTGAAATGATTAAAATTTTCCGTTAGTATTTTTCCATTCTTCTTGAGGTGGGATATTTTGAATGACGTCCCAATGTTCTACGATTAGTCCATTTTCTAATCGAAATAGATCATAGAAGGCAACATGATCTCCGGTCCCAAATTTGCCTTCACTCATTGTCAAAACAAAATTTCCTTCACCCATAATATTATGCATTTTCTCATATTCCATTACCAATCCATTTTCAGCGAAGTATTCGAGTGCTTTTCCTAAACCGTCCAAACCGTCAGCTACTTGAGAATTATGTTGTAAGTATTTCTCTGGATTCACATAAGCAGTGATGTTGTCTGAATTACCATTCATAAGTACTTCTTGAACAAAATTCTGTACGACTTTTTTGTTCGCGGAT
The DNA here is from genome assembly GCA_039028335.1 of Bacteroidota bacterium. Lineage (GTDB taxonomy): Bacteria > Bacteroidota > Bacteroidia > Flavobacteriales_D > JABDKJ01 > JABDKJ01. Next base: position 11,863 of record JBCCIF010000055.1, read on the forward strand.
GTTTTCTCCTTGTCAGCTATGTCTATTGCACCATCCAGTTGTGTTCTTCCACTTGGGTTTGGAGGGGTTATTTCCGCTAAATTATCCCAGTGTTCTACAATTTGATCGTTCTCAAAGCGAAAGACATCAAAGCCCACTTTAGGACCGAAGAAATCATATTCTGTATGGGTGAATACATAGTCTCCTTCTTCAAATGCTCGGACAACATTCGCTTTAAATCCTTGCGGTGGAGCCATTTTCATTACTTCACCAAAACCAGCTAAACCATCGCCAACTCCTAAATTGTGCTGTACGTAATTTTCAGGATTTATATAAGAAACAGGTGTTTTGTCTCTTGTATTGAAACTATTGAGTAATGCAACTACTTTTTCTTTATTTGAAATTTCCATTTTTTCTTCTTTTTGACTCTTAACTTGTTCTTTCGTTGTAGCGTCTTGAGCCGGGTTAGTGCAGGCCAGCATGAATAATGTCAGCCCAACAAATGTCAATAATTGATTGTATTTCATGATTGTGAATTTTGATTTCGTCACAAAAGTATTGGATGAAGCAATGAGGAGTGCTATATGCTTCAGCCTTTGAACTGTCAAAATGGGAAACTTCAATAAGCTTTTCGAAACTGTTCGGGTGTACTTCCAGTGTATTTCTTGAAGAAACGGTAGAGGTTGGAAGGTTCATTAAAACCCGCAGTATAGGCTATTTCGGTAATTGGCATATGCGTATTAATCAACAATCTTTTGATTTGTGTAATCAATATTTCATCAATCAATTGTTTTGCAGGTTTATCGATGATTCGTCTGCTTATGTTATTGAGTGTTTTTGGCGTGCAAGACATGTGGTTCGCGTAGTCGTGAACTTTCTTGAATTCAAAACAGTTTGACTCTACCAATTTTTGAAAGCGTGAGAAATCATCAAGGTATTTATGATAGTTCAATACCTTATGAACTTTCGACTTAACGCGATAAATCTTAGATACTAAAATGTGCAATGATGATCTAATAATGCTTTCGGAAAATTCGTCATATCTATCTAAATACTCCAATTGGATATCTTCAATATGCTCGAGTATTTCAGAAAAGTCTTTTTGATTCAACTTTATTCTTGGATGAGAAAGAAGTTCATTAAAGAGTTGAAAAGATCTGGAGACCTCTTTTTTACTGTAATGACTGGCAAGAAATTCTTCCGTGAAAAAAAGCATTTTACCCTTTACATTTTTGCTAAAGTGAAATCTATGCAATTGATCTTTTCGAATAGTAATGAGTGTTCCTTTTTCATATTTGAAATCTGTGAAATCGATCGTATGATATCCACTTCCTTCAGTAATAAAAAGGAGGTTGTAAAAGTTTATTTTGTGAAGTTGAGTGGGTTTAAATTCTAGATCTCTTCTCAGCAATTCTTCAATATTCCCCAAGTCAAATTGAGAATTAGGCTTAAGGGTATTGTCAAATTTAATTTGCCGGTAGTTTTCCATTAACTCCAAATACAATAGCGCATAAAAAAAGCGCGAGTCAACCCGCGCCTTTTTAGTGTTAGTTTACGTTATTCTGAACTCCTGCGTTGCTGCCGCAGGAGAAAGTACTATTCTTCTTCTGAATTTGCATCCTCAGCCTCGGCAGCATCTTCACTTGCTTCTTCCGCGGCATCTTGGGCGTCCTCTGCAGCTTCTGCCGCAGCTTCCGCTGCATCTTCTGCATCTTCAGCAGCTTCTACTGCCGCTTCAGCTTCTGCAACCGCTTCTTCTGCAGCTTCTTGAGCATCTTCTGTTTGTGAGGCTTCCGCCTTTTCAGTAGCCGCTTCCGCTGCTTCTTGTGCCTCTTCAGCTGCATCTTTTGCGTCTTCGGCTGCCTCAGCTGCCTTTTCAGCATGTGCTTCAGCTTCATCTGCAGCATCTTGAGCTACTTCGGCAGCTTGTTCAGCTAGTTCAGCATTTCCAGCTTCAGCAGCTGCTTCCGCGCCTTCGGCTGCTGCCTCAGCTGCATTAGCCGCCATTTCAGCTGCATCTTCATTGGCTTCTGCAACCGCTTCAGAAAATTCTGCTTCTGCTTTTGCCTCTTCAGCTACTGTTCCTGCAACTACTGCTGCTGCTGTTCCAGCTGCGCCAGATTTCTTCTTGCCTCTTCGTCTTCTCGATTTTTTCTTTCCAGTATCACCAAGCAATAACTCATTGAAATCAACCAATTCGATCAAGCACATTTCAGCATTATCACCCATTCTATTTCCAGTTTTAATGATACGCGTGTATCCTCCTGGACGATCGGCAACTTTAGGCGAAACCTCTCTAAACAATTCAGTTACCGCATATTTGTTCTTTAAGTAGCTAAAAACTACTCTTCTTGAATGCGTGGTATCGTTCTTCGACTTTGTAATCAATGGCTCAACATATTTGCGAAGAGCTTTTGCTTTTGCAACTGTTGTATTTATTCGCTTATGTTCAATTAACGAACAAGCCATATTGGCTAACATCGCTTTCCTATGAGAAGCTGTTCTTCCGAGGTGATTGAACTTTTTTCCGTGTCTCATGACGCTAAATCTTTATTCGCAATGCGAAATTTTTCTACTCTTTATCCAATTTGTATTTGGCCAAGTTCATTCCAAATGAAAGTCCTTTGCTTTCGATGAGGTCCTCCAATTCAGTCAATGACTTTTTACCAAAGTTTCTGAATTTCAATAAATCGTTCTTGTTGAATGAAACCAAATCTCCCAGGGTCTCAATATCTGCTGCTTTTAGACAATTCAATGCTCTTACAGAAAGGTCCATATCGACCAATTTCGTTTTGAGCAATTGTCTCATGTGCAAAGAAGATTCATCAAATTCTTCTGTTTCTTTCTTCTCTTCACTATCTAAGGTTATTCTCTCATCCGAGAACAACATGAAGTGATGAATCAAAATTTTCGCAGCTTCTTGTAAAGCGTCTTTTGGAGTAATTGAACCGTCAGTTTTCAATTCAACGATTAATTTCTCATAATCCGTTTTTTGCTCTACACGATAGTTTTCAACTTCATACTTCACGTGCTTTATTGGAGTGAAGATACTGTCTGTGAAAACTGTTCCTATAGGGGCGCTGCTAGTTTTATTCTCTTCTGAAGGGACATAACCTCTGCCTTTGCCAATAGTGATATCCATTTCGATTTTCACTTTTGGATCCATGTTGGCAATGACCAAGTCTGAATTCAAAACTTGAAAAGCAGATGTGAAATTTCCAATATCACCTGCTGTAAATTGGTCTTTTCCTGAAACAGTAACGGTTAATTTTTCGTTGTCTGTACCTTCAATTTGTTGCTTGAATCTAACTTGTTTTAGATTTAAGATCATCTCAGTAACATCTTCTACAACTCCTTTGATTGAAGAAAATTCATGGTCAACCCCATCAATTCTGATAGAGGTAATAGCAAATCCCTCAAGAGAAGAAAGTAAAATTCTTCTTAAGGCATTTCCAATGGTAATTCCGTAACCCGGTTCTAATGGTCTGAACTCGAACTGGCCAACCGAGTTGTCCGATTCGATCATGATTACTTTGTCTGGCTTTTGAAAATCTAGTATAGGCATATTACCAAGGTGTATTTATTATTTAGAATATAATTCGACAATTAACTGTTCTTTGATATTTTCTGGAATCTGCTCTCTTTCAGGAGTATTCAAATATTTTCCCGACATGGTTTCCTTATTCCATTCCAACCATTCTCCCGTATTGGTGTTTTGAGCCAAAGAACTTGTTATAGCTTCCATTGACTTTGAACGCTCTCTTACAGCTATGACATCACCAGGACGCAATGAAAAAGACGGAATATTAACGACTCTTCCATTAACAGTAATATGTCTATGTCCTACCAATTGTCTTGCTCCTCGTCTTGTAGGAGAAATTCCCAATCTAAAAACAGTATTGTCTAATCGCGATTCGCACAATTGCAATAAAACGGTACCCGTAATACCTACTTTAGAAGAAGCTTTCTTGAACAAGTTCTCGAATTGTCTTTCTAAAATACCATAGGTATATTTTGCCTTTTGTTTTTCGGCTAACTGAACAGAATATTCTGATTGCTTAGACCTTCTTTTGTTTGGTCCGTGCATTCCCGGAGGATAATTCTTTCTTTCTAAAGCCTTATCTGGACCGAAAATAGGTTCTCTAAACCTACGTGCAACTTTTGATTTTGGGCCTCTATATCTTGCCATCTTCTTCTATTTATTGCAATTAAACTCTTCTTCTTTTTGGAGGTCTACATCCGTTGTGCGGTAAAGGAGTAACATCAAAAATTTCAGTTACCTCAATCCCCATATTATGGATGGTTCTAATAGCTGACTCTCTTCCAGAGCCAGGACCTTTTACATATACTTTCACCTTTTTTAAACCGTATTCCATCGCTTCTTTTGCGCAATCTTCGGCCGCAACTTGTGCTGCATAAGGAGTGTTTTTCTTCGATCCTCTGAACCCCATTTTACCGGCAGAAGACCATGAAATGACTTGACCGGTATTATTGGTCAAGCTAATCATGATATTGTTGAAAGTGGCTTTGATGTGACATTGTCCAACCGCCTCAACTTTTACATTTTTTTTCTTTTTGCTACCTGATTTAGCCATAATAAAATATCTCTAAAAGGATTATTTCGTTGCTTTCTTTTTACCAGCAACAGTCTTCTTCTTTCCTTTTCTTGTTCGTGAATTATTTTTTGTTCTCTGCCCTCTCAATGGTAAACCTGCTCTATGCCTTATTCCTCTGTAACATCCGATATCCATCAATCGCTTGATATTCGTTTGTATTTCTGAACGCAAAGCACCTTCTACCGTAAACTCATCACCAATAACACCTCTTATGGCAGCAATATCCTGATCGCTCCATTCATCAATTTTCTTTTCATAAGAGATGCCAGCCTTGTCCAATATTTGTTTAGCAGAGTTAGGACCGATACCATAAATGTATGTCAATCCGATTTCACCTCTTTTATTCTTAGGTAAGTCTATTCCAGCTATTCTTGCCATAATTCTATCTCTAATTTACCCTTGTCTTTGTTTGAACTTAGGGTTCTTCTTGTTAATAACATACAATCTTCCTTTTCTGCGCACCACTTTGCAGTCAGAAGATCTCTTTTTTAGGCTTGCACGAGTTTTCATAAGCTCTTATTTATATCTAAATGTGATACGTCCTTTAGTAAGATCGTAAGGCGACATTTCTACCTTAACTCTGTCTCCAGGAAGTATCTTTATGTAATGCATTCTCATTTTACCTGATATATGCGCAGTAATAACGTGTCCATTTTCAAGCTCAACTCTAAACATTGCGTTCGAGAGTGCTTCGATGATCACGCCATCTTGTTCTATTGATGTTTGCTTTGCCATATATCTTATCTACTCAAAAATAATTTCATTAATAAATTCAAAAGTTGAAAGAACTTCTGCCGCTCCTTTTCGTACAACTATATTGTGTTCGAAATGAGCCGAAGGCATATTGTCAGCCGTGACGATGGTCCATCCATCTTCACCTTGTTTGACTTCTTTTCTTCCCATGTTAATCATGGGCTCGATAGCCAAAACCATGCCTTCTTTTAATTTAGGACCACGACCGCGTTTTCCATAATTGGGAACTTCGGGTTCTTCATGAAGGTTTTTACCCAAACCGTGACCAACTAATTCACGCACGACACCGTAGCCGTGATTTTCGGCATGTTGCTGAATGGCGAAACCGATATCTCCGGTTCTTTTTCCAGCAATTGCTTGCTCTATACCTTTTGCTAGACATTCTTGTGTTACCTTCAATAGGGTTTTGATGTCAGAATTTACTTCACCGACTTGAAATGTATAAGCCGAATCTCCGTAGAATTCATTTTTCAAAACACCACAGTCAACAGAGATTATATCACCTTCTTTTAAAGGGATATCGGTAGGAATTCCGTGTACAACAACATTATTTACTGAAGTGCATAATGTGTTCGGAAAACCATTATAATCCTTGAAGCCTGGCATAGCTTCATGATCTCTGATAAACTCTTCTGCAACAGCGTCTAATTTGAGCGGGCTTATTCCCGGTTCGATTAGTTTGGCTAGCTCTGCTAAAGTCTTTCCAACAAGTAAAGAACTTTCTCTTTGTAACTCTATTTCTTCTTCATTCTTAATGTGGATCATTATCCTGCCATGCCGAATGTAGAGCTACGTCCTTTTATTTTTCCGGATTTCATCAATCCGTCATAATGTCTTGATAAAAGGTGACTTTCTATTTGTTGAAGTGTATCCAATACGACCCCAACCATAATTAGAAGTGATGTTCCACCAAAGAATATTGCAAATCCGTCTGCAATGCCGAATAAAGAAGCAACAGCAGGAAGAATAGCAATAAGACCCAAGAAGATTGATCCAGGCAATGTGATTCTAGATAATAAGGTATCTAAAAAATCAGCCGTTTTTCTTCCAGGTTTAATTCCAGGGATGAAACCACCTTGTCTCTTCATATCATCTGCCATTTGATTTGGGTTAACCGTAATGGCGGTGTAGAAATAAGTAAATGCTACGACCAGAATGAAGAAAATAATATTATAAGGCAGACTTTTAAAGTCTGAAAGTTTATTTAAAAATGAAGCCGTTCCAGGCTCTACCGACATGGCCTGAGCCAAATAGAGGGGAACAAACATAATTGCTTGAGCAAAGATGATAGGCATAACTCCAGCTGCATTCACTTTTAAGGGAATGTACTGACGCACACCGCCATATTGCTTATTTCCCACAACTCTTTTTGCAAATTGAACCGGTACTCTTCGCGTGGCTTGAACAAGCGCAACACACGCAGCTATAATAAGCAACAGAATTGCTAATTCAACCACAACAAACATTAATCCGCCTCCGCCTTCTCCTGTTTGTTTCAAGAAGTCCTGTACATAAGACCCTGGAAGACCGGCTATAATACCAATCATGATAAGTAATGAAATACCATTTCCAATACCACGGTCAGTAATTTTTTCACCCATCCACATAACGAACAGTGTGCCAACAACCATAATCGTCACACAAGTAACCCACCACAATACATCTGGGTTAAGGGCTGCTTGATTTCCAATTACAGACATTGAAAGATATCCTGGAGCTTGCAAAAGAGTTACACCTACAGTCAAAATACGTGTGTACAAGGTGATTTTCTTTCTACCACTTTCACCTTCTCTTTGCATCTTTTGGATTGCTGGAACCGCAATTCCCGCAAGCTGCATTATAATCGATGCTGAGATGTATGGCATAATACCTAAAGCAAAGATTGATGCACGATTAAAAGCCCCTCCTGTGAATAAATCCAGTAATCCAGCTAACCCCTCGCTATCACCTCCTCCTTTAGTTGGATCGAGAACGGTAACATCTACGCCTGGCAGAATGACATAAGATCCGATTCTAAAAATAAGAATGAACCCAAGTGTCAATAGAATTCGCTGTCTTAGGTCTTCTATGCTCCAAATATTTTTTAATGTTTGTATGAAGTTCTTCATCTGGTTTTCGAGTTAATTATTCTTCTTCTTGTTTTGCGTTAGCAGTATCTTTTACTTCTACTGCATTTCCACCAACAAGTTCCACTTTTCCACCTGCCGATTCAATGGCAGATTTCGCAGAGGCTGAAAATCCGTGTGCTACAACGTCAATTTTCGATTTTAACTCTCCTCTTCCTAAAATTTTAATCAAATCTTTTTTCTGGGCCAATCCATTATCAATCAAGACTTCCGGATTAATTGAAGTCACTTTCTTGTCATCAATAAGACTTTGTATCGTGTCTAGATTAATGCCTTTATATTCTACCCGGTTTCTATTTTTAAAACCAAATTTAGGAACCCTTCTTTGCAAAGGCATTTGACCACCTTCAAATCCTCTTTTCGTAGAATATCCAGAACGAGACTTCGCACCTTTATGCCCTCTAGTAGACGTTCCGCCTCTTCCAGATCCTTCTCCTCTTCCTACTCTTTTTCTATTTTTTGTCGAGCCTTTGGCTGGCTTCAAGCTATTCAAATTCATCTTTTTTTGCTATAAGATTATTTGTCATCTACTTTAACTAAGTGCTGCACTTTATTCACCATTCCCAAAATTTGTGGAGTAGCTTCGTGTTCAACACTTCTATTCAATTTTCCCAAACCTAAAGCTTGAAGAGTCAACTTCTGTCTTTTTGGTCGGTTAATCGCGCTTTTTATCTGAGTAACAACAATTTTTGCCATTGCCGTAATAATTATCCGTTAAATACTCTATCTAATTCTACACCTCTTTGCTGTGCAATCGTAAAGGCATCTCTTAATTCGCTCAAAGCATTAATTGTGGCCTTAACCACATTGTGTGGATTAGACGAACCTTGAGATTTAGCCAAAACATCTTTTACTCCAACACTCTCCAAAACAGCTCGCATAGCTCCACCTGCAATAACACCGGTACCATTTGACGCTGGTTTCAAGAACACTCTAGCTCCAGCATATTTGCCGTATTGCGCATGAGGGATACTTCCTTTTATTAAAGGAACCTTTATGAGGTTCTTTTTAGCATCATCAATGGCCTTTGAAATTGCTTCAGTGACTTCTTTTGCCTTTCCTAAACCATGGCCAACAATACCGTTCTCATCACCAACTACAACTATTGCAGAAAAGCTAAAAGTTCGTCCACCTTTTGTTACTTTGGTAACTCGGTTAACCGTTACAAGCTTATCTTTAAGCTCGATGTCACTTGATTTTATTCTTTGTACGATTTCTTTTGCCATTGCTTATTAAAATTTTAAGCCAGCTTCTCTTGCTGCTTCTGCCAATGATTTTACCCTTCCGTGATAGAGATATCCATTTCTATCAAAAATTACTTCCTCAATTCCTTTAGACTTTGCTACTTCTGCAATCTCTTTTCCAATTGCGGCCGCTTGTTCTTGTCCTTTAAGTTTTGCGGCATCTTTGTTGTTCAAAGAACTCGCAGCACCTAATGTTGAGCCTTGATTATCATCAATCAACTGAGCATAGATATTGCTATTGCTTCTGAAAACACTCAACCGAGGTCTTGCAGCAGAACCAGTCATGTTTTTTCTGATTCTTCTTTTGATTCTAAGTCTTCTTGTTCTTTTCGTTAGTTTCATTACTACACCTTTAAAATTAAGCAGCAGCTGTCTTACCTGCTTTTCTTCTAATGTATTCACCTTTGAATCGAATTCCTTTACCTTTATAAGGTTCAGGTTTTCTCAAGGATCTGATTTTAGCAGCTACAGCTCCAATCAATTGTTTGTCATGAGATTCAAGGATGACCATTGGATTCTGCCCTTTTTCAGAAACAGTGGTAACTTTTACTTCCTCCGGAATTTGAAAGTGAATGGGATGAGAATATCCCAAAGACAATTCTAAAAGTTGCCCCTTGTTGGATGCTCTATATCCTACTCCGACCAACTCTTGTTCCGTCTTGTATCCTTCTGTTACACCGATGACCATGTTCTTTACAAGAGATCTGTAAAGGCCATGATAAGCTTTTGTCTGCTTTAGCTCATTTGCTCTGTCAAAGCTCACTACACCATCTTCAATCTTTGGAGTGATGCTTTCGTGAATCTCTTGTTTTAGCTCACCTTTAGGACCTTTTACTGTTACGATGTTTCCATCTATAGAAAAGTCTACTCCCTGAGGTAATTCTATGATCGCGTTTCCTATTCGTGACATTATCTAATTTTATTAATAAACACTGCAGATGACTTCACCTCCTATGTTCAATTTTCTAGCTTCTTTATCGGTCATCACTCCTTGCGAAGTTGAAACAACCGCAATACCAAGACCATTAAGGATTCTTGGCAATTCACCTGAGGAAGCATACTTTCTCAAACCAGGAGTGCTTTCTCGTTGGATATTTTTAATTGC